>CAYWCK010000329.1:0-6089 GCA_964456685.1 uncultured Bifidobacteriaceae bacterium | reverse complement strand
CCACTTGCTCAGTTCGGCGGGCAGTTTGGTGCTGGATAGTTGAATGAAATCGGTCTGCAACTTGATGGTAAGGTCCACGTAAGCGGCCGGCGTGCCTTGTCGGCTCATGTTGCAAATGCGCAACTCCGGTGACACGGCTCGCGCGGCGGCGGCGGCTTCCTGGGTGCACGCGAGAAATGCCTGCCGCGTGCGCCCGGCTCGCGCGAGCGCGGCGGCGGTTTTGCGCGCCGCTTCCGAGCCTTCCTTCAGATGGACGTTCAACCAGCAATTCTCCGGCATGACGGCGAGCGCTTCGCTGAGTGTCGGGACGCGGACACCAGCAAACTCAGGTGATTTCCAGCGCCCGGCATCGAGCTGTTTGATTTCTGCGAGTGCGAAGTCACGGATTTTGCCGTGTCCCTCAGTGGTGCGATCCACCGTGGCGTCGTGCATCACGACCGGTTCGCCGTCCTTGGTCAACCAGACGTCGAACTCGATCATGTGCGCTCCAAGCCGAGCGGCTTCCTTAAAAGCCGGAATCGTGTTCTCCGGATGCGTCGCTGACGCGCCGCGATGAGCGCAAATGCCGCGGCTGGGCAAGGTGATGGCCGCGCCTTCGCCCGCGCCGAGCGAGGTCAAGATGACGCGGTATTTCAACACCAGCGGTTTGCCCGGCTCAAGGACGAGCGGCTCGAGTCCGGGATAGGAAACATTCATCAGCGCGAAGCCGTGTCGCAGCAGCCAGCCGTTTTTCGGGAAGCCTGGATTGCTAGCGTCGTCCTCGATGCGGATCAATTCGCGCTTGCCTTGAAATGATCCGAGGATTTCCGCCCACGGATGTCGGGCCATGACGCCATCCTCTTTCTGAATGCCAGCATCGGTGCGAATCGTGGTCTTCGCCGGGCCGCCATCGCGCGGCGCGGTGCGAAAGGCAAAGCCGCCATAGCCCTTCTTGGAAGCCGGAGTGCCGACAATGGTTACCGGCTTGTCGAGCGCTTCGAAGCGGAGCGTGAAATCCAATTCCCGCCGCTGATCGGCAGCCGGATGGATGACGATGTCCACGTCCTCCTTCACGAATTTGCGGTCGCCGGTGTACCAGCCGTTTTCAATCGCCAGTCGCGCGGAGTTCGCGCTGGTTTCCTGCGCCTGCCAGCGGACGAACTTTTGCCGGAAACCTTTCACGGTCCAGACGTCGTTGGTTTTGCCGTCGTAGGTGACGACTTCCCACGCCCAGAAAATGCCGCGGTGATGCGGATGGTTCGGATTGAAATCATCGGTCAACACGGTGCCGTCCGGCGCATAAACGGGATGCAAATAAGTGGAGCGGCGAGTTGCTTCGGGCGCGTTGCTGGCGAGGATGCCGCCAAAGTTGTAAACGAAAACGGGCTTCCCATTCTCAGTTAGTTGCAGCGAGGCTGGACTGATTTCGCGAAAGGCAAAGGGCGAGTCAGCTCCCCCGGCGGAACAGCAACAAAACGCGAGCGCACTGGCGGCAAGCAGCAAAGAAAGCCGGCGCGCCCCGAAGAGGTTTTCCATGGCCGCCTTTATGCGTGTGGACCGCTGGATTGTCACGCCGATAAATTTTCCGAATGAATGGCGTGCCCTCGGCGTCCAGTTGTGCATAATCAGGTCGCTTTTGGAAATTTACCTGCCATGAAAAAATTAATCTATCTCGGCTCCCTCGTCCTCCTCGGTTCCGTGCTCGTGCCGGAAGTGCACGCGGCGTCCAGCCCCTTCATCGGCCAATGGGCCATCGATCCGGCCGGTGGCGGCGCCGGTTGGCTGGAGGTGAAACAAGACGCGGGCTCGCTCGTGGGCACGCTGCTCTGGATGGGCGGTAGTCCTGAGCCGCAATCGCGCGTTTGGGTGGATGGCGAAAAGCTCTTTGCATTGCGGCTGGAAAACGAAGACGTGCGCGATGCGGACGGCAAGGTGATCCGCAAGCTGATGCGGCCGGTGATGCTCACTGCCACCTTGGACGGGGCCGAATTGCGCGGCCAGTTGTCGCGGCCGGCCCGGGATGGTATGAGCGCCGGGCATGAGAACTTTGGCGGCGTGCGCATTCCGCCACCGCCGCCGGCGCCGGACTTGGCGCAGGTTCGTTTTGGCGAGCCGATTCAATTGTTCAACGGTAAGAATCTTGACGGCTGGAAATTAACGGACGCCGGTGCCGCGAACGGTTGGTCCGTGCGCGAAGGTTTGCTGGTGAATGATCCCGTGCAGACGCCGGGGCAGCACAAGTCTTACGGCAACCTGCGCACGGTTCGTGAGTTTGAGGACTTCAATCTGACCGTCGAAGTGAACATCGGCAAGGGCCAGAACAGCGGCATTTACTTGCGCGGCATTTATGAAGTGCAGGTGCAGGATAGTTTCGGTCACCCGGTGGATTGCCACAACCTCGGCGCGATCTACGGCCGCATCACGCCCAGCGTCGCCGCGGAAAAGCCACCCGGCGAATGGCAGACGCTCGACATCACGCTGGTACAGCGGCACGCCACGGTGAAGTTGAACGGCAAGCTCATCATTGACAACGCACCGCTCGACGGCTGCACGGGTGGGGCCTTGTGGTCCGATCAATCGCGGCCCGGCCCGATTTATCTGCAGGGAGACCACACGGGCATCAAGTACCGGAGCGTCGTGCTTCGTCCGGTCGTGAAGTGATCGTCGGAATTTTGTCCGGTAGGGACGCGTTCCACCCGCGTCCCTTTTCTCCTCCGGAAAAGTTTGGGACGTGGGTGGAACGCGTCCCCACCACCCGCGATGAGAGGTTTGTGAAAATAAAATTGCTACTGCCCACCTTGTTGCTGACCTCGGCCATAGTGCTGCACGCTGCCGAACTCAAACCCGTCGTTGAAGTCGAGGAGGACGTTTACTCCTACACTAACGCCAACAACGGCGCCGGGCCAATGTGGTGTCACGGCTCGACGAGTCTGGTGCGCGTGGGCAAACGTGTATTCGCTGCCGGTCTCGAAACAGTTGCCGGGGCGAAGCCGCTGACGAATTGCCGCTGGATGCTCTTCGAGCGCGGAGCGAAAGGCTGGCAGCAAGTCTGGCTCGATGCCGATGGCCGCACGCGCGAACCGTCGCCCATGGCGGCGTTTCAAAACGGCAGCGTCTTCGTCTCGGCGAATCCGACGCTCGGCCACGGCGAGGAGCCGAACGGCGGGCCGGCGCGACCGGAGATTTTCGAATTCAAAGCGAGCAACGCCACCGCCGCACCGAAGTCGCTGCTGCCGGTGTGGCAAGGCAAGCCGGAGTTTCGTGAACATTCCTATCGCAGCTTCGCGGCCGACGGCGGGGCAGGGGAGTTGATTCTGTTCAACAACATCGGCTACACGCATGCCGAATGGTCTTTCCTGGATCGACAGGGCAAATGGAGTGCGCAGGGCCAACTCAAGTGGCCGTGGGGCGCGGAGTACGACAAGCCAGAGCCGATCCGCGTCTGCTATCCGAATGTGCAATTGAAAAATCGCGCGGTCTATTTCTGCGGCGTCAGCGATGTCGTTGAGCCGTACAAGGCCTGGCGCGAGTTCAAGCGCGAGTTGACCGGCCAGCAGTGGGATTACGATTTCCGTCGCCTGTTCTTCACCTGGACGCCGGACATCACGAAGCAACCCTTTGCTGAATGGCTCGAGATCGCCAGTTGCGATAAGACGTGCGGCTGGGTTTCGCCGGGCGACTTGTTCGTGGCGGACAACGGCGATGTGCACATCGCTTGGAGCGAGCGGGCAATTGATGAGCGGCTGCGTGCCAAGTTTTTCCCGGACGCGAAGCAACGGCACAGTCTGAATTATGCCATCGTGCGCGACGGGAAAGTCGCCTTGCGCAAAACCATCGAAGAATCCACCGACGACAAACCGGGCGTGATCGGCTCGGGCGCGCGCTTCCAGTTCACGCCGGAGAAAAGATTGTTTGTCGCCTACTATGCCGGTGGCACGGGCAAGGGCGTGAATTGCGTGCGCGAGATTTTGCCCGGCGGCCAGTTCACCGCTCCGGCGACGATTCCGTTGGAAAAAACCTTTGGTCAATACTTCACCACCACCGTGCGCGGTGGCTCGCCGCCGTCGCGGTATTTGGAAATGCTCGGACCGCGAACAGGTTCGCCGCTCACCATCAGCTACGCACGAGTTAAGCTCTACTGAGTTCGCTTCGGAGCGTTTCGAAAAAAGATGATTGGCGTGGCTGCGTCCAATCGCCAAAGTGATCGCATGACAAGCCTCGGCCGTCGCGTCGCGTTGTTTTTGTTCACGCTGCTTACCGCAGTCGCGTTTCAGTCGGCACCGGCGGCCAATCAGAAGCCAAATGCGATCTTTATCCTCGTGGACGACATGGGCTGGACGGACCTCGGCTGCCAGGGTTCAAACTTTTACGAGACGCCGAACATTGACCGGCTCGCCCGTCAGGGCATGAAGTTCACGCAGGCCTACTCGGCTTGCACGGTCTGCTCGCCGACGCGCGCGTCTGTGATGACGGGAAAATATCCAGCGCGGTTGCATCTCACGGACTGGATCGCCGGGCACGTGCGGCCGTACGCGAAACTCAAAGTGCCCGACTGGACGATGCATCTGCCGCTCGAAGAAACCACCATCGCGGAAACGCTCAAGCAGATCGGTTACGCAACGGCGAGCATCGGCAAATGGCATCTTGGCGGGCCGAATTTCTTTGCCGACAAACAAGGCTTTGATGAAAACATCGGCGGCTGCGACAAAGGTCAGCCGCCAAATTATTTTTCCCCCTATGGCATTCCTACGCTGAGCGACGGCCCGAAAGGCGAATTCCTCTCCGACCGGCTGACCGATGAAGCGCTCAAGTTCATCGAGCGGAACAAGGCCCGACCGTTCTACATTTACTTTCCGCACTACGCCGTTCACACGCCGCTGATGGGCAAGTCCAACGTCGTCGCCAAGTACGAAGCGAAAGCCGACGCGAAGAATCCGCAGCACAACGCCAAATACGCCGCGCTGGTCGAGAGCGTGGATGACAGCGTCGGACGGCTGCTGGCGAAGCTTGACGAACTCGGTCTGGCCGACAACACGGTGATCGTCTTCACCTCGGACAACGGCGGGCTGATTCTGAATCAGGTGACGAGCAATCGGCCGTTGCGCGCCGGGAAAGGCTCAGCCTACGAAGGCGGCGTGCGCGTGCCGCTCTTCGTCAAATGGCCGGGCGTCACCAAACCTGGCGGTGTTTGCGACACGCCCGTGATCACGCCGGATTATTTTCCGACCATCGCGGAGATTTGCGGTGCGACCATTCAGAACAAATCCGCCCTCGACGGCGAAAGTTTGGTGCCGTTGCTGCGCCAAAGCAGTGGTTTGAAGCGCGACGCAATCTACTGGCATTACCCGCATTATCACCCCGGCGGCGCGACGCCGTACAGCGCGGTTCGCGAAGGTGATTTCAAATTGATTGAGTTTTTCGAGGACGAGCACGTGGAGCTTTACAATTTGCGCGAGGACCTCAGCGAACAAACCGATCTGGCCGCGAAACTGCCGGAGAAAACCAAGGCGCTGCGCGAGAAGCTGCATGCGTGGCGACAAAAGGTCGGCGCTCAATTGCCCACCGCGAATCCGAAAGCCGACCCGCAACGCGACAAGTGATTACTAATCGACCCCTCCCAAATGAAATCCCCCGAATCCACCACCGCCGCCGCGCCTCCGTCGCGTTTCGCTTCGATTGATGCCTATCGCGGTTTCGTGATGTTTCTGATGATGGCCGAAGTGCTGCACTTCAGCCGCGTCTCCCGCGCTTTGCCCGACTCAAAGATTTGGGCCTTCCTGGCCGACCAGCAAAGCCATGTCGCCTGGGTGGGCTGCGTGTTACACGATTTGATTCAACCGTCGTTCTCGTTTCTCGTCGGCGTGGCGCTTCCATTTTCCATCGCCAGCCGGCAGGCGCGCGGGCAATCGTTCGGTCTGATGTCGCTGCACGCGTGGTGGCGGGCCTTGCTCCTGATTTTGCTCGGCGTGTTCCTGCGTTCCACGGGCGCCGGTCTGACCAACTGGACGTTTGAAGACACGCTTTCGCAGATCGGCCTCGGCTATGGCCTGCTGTTCCTGCTCGGCTTTCGGCCCGTGCGCTGCCAATGGATCGCGCTCGGCGTGATTCTG
>CAYWCK010000328.1:0-6093 GCA_964456685.1 uncultured Bifidobacteriaceae bacterium | reverse complement strand
AGCCGGCCGTTCAACGCCAGTTCGCAGGCCCAGCGAAACTTCGGATCGGAACGCTGCTGCGTGCCGAACTGAAACACGACGCCTTTCTTGCGCACCGCCGCCCGCACACACCGCGCCTCCTCGAACGACAGCGCCATCGGCTTCTCATGATAGATATGCTTGCCGTGCAACACGGCATCCACCGAAGGAATGCTGTGCCAATGCACTGGCAGGGCCATCAGCACGGCATCAATGCCAGCATCCGCGTTGAACTCGCGAAAATCGCGGAACACTTTCAGGTCCGCGCTGCCGTATTGCGCCGCGACAAGTTGTTTGGCGCCCTCGATATTTCGCTGGTTGACGTCGCACACCGCCGTCACCCGCACATCGTCATGGCGGAGAAACGCACGCAGGTCCGTCTTGCCCTGGTCGCCCGCGCCGAGGACGCCGAGCGTGATCTTGTTTGAGGGGGAAGTCCGCCCGCCCGCCCCCAGCAAATGCGCCGGCACAAACAAGGGTGCAACCCCGGCGGCGAGGATAGTGTGGAGAAACGCTCGACGGTTGGATCGCGCGGTAATGGCTGGCGATTTCATGTTGGCCGAGTGTGACACCCGGTAACTCCGCGTGTCAATCGCCGCCCAATTTCATCCAGCGAAGTGACGGGATGCCCGTAATGTTCCGGCTGATAAGTCCACTCGACCACCATGCCGGGACAACCGAACTTTGTCTTGGGAAGCTGGGGCGTCAGCGTCGCGTTGATGCCAACGAGCTGCAACCGACTTGTCAACGCGTTCGCTCAGCGCATACAGTTGCGGCGTTCCCAGCGCAGCAACCGAACCCATTATCAGCATGAGCATCATCGGAAAAGTGGACAGCCTCTGGCGTTACCCGGTCAAAAGCATGCGCGGCGAGGCGGTGGCGCAGGCGTTTCTCGGCTTTGCCGGAATCCACGGCGACCGCATTTTCGCATTCCACAGTTCGGCCAGCCCGAAGGGATTTCCCTATCTCACCGCGCGCGAACAGCGGAATCTCCTGCGCTGCCAGCCACGCTTTCGTCATCCGGAAAAAGCCACGCAGCCGGCCAATCTCACTGAGGCCGAGGCGCTCGCGCCCGGTTTGGGGCTGACCACCGCACCGGGCGACGCGGCAGATTTCATGGTGGATGTCGAATTGCCCACCGGTGAATCGCTGGCAATTGACGATCCCGCATTGATCCAAAAATTACGGGACGGCGTTCACGGCGCGCCCGAGTTGACTCTGCTCCGCTCCGACCGGGCGCTCACCGATTGCCGTCCGGTTTCGCTCATTTCGGTGCAAACGGCTCAGCAACTCGCCGCTGAAATCGGCGGGCCCGTGGATGCTCGGCGATTCCGGGCGAACATCAATTTGGACTTAAACAACTCCGATGGTTTTGCGGAAGACGGTCTGGTGGGCCGATCATTGCGCATCGGCGCGACCGCGGTCATTTCGATTCTTCAACGAGATGGTCGCTGTGCGTTAATCACGTTCGATCCCGACACGGGCGAATCAAATCCAACCGTTCTGAAACGCATCACGCAAGCGCACGAAGGCATGGCTGGCGTTTACGCAGCCGTGCTGGTGGAAGGCATCGTTCGCCAAGGCGATGCGGTGGAAGTGGTCAATTGAGATTCGCCAGTTTCGCCCGTGCCGAGCGTGTCTTCGAGCGTGGTGACTTCAAACGACAAATACGTTTCACCAAACCGGCATGCTGGTGAAGCCAGGTGATTTAGTAGCCAGCTCCCCATTCTTGTTCCCGAATTCGAACCGATGGAGTTGAGGCAACTCGCCTTTGACAAAACGCACCCAAAGCATTTCTTTGCCATTCGGTGAAATTGCAGGGTTTCCCCATCCTTTCATCCCGTCTGCAAATTTTACCGGATTCAATCCCGATAGGTTGCAAGTGAACCAATCCCGGCTGCTTCCCTCGAACAGGACGCATTTCAAATGAGGTATAACTAACGGATCATCTCCTGCAATGAGGTCGGTTAGTGTTCCGTCCATGCGGAGAAAACAGACAACTCGCCGTTCGATATCGTCAGACTTCGCAGGAAGAAATCTTTTCAGGACAATGCCGCTTCCGTCAGGAAGCCAGGAGTAGGGAGCGCCCAAGCGACCAGGCTTCCCAAGCGTTTTCGCGGTTTTCTTCTTGATGTCAACCAAGAGCATCTGAAATTCCACGACACTACTTGCGTTCTGTGGACGAAACAGAATCGCAATCGTTTGCTGATCCGGAGACAACACCGGCATTCCAATGAGTGTTCCATTCAAGGCAACGTCGAGAGGGGTTACTTCCGCAGTGCTTAAATTCACGAGGCTCAGCGCCATTGAGCCAGCAATATCTTGATGCACCACTACCGCAGTCTTCCTATCGCTTAAAAATTCTCCCCAAACAGTTCCGAGTGTCGGGATTGGAACACGCGTGACCAAACCATTATCAAGCCGCAGAACCCCCAATCGCGGGTTGATTCGCGAGGCTTCTGCCGATGGATCGTGAGCCACCAATACGCAACGATCCCAGTCTGCACTGCGAAATGGAGCAACTCTGTCCACCCAATTCGTTCCGCTTACCCGCAATCTGCTTGTGGGTGTGCTGGGCAGCCAGTGGAAGTGTTCGATCTCGATTTTGTGGCGTTGAGTTTCCCAGCCGTCAATGAAGCCGCCATCTCGATTAACACTAAAAGACACGCCTTCTGCCAAAGCGCGCTGTAAGAAGCGTGCCTGCAAAGCAAGGCGCTTGTCACGGTGCGGCGTCAGATTCGGCGGGACTGTGGCCACCTCTGCCAAAACCGACGCGAGGCTATTTGACTCTGCCTGATCCAGTCTCTCGCGAAAAAGGATACTCGATCCGTTAGTCCGTTCGACTTCTGCGAATGCGAAAGCAGTGGAATCCAGGACAAATCGAAGCTCTGCCGCTTCCAACATCAACTCTGAAATTGCAGATTGGAAGAAGTGCTCCCATGGCCGGCATCTTACTCGGGTTTCGGGCTCTACGACGTACCAGATGTTTGACACTTCTGTCAGATTAAAAATGGGAATCGCTTTGGAATCCTTTGGCTCGATAAACCCTCGAAAACGGGCGGTTTCTCCGTCCTTAATCACACTGACTCGGTAACCATTGGGATTCCCCGGGAACGTTACGCGTGCTTCCCATTCTGTTGCGTTAGTTTCAAAGCGCTGAATGGTCGCTGAAGCTCTTTCTACCAACCGGTGGGCGATGTTGGTTTCAGCGGCTACCTCGCGCGTCACTCCCAATGTGACTATGAGCATAGTCGTTGCCGCGAGCTTTTGTTTCATCTCATGAAGTCTTAACTTGAGGCCTGAAATACGCAAGACGAACGGATTTCTCGGTTTGCGTTGTGTGTTTCAGATTTGAATTCACTCAATAGCGATAGTGCTCCGGCTTGTATGGTCTATCGACCGGCACGCCGAGGTAATCTGCTTGTTTCTTCGAATGCTTCGTCAGCTTCACGCCGATGCGTTCGAGGTGCAGCCGGGCGAATTTTTCGTCGAGGTGCTTTGGCAAACGATACAGGCCGACTTTGTTCGTGTCGCGGTTCTTCCACATGTCCAATTGCGTGAGGCGTTGGTTGGTGCCATCACACGGCTCGGGTGAGGTGGCGCCAGCTCCGAAATTTAACAAATTTACTGTTCCGCGAATTGTTCTGGGGTGCTATTAGTCAAGCATCTCAGAATTATGAACACGCCTTCAGTCCCCTTGGCCGTGTTGTTTCGTGCAGCAACGACGGCGCTAACATTGTTAATTGGTGTCGCACAAGCGGCAGAGGTGCGGGGACGCGTTTATGACGCCACGACCTTCGCGGGGTTGGAGGGAGCGGCGGTGACGCTGGATGCGCTGCCGGCTGATGGAACGCCTGAATTCACCACTGCCGTCGATGTCTTCGGCCTTTATGCGGTCACCAACATTCCGGCTGGCAGCTACCAAATACGCGCGACGCATCCGGGTTACACGGCGGGGCAAACGAACGATACGTTCGCGGCGGACTCGAAGTTGATACGCAGTTTCCCGCTGATGCGGTTACCAAGCGATCCAACCCGCTTCAAGATTGTGACGGAGGTTTCGTGCGTGAAATCGGGGCTGCGTCTCAGCGGGGTGACGGTGAAGCTGACCCAGTATTCCGGTCCAAGTGATCTCACGCCGGTGGGCAATTTCACGCTGGTAACGGATAGTGACGGTCGCGCGACACTCTTCGGCGCGACAAACGGGCACTACGAGATCACGGTGAACGAAACCAACGTCAGCCCGCGGCGTGCCGGTTGGGAGTCCTACACCTCCGCTCGAAGAGCGATGCACGCGCCTCATCTCGCGGTGGCCTTGCTGAAGCCGATTCCGCAGACGATGAATGTGGAGGTGCGGGGTTTTGATCCCACTCTCGGACCGGTCGGAACATCGAACTCGCCGCTGCAAAATGTGTATGTCGATCTCGAAGGAGTTGATCCCAGTGACACCAATTATGTGCTGCTGCCGCCGCGCGTCGGCACCACGGGCACGGATGGCAAGGCGCAATTCAACGGGTTGCCCGGGATCGCCTGGCGCGCCGTTGCCCGGAAATTTGGTTACACCCCGTCAACCAACATTTTCCTGCCCGGAAGCAATGACACTTTGAGCAACAACGTCACCATGACGATGAACGCAATCTCGGTTCCGTTTGGCGTGGCGCTCGATTCACAATACCTCAATCAATCCATGATGACCGGGTTGGTGGTGCGCGTGACTGGATTCACGAACAGCAGCACCGAGGGGATCAGCCGCACCGTGACGAGCTTTCTCTTTGATCCGCCCGGACCACCACCGCCGTTTGCGACGGCTTTTGTGCCGGGCCTGCTTCCGGGAAGATACGAAGTCGCGATCACGGGATTGGTCCAATCGGCGGCGATCAAATCCGGCGCGTTCTACACCACGGGCCGCTTCGATGCCACGTTCACCGGCAGTTCCACCGTGGATGTTTATCCCGGCATGCCATTTCCCGGGCCGATGACGATTCAACCCGAGCCCGCAACCGTCCGCGTGCGTTTCCATTCAGCGGACGGGATGGGAGAACTCCCCGTGGCCGGGACGAATGGCATCATCACCAATCGACCTGCCTACGCCCGCACGTCGGTGGGTTTGCTGGTGTTCAACGAATCCGCCGTGACCAACCAACTGAAGCCGCCCTATCGCATGACGATGTTCGATACCGATGACTCGGGTGAAGCTGTGGTGAAAGTTCTGCCCGGCGTTTACGGCGTCGAAGCGCCGATGCTGTCTGAATACTTCGGCAGCGAATGCAGGATCCACGATGTCACCACCGGCGAAACACTCAGGCACGGGTGGCCGTTCAAGAACAACCCCGATACTGCGCCGTTCCCAGCTTCGCCATATCATGCGCTCGGGTTACGCCTGAGTTCAGGTCATGAATACGAACTGGACTTGTTTGTGCGGAAGAAGGCCTATGATGTCTATGGCGAGGTGCAAGTTGATCCGGCTGACCTCATCCGACAGCGAGTGGTTGCGGTTGCTGGAACAGAATCAGCCGTTGTCCCAATCACCGATCTGACTTCTGGCGGCATCGCCAGCTTGACGACTTATCCCGCCACCAAATCTCTTACCCTGCCGAGTCTGTCGGTCACGAACGCCAACCCGCCCGCGCCCAATGCGCAGTTCCAATTTGAGGACGTGGAGCCGGGCACACGCACTTTGAGCATTACCCATCCACGCAATACCATCAGTTCCTACACCGGCGGCACCAATCTCACCGTCGTGCTGCCGGACTACGGACCGCCTGGGATTGTGGATCCAAGCGATGTGGCAAACGCGGCAACCGGTTTGTTCCCGCTCCAAACCTTGCGTCTGAAGAACGGAAGCGGAGGCCCGGCGTTTTCCGCTGCGTTGAAAACAAACGCGACGGACATGGTAAGCGTGAATTACTTCCGCTGGGTCACCAACGGAGGTGGCAGCTACATCCTCGATACCGCCAACATCGTGAACCCAGACTTTTTTGTCCCCGATCCTTCCCCTTCGTCCTTGCTCTATCGCTACGCGGGGACCGGCCGTTTCAAGATGGATGCGCGTGATTGGTTCCTCTATTTCGTGCT
>CAYWCK010000327.1:0-6114 GCA_964456685.1 uncultured Bifidobacteriaceae bacterium | reverse complement strand
TACGATGTGGACGGAGAACTGAAGGACCTCTTCGCCTTCGATCCCGACTTGGTGGTACTGGCCATCGGCGAAAACGTGCCGGCGCTGGATTCCGAGGACGCGAAGGCAAAATTCAAAGCCGGAGTGATGAGCATCCTGCGTTGTGCCATGGCGAAGCGCCATCCGCTGGTTGTCGTGCGGAGTTCTTTCTGGCCCGACGCCACCAAAGACCGGCTTCTGAAAGAGGCTGCCGCGGAAGCCAACGTCCGCTTCGTGGATGCTGGCCCCATTGCGCGCGAGCCCGCCAACGTCGCGCGGTCGGAGCGGTTGTTCAGCCATGATGGCGTCGCCGCACATCCGGGGGACCGGGGAATGAAGGCCCTGGCGGATGCCATGGTGCAAGCGGTGTTGAAGTGAAGGAATCTTTGCCAATGCCAACCACCCATCGAATTCGCTTCCACGCATTCCTGGTCGCGATCGGGTTCAGCCTCGCAACTCTGCTCGCTCCGTTCGGAGCGTGGGCGGCGACCAATGTCATCGCGGTGGGCAAGGAGAAACAGCTTTTCCTCGACGATCTGTTTTTTGGCTATGCGACCAATGTGTCCCTGCGGCTGCATCCCGCCCGCAAGACCGGAGAGCGAATCCTGGAGGCAGACAAGCCTTGGGAGAATGCCTCGCTGAACTGGTTTTCCGTGCTGCAAGCGCAAGGGAAGTTCCGCATGTGGTACGAGTGTTACGATGTGGAAGGCTGGCCCACCACCAACGACACTTCCTTCTGCTATGCCGAGTCCGTGGACGGTCGCCACTGGACCAAGCCCACGCTCAACCTGTTCCCGTATCACGGCAGTCCGCGCAATAACATCCTGTTCCGGGAAATCGGGCCGAGTGGAGCGTTTTCGCGTGTCCATGGCGCGGGGGTGTTTCTCGATCCGGCGGCGGCCCCGGAGGCGCGCTACAAATGCGTTTCGCAAGGCATGTTCGCGCAACGCCAACCGCCCTATCGGATCGCCGGGATGACGTCACCGGATGGTCTGCATTGGACGCGCCTGCCGGCACCCATTTGCGACGTCTTTGCGGACAGCCAGTACTCCGCGTTTTGGGATGCGGGCGTGAATGCCTATGTCTTGTATGGCCGGGTGAGCGGTCGCGGTCGGGCGCTCGGACGGACGGTGAGTCGGGACTTTACCCGCTTTGAACCGCCACAACTGGTCCTGGAAAACGAACCGGCCCGCGACCTCTACAATCCCGCCGCCATCAAGTACGCCGGAGCCGCCAATGCCTACCTGATGTTCCCAAGCGTTTATGATCACCAAAGTGATACGCTGGAGATCCACCTGGCCGTCAGCCGCGACGGCGTGCATTGGCGTTTCCCGGATCCCCGCATCCCCTTCATCGCGCGGGGAAATCCGGGCGAGTTCGACAGCGGCAGCCTTTACCTAGGACAAGGGATTATCCACGGGCATGAAGAGTTATGGCATTACTACAGCGGCGCGCCGCTCAAGCATGAGCAGGCCAATCTCGATTTGATGACCCAACCGGCCAACCGCCGGCGCTACAGCCGGGCCGTGCTGCGTGAAGATGGTTATGTTTCCGTGCAAGCCGGCGAAAACGCGGGGGTTTTTACTACGCCGCCCTTTCAGTTCCAGGGTCGCCGTCTCGAATTGAACGTCGCCGTGCAACCCGGCGGGAGTCTGCGCGTGGGCCTGCTGGACGCGGCGGGCAATCCGATTCCCGGACTGTCGCCCGACGATTGCGTGCCCGTGACCGGCGACCACATCCGAGAGCGAGTTCAATGGCGCTCGAAGGCCAAGCTCGCGGCCCAGACGGGATCACCGGTTCGCCTCACCTTCCGCCTGACGCGGGCAGATCTCTTCGCTTTTCAGTTTCGCGATTAGCTTTCGCTGTCTGCCGGCAAATAAATGTTTCCGTACCGCACGACTTCGCTCAATGGCGGATCAACCTTCACTTGGGTGCGGTTAAGTCCTCAAGCCGGAGCAACACGAGCGAGTTCAAACCGAAGGCGAAACGCGGCGGGGCCATGGTTCGCTGATGCGGTGAAGCGCCGCGCCCGATGAATTTGAGCGTGTGCTTGCCGGCAGCCAAGTCGTGGAGATCGAGACTGAACCAGGTCCAATCTTCTTCCAACACACAGAGATCGAGTTCCGGGCCGACAGGTCGTCCATCGAGCACAGGTTGATAACGAGAACTGGACAGCGACATGATCAGCACCGCGGATATTTGGTAGCGGCCCGACTCGGCCACGTCGAAATCGAATTCAATCCGCGCCTCCGGTGTGCCCGGTTCATACGTGAGACCTTCGTCCTCGAGCTTCAACTTGGCGGCTGGTTCCGCACGGCAGGTCAGGTTCTTGGCTGCCAGCACGCGGTACGGCGCCACGCGATTCGTGGCTGGTGGCAGCGGTTCCTCGCCAGCCACTGGCGGCGTCTGGTACCAGAATGCGGCGGAGCTGACCCAATCCGGCCTTTCACCCGAGGAGGAGATTTTCTTTCCTTCATCCGTCACGCGACTGCCGCGATGTTCGATGGTGAACTTCAGCGAATTGGCGAAGTGGATCGGATCGGCCAGGTGCCAGCGATACGCCGAAACGCGGTCGCCGGCGAACACGCCCTCGTAAAGCGTAACGCCGTGCGCGGGTGCGGTGAAAGGACGGAAGCCCCAGGAGTCGTTGAAATAATCCTCCGTGCCCGTGCCGCGCAGGGAAGGCAGCGCTTCGCCATCAATAAAGAAGCGGTCGTCGCCCTCACCAAACCAGCCGTTCGTGAACTGTTGCACGGAGAAGACCGTGCCGACGTAATGGCCACGGCCTTTGGTTTCGAGGATCGTGTAGTCGCCGGGCTTGGCGGGAAACTCCTGCCGATAGCGGGCGTGGAAATAGAGCGAGTCGTCCGGCAAACTAGGCAGCTTCTCCCAATCCACGTAGTAATACACTTCCAGTTCCCCGAATCCGTGCCGCTCGTTCGTCAGCGTGACCTTGGCGCTTTTCCGAAACGGCATGCGCCACCAGCAGGTGCGGGAGCGGCCATACGATGAAACGCTCACCGGCAGCGAATGAAAGTTCGCGACCGCGCCATGGCCGACGCCGAAGAAATCCCCCAGTGGCACCTCTACGCTAGGTTTCTCCATACCGTCCCAATAGATCCGCAATACCAGCGAGCGGCTGTAAAACGGATCCAATGACGCCACGGTATTCCAGATGTGCGTGATCGCGCCCGGGCCGGTCAACTCCGCCAACACGATCGTCTCGCCCTCCTTGATCACGCGGGAGTCGCCGTTGCTCTTGAGATC
Source organism: uncultured Bifidobacteriaceae bacterium (assembly GCA_964456685.1). Taxonomy (GTDB): domain Bacteria; phylum Verrucomicrobiota; class Verrucomicrobiia; order Limisphaerales; family JADLHS01; genus CAYWCK01. Next base: position 2,829 of record CAYWCK010000327.1, on the reverse strand, counting down.
GGGATTGCTGCTGGACTCGCGGCGGCTCTGGGCATCATGTGGGCGGGTCAAATCCGCGAGAGGATTCCAAGATTGCCCGTGCGCCTGGCCGGCGAATAACGCCGCGAGGGCGATCCGAAGAGCGAATAAGGCGAAGGATTTTGCTTCAGTGTTCCCCAAGCAGAGCCGTCTGAACATGAACGGAACGTTTCAACTCGGCCAACTGACTGCAAGCCGAAAAGCCCGGCGTCCCCAAAAAGTGGAGCGGCAAAGCCGCACCCCGTCTGGCTTCAAGGCTGGAAAGCGAAGTTCTTCCGATCCTCTTCCGCCACCGCCCAAAGATTCAACGGCCAGACTTCTTTGCCGTACTTCATGAAGCGGGCGCTGCCATCGGCAAACGCATAATTCGAGCCGCCCGATTTGCTCAGCGAGCCCGCGCGGGGCGTTGAATGACACCCGCGCTCGACCTGATCCGCGTCGTTGCCCTTCCCTTCCGTCAGGTCCATGAAATAGTGCATCGAAATGCGGACTTCCGGCGGCGGCGCGGGGATATTTTTCTTCTCACCGAAAGTGACGGTGTCGCTCGGTTTGGGAATGCTGGTTTCCTTCATGGACAGGCCGTTGTAGGCGCTGGTGTCCGGGTTCCCGGTGGAATGCCAGAAGAAATCATTCCAGCCGTTGATGATGTAACTGCGCGGGGAGCGATCCGGCAGCGTGGGAGAGCTGGTGTCGGTGGGAGGCGTGCCCCGGGCCAGATCGGTGGCGCAAACCAAGATGCCCAAATCTTTGTAGCCATCCTGCAACGTGGTCGGCCAGCGATAGGCGTTGGTGCGGGGCGGGAATCCACCGTTGTAGTCGTCGGCGTACATTTGCAAGGCAAGCCCGAGCTGATGGAGGTTATTGGCGCAGCGGATGCGAAAAGCAGACTCCTTGGCACGTGAGAGCGCCGGAAGAAGCATCGAGGCCAGGATGGCGATGATGGCGATCACCACGAGCAGTTCAATCAAAGTAAACCCTTGGCGGACGACACCCGGTAGAAAAAACGACCGTTCCCTCTGCTGGTACGCTGAATGCAATTTCATTAGTTTCATTTCGGACGTTTCCCGTGGCGGAAAGGTTTCAAACCCTCTAACCTCCGGCGCATCGAATATCTGGCGGCGGACGCCGTCCATCAACCATTATGTCGCGCACGAAAACCGTTTTGATCTTCCTCACGATTCTTGCGCTGGCCGGTCTGAGTATTTACTTAAATAGGGACTACCTCACCGAGCAGCCTATTCAAATCTCGTATCGCGTGAGCCCCTGGCTGAAGGACGCGCGGCGGCCTCGGAGTCGCTCCAGCACGGACCTCGGGCCGCCCGTGGTCTTCAGTTTGGACCCGCATTTGCGCCTGACAAGTCTCAAGGTGGTGATCGCGGCCGAAATCGCCACCAACAAATACGCCCATCCACTTTGGGAACTCACGACGTCCTCCAATTCCATGCTAACCGGCTCCTTCTCCTACGGAGAGCGCATCCGGGGTTTGTGGCCCAAGGTCAAGGGCGCCACCCCGGACCCACTTGCGCCGGGCGTCATGTATCGCTTGCTGCTGACCACGGACAACAAGCGGTCGGCGGAACATGATTTCACCACCACCCCACACGAAACTCCCGCCGTTCAACCAGCGAAATGACAACTGGTGTGGTGCCGCGGCCTGACTTCCCGGAATAACGGCGGCTCTTGGGCGCACCGCGGCAATTCCGCACGCGGACACCGCGGATGAAAAGGACAACCTTCGGGCGGATGTAGGGGCGACGGCACCTCCCCGCCCAGCACGATCCGAGTTCGCTTCGACTCCGGGTCCAATTCCGGCACCGCAGAAATCAGCGCTTGCGTGTAGGGATGCTTGGGCGCGCGAATAACCTCCCGCGCTTCGCCCAGTTCCACGATCCTGCCAAGATACATCACCATCACCCGGTGGCTGATGTGTTCCACCACCGCGAGATCATGGGCGATGAACAAATAGGCCAGGCCGTGTTGCTGCTGTAAATCCTGGAGCAAATTGATGATCTGCGCCTGCACCGACACATCCAGCGCGCTGACGGGCTCGTCACAAACAATCAACCTCGGCTCGACCGCCAGCGCCCGCGCGATGCCGATGCGTTGCCGCTGTCCGCCGCTAAATTCGTGCGGATACCGCTGCGCATACGCTGCATCCAGGCCCACGGCGTGCAATAAATCCGCCACGCGCGCCGCCCGCGCGGATTTACTCTCCGCCAACTGATGAAGGTCGAGCGGTTCACCGATTATGTCCTCCACCGTGAGCCGCGGATTGAGCGAGCTGAACGGATCCTGGAAGATCATCTGCAATTTCCGCCGCCGTGGGCGCAACTCCGCTTCTTTCATCTGGGTCAAGTCTTCACCCGCGAGCAGGACGTTCCCCGCGGTCGGCTCAACCAGTCGGACAATGGCGCGGCCCAACGTCGTCTTGCCGCAACCGCTCTCGCCCACCAACCCGAGCGTTTCTCCGGGAGCGATGCTAAAACTCACATCGTCCACCGCCCGCACAAACTCGCGCGCGCGGCTGAACACTCCGCTTTTCACCGGGAAGTGAACTTTCAAGTTTTGGACTTCGAGGAGATTCATGCCGGTTTCCAAAAGGGGCAGCGCACCAGACGGCCCGGTTCGACTTCAAACAGTTCAGGCATTTTCGCTGAACATTCCGGCTTGGCGATCGAACAACGCGGCGCAAAGCGGCAGCCGCTCGGAAAACTTCCAATACGCGGAACGTTGCCGGGAATCGTGCTCAGACGTTCCGCGCCCCGGTTGATTTTCGGCACGCTGTCCACCAGCGCACGAGTGTAGGGATGC
>CAYWCK010000326.1:0-6134 GCA_964456685.1 uncultured Bifidobacteriaceae bacterium | reverse complement strand
GATTGAAGGCGCGCATCTGGTGTCGGTGAGGCCGGCGCAGGGCGAGTTGACGGAACTGGTCTTCGATGTACCGCGCGGCGCGACGATCACGGATGTGCTGGATGCGAGCGTCGCCGAGAAGAGGCCCGCGCTCGTTTCCGTCTGGCGCTTCGATCCGGACGCGCGAAAGCTGCGCGTAACTTTGAGCCCGGCGCAGTCGCGGCCCTTCGCGTTGCTGGTGCGCTCGCAAGTCGCCACCGGCCCGCTGCCGTTCGAGCATAGCGTCGGCTTGCTGAGCGTCGAAGGCGCGGCCGGGCAGATCGGTTTGCTCGGCGTCGCCACTGGCACGGAAGTACAGCTCGACAATGTCAACGTGGAGAACTGCACGCCTATTAACCTGGAGGATTTTCCCGCGAGCACGACCGCAGCGCTTGCTAACCAAATCAACGGCCTGACGGTGCGGCGCGCGTTTCGTTACGCCGACAGTAAAGCCGCGGTGGCTTTGAAGGCATCGCCGGTTGAGCCGGACGTGCGGGTCGAGATGCAAAACACACTTTCACTGGGTGAAGATCGCACGGTGCTCGCGGCGAGTCTCACCGTGGACATCACGCGCGCCGGCATTTTCAAGCTAAGCTTCGTGATGCCGGACGGCTTCGATGTGGAATCCATCAGCGGCAGCGCGTTGAGTCATTGGACGGAGTTGAAATCCGACGCCGGCCGCGTAATTACGCTCAACCTCAAAGGCAAAACCGAGGGGCGACAACAATTTGCCATCAACCTCGCGGGCGCGGGGGTGAAGAGCGCCGCGAATTGGAACGTGCCGCAGCTCGCGTTGCGCGAAGCGAGCAAGCAGCAGGGCACGTTGGTGGTCGTGCCGGAGCAGGGGATGCAATTGCAGGCGACGACGCTTGAGGGCGTTTCGCAGCTCGACCCGCAAAAGTCAGGCATCCGGCAGAAGGGCGTGCTGGCCTTTCGCGTTTTGCAATCGCCGTGGCAGCTCGCGCTCAAGATCGAGCAGGTGGACGCGTGGATTCAGGTGACGAGCCTGCAACATGCGACCGTAAGCGAGGCGCAGGTGAAGGTCGCGGCGAACCTCCAATATCAAATCGAGAACACCGGGCTGAAGACGTTGCGCGTGTGGTTGCCGGCGGATGCGGAGAGCGTGCGGTTCGCGAGCGAACAACTGGCGGACTTTCTGCAAGTGGCCGGCGCGGCGACGAACGGAATGCAGCAATGGGAGGTGAAATTGCAGCGGCGCGTGATCGGGCAATTCCTCCTGTCGGTGAATTACCAGACGCTCGTCGCGAATCAATCGCCGGGGACGGCGCTGCGCGGCGTGCGTGCGGCGGACGTGAATTTGCAGCGCGGCTTCGTGACGGTGCAGGCGGGCGGGCGCTTGCAGGTGCGGGTGGACGACGCGCCCGCGGCGCTGCAACCGACCGAGTGGCAGAGCATCCCGCGCGCGTTGCTCGCAAATCTTCAGTCGGCCTCCGCGAACTTCACCTACCGCCTCGTCGAACCGGATTTCAACCTGGCGTTGAAGCTGGATCGGCACGAGGCCGCCAAGCTGCTCGCGGCGCGCGTCAACAACATCAATCTGACCTCAGTGATTTCCGACGACGGCATCATGCTCACTCAGGTGCGACTGGAATTGCTGCCTCGCGACAAACGATTGTTGGCGCTGACGCTGCCCGCGAAGGCGAATTTCTGGTTCGCGTTCGTGAATCAAAACGGCGTCTGGCCGTGGCGCGAGGGCGATAAGATCTTGATTCCGCTCGAACCGCAATCGCGCGCCGGGCAGGCGACGCCGGTGGAGATTTTCTACAGCAGCCAGATTGGGCAACCGGGTTCGCCCGCGCTCGATCTGCAATTGTTCGCGCCGAAATTCGATTTGCCGCTGGAGAACATCGCGTGGCGCGTGCACTTGAATGAGAAGTGGCAGGTGAAGGATTGGAAGGGCACGTTGCAGTTGAGCGAGGAGGAGGTCGCGCCCGTGACGGCGGCGCTCGATCTGGAAAAATATCTCGCCGGCGAAGTAGCGTTGCAGCGCGGCAAAACGCAGGAGGCGGAGCAGATGCTGGCGTTTGGCAATTCCGCCCTGGCGGGCGGCGATCCGCAGCAGGCGCGGCGTGCGTTTCAATCGGCTTACGGCTTGAGCACGCACGACAATGCGTTCAACGAAGACGCGCGCGTGCAGTTGCACAACCTGAAATTGCAGCAAGCGCTCGTGGGGCTGAACGTGCGTCAGGCGGCCACGGCGGGCGACACTGCGGCGCTGGGCGCGCGCTTTCGCGATTTGCGCGGCGTGAAGGAGCTGAACTATTCGCAGCAGGACGCGAAGGCGATCATTGATCGCAATTCGGCCGATGACAACGCGGCCTCCATGCGGCTTGCGGAAAAATTGATTCAGCAACAGGACGCCGCCGTGAGCAGTGCGAGCGCCATCCGCGCTAACATTCCCGAACAGGGACGTGTGCTGACCTTCAAGCGTTCCGTGGCGGTTGATCGCGAAGCTGACTTGCAGCTCGCTCTCAAGATCAGCGAAGTGAAGGCGGCGTCGAGCAGCGTGCGTGGTTTGATGCTCGGCGCGATTTTAGTCGGCTTCGGCGCGCTGGGCTTAATCGCAAGATCGTTGCGGCGGGTTGAGACTGTTTAGAGATGCCTCGAAGAATCTGTTACCGGAGTTGGGGGTATTCGACGTGTTCTCCCTCACCCTGGCCCTCTCCCGCAGGAGAAGGAACGGTGTTGGAGCGCTCCTTGATCTTTTGGCGGCGCGTTTTGCAAATCTAGTCCAACGAATTCTAGTGGGACGGCAGAGGGTTCTCCCTCTCCCAGCGGGAGAGGGCCGGGGTGAGGGAGAAGTTTCGCCTCATCAACTCACCCACAAGAATTGAGATGCGCCTTGCCGCGGGTTGCGCCACGAAAAGTTCTTGCCGCGCGAGCCGGCGCACTTTTCACTCTGCTCATGTCCACTTCCTCCGGCCTCGCGGCCAACGCGCCTGACGTCGAGGCTGATCTCACCCAAAGTTCGCTCTATAACGATGACCTCGCACCGGTGCCGGCCAGCGGGCGCAAGTGGGGCATGCTCAGCTTCGCGGCGCTGTGGATTTCGATGTCCGCGTGCATCCCGACCTACATGCTGGCGTCCTCGCTCATCGGCGGCGGCATGAACTGGTGGCAGGCGGTGCTCACGATTTTTCTCGGCAACCTCATCGTGCTCGTGCCGATGGTGCTCAACGCGCATGCCGGGACGAAATATGGAATTCCTTTTCCGGTCTATTGCCGTGCGGCGTTCGGCACGGCGGGCGCCAATGTGCCGGCAATTCTCCGCGCTCTCGTCGCTTGCGGTTGGTTTGGCATCCAGGCGTGGATCGGTGGCGATGCGATCTACAAGATTCTCGCCGTCTTTTTTCCGGCGCTTTCCAAGGGCGCGGCGCTGCCGTTGCTCGGCATCAGCTTTGCGCAATTCGGCTGCTTCCTGTTCTTCTGGGGCATCAATATGTGGGTGATCTATCGCGGCATTGATACGATCCGGTTTCTGCTGAACATCAAAGCGCCGCTGCTCATCGTGCTCGGCTTGCTGCTCCTGTGGTGGGCGTATCGCGAGGCGGGCGGTTTCGGTCCGATGCTGTCGCAACCGTCCGCATTCGACGCGGGTCAGCCGAAGGCGGGGCAATTCTGGAGTTATTTCTTCCCCGCACTCACGGGCATGATCGGATTTTGGGCGACGCTCTCGCTGAACATCCCGGACTTCTCGCGCTACGCGAAAACGCAGCGCGATCAAGTCGTCGGGCAGGCGCTCGGACTGCCGACGACGATGGCGCTGTATTCGTTCATCGGCGTGGCCGTGACGTCGGCGACGACGATCATCTTCAAGGAGACGTTGTGGAATCCGGTTGATGTGCTCACGCGTTTCAATAGTCCCGCCGTGCTCGTCATCGCGATGGTTTCTCTCTGCATCGCCACGCTCGCCACGAACATTGCGGCGAACGTGGTTTCGCCCGCCAACGATTTCGCGCACCTCGCGCCGAAGAAGATTTCGTTCCGCATTGGCGGTTACATCACGGGCGTCATTGGCATTTTGATGATGCCGTGGAAACTGGTGGCCGACCCGAACGGTTACATCTTCACGTGGTTGATCGCCTACAGCGCGTTGCTCGGGCCGATCGGCGGGATTTTGATCGCGGACTACTTCGTTTGGCGCAAGCGCACGCTGAATGTGTCGGCGCTGTATCAGGCGAACGGAGAATATCGCTTCACGAACGGCTTCAGCATCGTAGCGCTCGTGGCGTTGGTGCTGGGCGCGTTGCCGAGCTTGCCGGGATTTCTGGTGCAGGTGAAAGTGCTCAACGCCGAGTCAGTGCCGGCTTCGCTCGCGCACCTCTACAATTACGCTTGGTTCATCGGATTCGCGATTGCCTTCGTGGCGTATCTGATCGGAAGGAAATTGAGTCCGTGCGAACGGTGTTGAGATGGGAATTGTTTTCAACGCAAAGTCGCAAAGATGCCAAGGCGCAAAGTTAGGAAATGCTTGGCATCTTTGCGCCTTTGCGTCTTTGCGTTAAGCTCGCAGTAATGCACCGGTGTCTGAAGCCCCCACGCCTCTGTATCCATGCTGGACACGTTTTGACGAGCGGAATAGGGTCAGCAGGTGCTTGTTTTCAGGCGAATAATATTCTGCATCGCACTGCTGCCGTATTCGTTGCTGGGCGTTGGCGGAGTATGGGCTTTGCTCGCACCAGGTCGCCTTTACCGCTGCGGTGATGACGGTGTTGGCTGGTATCCTCCATTCATTCACGCATGGGTAAACACTCCTGACACGGCGCCGCTGGATTATTTCATCTGGCCAGTTTGGAGCGTGTATTTCGTTTGGGTTTGTTTCGCAGGCGGCGCATTTCTCATTCCGGTAATCGCCGCTTGGAGATTTGTCAAAGACGACATGGATGTTGTCACCCAAACTTGCCGCCGGTCGGGGATGCCTTCCTGACGCATTCATGCTCAGTTACGGCGAGCCATCCACACTTTCGCCGTTGAACATCGCCCGCGGAACATTCACCATGCGTGTGATCCGAATACCACAACAAAAACGAATCCGCGTTTTGAAATGAAAACTCCCACCTTGCCTCCGTTCGACTATCAACCGAAGAAATACACCGGCCCGTCCGCCGACGAAGTGCTCGCGCAGCGCAAGCAGTTCATGAATCCGGGCATCTTCCTCTACTACAAGAAGCCCATCATGTTCGTGGAGGGGAAAATGCAATACATCTGGGATGACGCGGGCAAGCGTTACCTCGACGGCCTCGGCGGCATCGTGACGATCAGCGTGGGCCATTGCCATCCGCACGTGGTCGCGGCGGCGAACCAGCAGAACGAAACGCTTCAGCATTCCACGACGATTTATTTGCACCCGAACGTCACCGCGTTCGCGGAGAAACTCGCGTCCAAGCTGCCGGGCGAACTGAAGGTGTGTTACTTCGTGAACTCCGGTTCAGAGGCGAATGATCTCGCGCTGCTCATGGCGCGCGCTTCAACGGGGAATTACGACATGATCGCGTTGCGCAACGCGTATCACGGCGGCAACGCGTCGGGCATGGGCGTCACGGCGCACAGCACGTGGAAATACAACGTGCCGCACAGCTTCGGCGTGCATCACGCCATCGCGCCGTATCCATATCGCGGGCCGTACGGCTACGACGACGCGGACGCAGGCCGCAAGTACGCGAACGACGTGAAAGAGGTGATTGATTTCGCGACGCCGGGCAAGGTCGCCGGTTTCATCGCGGAATCCATTCAAGGCGTCGGCGGCTTCGTGGAATTTCCGCAGGGCTATCTCAAGGATGTTTACGGTTACGTGCGCGCCGCGGGCGGCGTGTGCATCGCGGACGAAGTGCAGACGGGGTTCGGTCGCACGGGCACGCATTTCTGGGGCTTCGAAACCCAGGGCGTGGTTCCCGACATTGTCACGATGGCGAAGGGCATCGGCAACGGCTGTCCGCTCGCGGCGGTGGTGACGACGGCCAAGATCGCGCAATCGCTCACGGGCAAAGTTCACTTCAACACGTTCGGCGGAAATCCCGTTGTGAGCGCGATGTGCAAGTCTGTGCTGGAAGTGATCGAGAAGTAAAAGTTGCAGGAGAATTCGCTGAAGATGGGCG
>CAYWCK010000325.1:0-6143 GCA_964456685.1 uncultured Bifidobacteriaceae bacterium | reverse complement strand
CGGGCGAACAGGACGCGTATCCGAACAAGGAAACGCCACAGCATCGCGTGAACATCTCGCGCGGTTTCTGGATGGGCCGAACCGAGGTGACGAAACAACAGTGGCGCGCGGTCATGGGCACGTCGCCGTGGGCTGGACGCGAGCGCGCGGGTGACGACGATCGCACGCCAGCGGTTTTCATTTCCTGGGACGACGCGCGGGCGTTCGTGGAAAAGCTGGCTGCGCAAACGGGTCGCCCGTTCCGACTGCCGACCGAGGCGCAATGGGAATACGCCTGTCGCGCCGACACAACGACACGGTTTTACTGGGGCGACGACCCCACGTACGAGCAGATCAATCATGCCGCTTGGTGGCGCGGGAACGCGTTTCTCACAGCGGAGCGGCACGCGCGTCCGGTGGGCTTGCTGCCGCCGAATCCGTGGGGCTTGTTCGACATGAGTGGCAACGTCTCGGAGTGGTGTCAGGACTGGCATTGGTTTTACGGCGACGGGCCGGATACTGATCCGGTCGGACCGGCGTACGCGCCGCATCGCGTGTTACGCGGCGGCAGTTGGTTCACCACGCCCGGTCAATGTCGTTCGTCGCGTCGCAATCACGAACAACCCACGGCAAGGCAAAGCGACATCGGTTTTCGGGTGGTCTGCGGCGAAGCGCCCAAGGCCGAAGTCGGTTCGCCGGAATTCAATGATGTGTTTGTCGCCGGCGCGGAAGGCGTGAACACGTATCGCATCCCATCGCTGCTGCTCGCGCCGGATGGTTCGCTACTGGCGTTCTGCGAAGCGCGCAAGGAATCGCAAGCGGACGCCAGCCCCACCGACATGGTGTTGCGGCGGAGCTTGGATGGCGGCCGCACCTGGCTGCCGACGCAGACGCTCTTCCGCGGTCTGGGCAAGGAGGCATTGATGAATCCGTGCCCACTGGTGGATCACACCAACAAAACCATCCTGCTGCTTTGTCAGAAATCCAACGAAGGCGGCGAGGGGCACAACCAGCACTTGCAACTTGTGAGCCACGACAACGGACTGACCTGGTCCGCGCCGCTGAACCTCGCCACGCGCATCGCCAACTACGACGACAGTTTTAATTTTGGTCCGGGTATCGGCATTCAGATGCGCAACGGACGACTCATTATTCCCGGTTACACCGGCGTAATGAACGAGGAGATGGACGAAGAATGGTCCGCGCGGGTGCTGTATAGCGACGACTTCGGGCAGACTTGGGCGCTCGGTCCGCGCGTCCCACAGTTGTCTGATGAGTGTCAGGTCGTGGAGTTGAACGGCGGCAAACTGATGCTCAACGCGCGCGGCAACATGGGCCTGAGCTGTCGCGCTGTGGCCACCAGTAGGGATGGCGGGCAATCCTGGTCGAACTTCCGCTGGGATCGTGCGCTGAACGAATGCCCGTGCCAGGCCAGCATCCTCCGCTACAGCTTGGGCGGCCACGGAGAGAAAAGTCGGCTGCTGTTTTCCAATCCCGATAACCACGGCGAGAAGTTCAACGTCGTGGACCGCACGCGCATGACCGTGCGCCTGAGCTACGACGAAGGCAAAACCTGGCCCGTTAAACGACTCATCCACGCCGGCCCAGCATCTTACTCGTGCTTGGTGCGACTGCCGGATGGCGACATCGGACTGATCTTCGAAGGCGGCGAAAAACATCGGCGGGAGTGGATCCGCTTCGTGCGCTTCTCGCTCTCCTGGCTGACGCGCGGCCTGGATCGGCCCTGAAGCGATCGCATGCTGTGTGCATGGCGTGACAAAGTCATGAGCGCAGTCCAAGCTCTCGGCATGGGCTCTCTGCAGCATTGGTTCGGGATGCTTGTCATGGCGACGAGCGTGGTCACTGGTTCGGCCTTCAACGGTCATCAGGTAACGGAAGGGCCGATTACACTCACGATCGGCGACATACCAACGGTGTGCTCCATCCAAACGACGCAATCCGTACGCGTCGCGTTGACCAACCATTCGGCTGACTCGCTCAGGATCAAATTGAATCTCACAGGTTGGGTGTCGCCCTGCCGTCCCTTGGGGCGAACCAGTATCGCAGTTGATCTGCCCGGTCACGGCGCAGCGGAACAGAGCTTTGAATTCACCTTCGGTCCCGGCGCGTTGTCAGCGCAGTATCCCATCCACGCATTCGCTGAATTTCGTTCGTCGCAGAAATCAACTTCGATCATGGCACACGCGGTCCGGATTTTTGAAACGCGCTTTGATAATGTCGCCAAGTCGTCCGGGCAGACGGATGCAGTTTTCGAACTGCCGGCGAAAGGAAGCGTGGCGCTAACTAAAATCGCGAACTGCCGTCCAGTTTGGCAATGGGTTGGCGGCGAGATGCACGCGTTGCCGCCCGGATGGGAAGGCAGCGATCCCGAATCACTCTGCTATTTCCAACGCGGCTCGATGGCGCGCGGACAAACCCGCGCGTCGCTCAATGTGCACCCGCCTTATCGCAAAGGCCCGGGCGCGCTCTTTTTAGAGTATCATTTCAAGCTGCCGCCGGCGCAGGAGCTGCGACTCCGCTTTTTCAACGCCATCCGCGACGTGCATCCACCCGAACCATCGAGTGACGGGGCGACCTTCCGCGTGTGGGTGGGCGAGGAAAAAGTATTTGAGCGCCACACTGCGAGCACCACGTGGCTGCCGGGCGAAGCGAATTTATCCCGCTGGGCCGGGCAAACCATCAAGTTGCGATTGGAAATTCATCCCGGGCCGAAGCTGAACACCACGTGTGATCTTGGATTCTGGGGTGATCCCATCCTGCTGGCCGACGCGGCGTCGCCGGTGGCGAGTACCGATGACTTTCACGGCCGCGCGACGCAAGCGCGCACCGCCGTGACCAGCGGGCGCGCAGAGAAAGGGACTTGCCTTTTCACGCTGGCTGACGGCATGCGCGCCGCGATCACTCCGGGCGTCAATGGTCTGATGGATGCAGCGCTGGCGTTCGGCACTATGCACAGTGCGGTGGTCATCCGCGGAATTGACCTGAGTCTGGAAGGCGAACGCGTGGGCGTTTGGGAATCCTCCGCACATCTGGAAAAGGTCGAAGCGACTCAATCGGAGAATCGGCTGGAACTGCGCCATCACTTCCGATTGCAGAAGGAATTTGACCGCGCTGGCCGACGATTGCCGCTCAAAACTTCGCCAGCAACGTTCACCGCCCGAATTTACGCCGATGGGCCGGGTCTGCGTCTGAAGTTTTCCAGCGACGCGCGAATTACCGACGCCGCACCCGGCCCGACCGACGAGTTGGCCGAGAAAGTTTATTACGGCCACGGCTACGCGATTGTCCGACCGGAAAAATTCCAAGCCTACGGCGGCGGCCACAATCTTTCCACGAGCCACGTCGGTTGCGATTTCGCGAATGGAATTTCCCTTTTGCAAGCCTGCGACACGCCGCCCGACTATTTTCTCGTTGATCCCAAGGAGCGCATCTATTCGCTCCACACACACCCGGTAGAGACATTCACCTTCGTGCCGGGGCGAAAAGGAGCGATGGATTGCGCGATCAAATACCGCTCGCTCTACGACAAAAAGGCCGCGCCGGCTGTCGCCCGAAAGACCGGTCGCTTCGTGTTCGATGTGTGGGGCGGCACGTACCGGCGCGACGCGGAGTTGCTCCAACGTTGTTTCGATTACGGCGTGACGAACTCGCTCGTGATCATGCACGCCTGGCAGCGCTGGGGCTACGACTACCGGCTGCCCGATGTTTTTCCGCCGCATCCCGGGCTCGGCACGGCCGAGGACATGCGGCAACTCGGCGAGACCTGCACCCGGGCCGGCGCGCTCTGGGGATTGCACGACAACTACATTGACTTCTATCCCGATGCCGACGGCTTCAGCTACGAACACGTGAGCTTCGATGGCATCGGTCAACCGCGCAAAGGCTGGTTGAACGAAGGTCGCGACGCGCAGGCTTGGCAGTTCCGCCCCGATCACGTGCAGCCGTTTCTCCAACGCAACCTCAAGTTGATCGTGCCCGCGCTCAAACCCACCGCGTCGTTCGTGGATGTCTGGACTTCGCTCAACGCGTTCGACTACTTCGACGGCGACGGGCGCTGGCATTCCAAAATGGAAACGCTCCGCTGCTGGGGCGAGGCGTTCGCGCAACTCCGCAAGGCGATGAACAATGGCCCGACCACCAGCGAGGCCGGGAGCGACCAGTTGATCGGCTGGCTGGACGGCGCGGATTGTCAATTGATGCAGCTCACGCCGCACGGCGGACGCTTCAGCAATATCTTGCCGTGTGCCGATTGGGAGCAGGTGCCGTGGTTCGATCTCGTGAACCACACGCGCTTCAGTCTGCACGGCGTGGGTTATTCGGACCGCTACCAAAGCGGTCGCTCGCGTGACGAACACGGCATCGAGAGCGACGATTATCTCAGCGCTGAAATACTCACGGGCCATGCCTTGATGGCGGATCTGACCATGATGCCGCGCGGTGCGGTGCGCAAATACTGGCTGATGCAGCCGTTCGTCGAAAAGGTCGCGCGTGACGAAATCACTGCCGTCGAAAACCCCGGTGGCGATTTGCATCGTGTCGTCGTCCGTTGGGCTTCGGGTGCGACTGCCTGGGTCAATCGCAGCACCAACGATTGGGAGGTCGCAGGTCACGTGCTGCCGCCGTATGGATTTGTTGCGAAAGCGGATCAGGTGATTTGCAGCATCGAGAAAATCGGCGGTCAAGTGGTCGAGCAATCCGTCAATGGCCGCACGCGTTACGTGAACGCCCGAGCGGGCGAGGCGGATTCACTGGCCATCAGTCCATCGGCCGAGCGGCTCGAAGCGCTGGGTGGTCGGGATTTTCGATTGGTAGTCCGTTGGCAGGCTGCGCAACCAGCGCCAAAAGAATTGCGGGTGTTTTACCATTTCAACCGCCCCACGCCCGGTCGCTACACCGACACGGAATTTTACGCCGGCGGCGATCCCGAAACGCCGACGACAAAATGGAGCGGTGAGATCATGACCGGGACGAATTGGACAATCCATTTCCCGGAGAATTGTCCTCCGGGCGATTACGAAATTCTGTGCGGTCTCTACGACGCGCAGGGCGGCGGCACACGCTACCGGCTGATTGGCGACGCGCGCCAGGAGCGACGGTATCGGGTCGGGGTGCTGCACGTCGAAGGCAACTTCAACGACGGCAAAACGAACATCACGAGGATCAGCATGAACGCTGCGCCGACAGGCAGACGTGCGGTCGCTCCAGAAACTGCAGCACAAGCGATTGACTTTGGTGGTGTGCGAACCAGTCGTGGCCTGCGTCTCGTCGAGGCCGCCGATCATTTGGAATTAGTTCCGCTGCCAGACCAGCCGGCATTTGAAGTTGAATTGAGTCTGGAGCACTTCGCCGGGTCTGCGGCCGATGTCGGCGCACTCAGCGCTGTGGACGCAAAAGGAAATCGTCTGCGTCAGATTCCGCTCAGCAATGTTGGCAAGTCTTTGAGTTTCGTCACTCAACCATCGGACTTCGGCTACCGCTTGGATTGGAAAACTTCTACCGCAATCAAGTCAGCAAAATGACGCGCACTGACCATCCCGCCGCGCGGAAAAGAAAACCTGTCTCGGCGCCAGCTGTTTCGGTCATTCTCGGTTTGCTCGCCGCTTTGGCCGTTCTGGTTTGCGGCTGCGCGCACCTCCGATCAAGCCTGCAAGCGAGCTTGATTGGTTGCCTGTGGTATGTCACCCCCGGTAATCAACCTGCCAGCCTCGACTTGAACTCAGCGGAACTGGACGCGATCCAAGTGCTGAAGATGCGCGTCGTTGTGCTCAACGGCCCCTGGCTTGGAGCAGCGGTGGCGGCCGGCCAAAGTGATCCTGCCGAAAACCTGTTCGCCGAAGGGGATCGCCGGCATCTGGAGTTCTTCGTGGACACGGGCGCAATGGCGAATTGGTGGGTGCAGACTGATCCCGCCGCGGAGCTGGCGCGGGCGAGCGAGCGAATTCGACTAGTTCACCAGCGTTATGGTCATCATCCGTCGTTCAAAGGATTCTATGTGCCCTACGAAACCTACGTGATGTGGGGCGCGCAACGCGAACTGACTCGCACGCTCTATCGCGACGTCGCCGCCGCTTGCAAAGAAGTCGCGCCGACCAAGCCGGTGATGATTTCGCCCTTCTTCATTCTCGACGACCAGCACGTGCTCG
>CAYWCK010000324.1:0-6189 GCA_964456685.1 uncultured Bifidobacteriaceae bacterium | reverse complement strand
TGGCGGCCACGACGCAGCGCACCAACAGCACCACCATTGCCATTCCCGCCAGCGGTACCAAAGGGGCCGCGACACCATTTCCTTCCACGCTCACCGTTTCCGGCGTCACCGGCACGGTCAGCAAAGTTACCGTCGCACTCAACGGATTCGACCACACTTGGCCGGCTGATGTGGACGCGCTCCTCGTCGGTCCGGGCGGACAGACCGTGCTGCTGCTCTCTGATGCCGGGGGCGGCAACGCGGTCAGCAGCGTTAATCTGACGTTCGATGACGAAGCCGCCACCACGCTTTCCGAAACCGCCGCGATCACGTCGGGAACTTACAAGCCGACGAATTACGGCACCGGTGACACATTCTCATCGCCGGCGCCGGGCGGCGCGTATGGCAGCGCGCTGGCTGTTTTTAATGGTGTCAACCCCAACGGCAACTGGTCACTTTACATGCAGGACGATGGCAGCCAGGACACGGGTGATCTCCTCCAAGGCTGGCAACTGAGCATCACGACTTCAAACGCCAGTTGTTGCGTGAGTAACCCGCCCATTTCCGAGCTGGCCATCGGGCAGACGGTCTTGCCGTCATTGCTTAATGTCGGCAGCAATCTGGTTTTCACGCTGAGTGTCACCAATAACGGGCCGGACTCGGCTGCTTCGGTGGTGGTGACAAATCCGCTACCCGCCGGAGTGATCTTTGATTCCGCAGTGGTGTCGGCAGGTGCGATCACGAACGACAGCGGTGTGATCACTTGGACAATTGGCAGCCTGGCGAGCAACGAGTTTGTGACGGCAGAAATTCAGGCCACTGCCAGTCAGGCAGGGAATCAAACCAACCTGGCTTCGGTAAGTTGCAGCACCATCGATCCGATCACTGCCAACAACACCGCCAGTGTAGTCTTCAGCGTGAACCAGTTCCCGTCGTTGAGCGCACTGTTCAATGTCACCAATCTCGAAGATGTCGTGATTGGCCCGCTGGCCTTCACGGTTGGCGACCTCGAAACAGCTGCCGCCGGCCTTTCGGTGATCGCGAGTTGCTCGGATACCAATCTGCTTCCGCTGGCTGGCTTGTCGTTGGGGGGCAGTGGCAGCAATCGTTCACTCACCATCACTCCTGCCGCCGACCAGTCAGGAGTTGCGACCATCACCGTATCCGTCAGTGACGGTCTGGCCACCACCTCTGATTCGTTCGTGGTGGAGATCAACCCGGTGAACGATGCGCCCGTGCTGGCGGTGATTACCAACCTGACAATTCTGGAGGGGGCGACGCTGGTCTTTACCAATCTGGCCACGGATGTGGAAGCGCCGCTGCAGACGGTCCTCTTCAGTCTGGAGAATGCGCCATCCGGGGTCAGTCTCGATCCGATGAACGGAGTGTTTGCCTGGACGCCGGACGAAACCCAGGGAGGCACGACGAATGAACTTAGCATCATTGTCACGGACGACGGCGTCCCGTCGCTGACCGCGACGCAGTTGGTGACCATTGTTGTGCTGGAGGCGAACACTGCGCCGACGCTGGCGCCGATTGCGGACTTCACGATTACGGAAGGCGAGCTGATTAGTTTCACCAACTCAGCTGCGGATTTTGACCTGCCGGCCAATGGTCTCAGCTTCAGTCTGCTGAACGGGCCGACCAACGCCGTGTTGAATCCGGAGAGCGGGGAGTTCACCTGGCTGACCGGAGAGGCGGACGGGCCGGGTACGAATGTGATTCAGATCGTCGTGGCAGATAACGGCATTCCCAGCTTGAGCGCAACGCAGACGTTTACCGTGATTGTTCTCGAAACCAATGGTGCGCCCGTGCTGGCGCCGTTGGTGGATCGCGTGATTTTTGAAGGGGAACAACTCACTTTTACCAATTCCGCCAGCGATCCCGATCACGGCTTGAATACGCTGACGTTCACGATGGCGCCGGCGCTGGCTGGCGCCAGTGTGGATGCCACCAACGGCGTGTTCACCTGGTTGGCCGACGAGTCGCAGGGAGGCACCACCAATCTCATCTCGATTATTGTAACCGACGACGGCACTCCCAGTCTGAGCGCGACGCAGAGCTTCACCGTTGTCGTTCTCGAAACAAACTCGCCGCCCACGCTCGCGTCGATTTCCAATTTCACGCTCGTGGAAGGTGAAACCTTGAGTTTCACCAATGTGTTTGCAGACGCGGATGAGCCGGCCAATCAGTTGACCTTCAGCCTGCTGGACGGGCCGACAAATGCTGTGCTGGAGCCGGCGAGTGGCGTGTTGACTTGGGTCACCAGCGAGGCAGACGGTCCCGGCTCGAATTATATTTCCATCGTGCTCGCGGACGACGGGTCGCCCAGCCTGAGTGTTACGCAGAGCTTTGCCGTGGTGGTGCTGGAAACCAATGCCCCGCCGGAACTCGCTCCCATTGGGGATTTCACCATCGTGGAGGGCGATGTGCTCACCTTCACCAATCAGGTCAGTGATCCCGACCTGCCGGTCAACTTGCTTTCGTTCACGCTGGCAGGCGCGCCGACCAACGCCGTAATCAATCCAACCAACGGAATTTTTGTCTGGCAGCCGGATGAATTCCAGGGGCCGGGGACGAATGTCATCAGCGTCATTGTGACGGATGACGGTCTGCCCAGTTTGACCGCAACCCAGACCTTCACGGTCGTCGTGCTCGAAACTAACGCCGCCCCCTTGCTCGCTCCGATTGCCGACCAGAAGATTCACGCCGGCATGACGCTAATTCTGACCAATCAGGTGCAGGATTTCGATTGGCCGCCCAACACGCTGGCTTTTGAACTGGCGGCCGGCTCGCCGTTGACGGCCTCCATTGGTCCCGCAGACGGCGTGTTCACCTGGACGCCCACCGATGCCGACGCCAATACCGTGCAAAGTGTCACCGTGCGGGCGACGGATGACGGTGTTCCGCCAGTGGCCGCCGAACAGACCTTCCTGGTCACGGTCGCGTCCCGGCCCTTGATCACCGACATCCAGGTGGATGCCGGTCAGGTGGTATTGACATGGACTTCACTTTCCGGTCGTGCTTACCGGCTGCAGAGTTGCACCAACTTGGACAACCCAGAATGGTTCGACGCCACGCCCGAGGTAGTGGCCGGCGGTCCGTTCACGAGCACAACCAACATCCTCGATGCCGCCAGCCTGAATCTTTTCCGGGTGCGGGTAGTCCCGTGAAAGGTGGGAGTGACAAGCTACAGCAGATAGTTCGCAATTTCGGCGTTTGCCCGGCGACTGCGGTATGGCTAATTGTGCCCATGTGGGAAATCACACGCGAAGCATGAAAACCGTGGCAGTTATCGGCGGCGGCATTACGGGATTGACCGCCGCGTTCTCCCTCAAACGCAAAGGCGTTGCGGTGAAGCTGTACGAAGCCAGCGGGCGGGTAGGGGGGGTGATTCAATCCATTCGCCAGAACGGATTCCTTGCCGAGTTCGGGCCGAACACGTTGCTCGAGACTTCGCCAAAGATCGGTCAGCTCGTTCGCGACGCTGGTTTGCAATCGCGCCGGCTCGATCCCGAGCCGCAAGCCGAAGCGCGTTACGTGGTGCGGTATCGTCGCCCGGTCGAGATGCCCGCCAAGCCGCTCGGTTTCTTCACCACGGAATTGTTTTCCCTCAAAGCGAAACTGGCAGTAGTGCGCGAGCCTTTTATCAAACCGCGGCGCGACGGGGTTGAGGAGAGCATCGCGCAGTTCGTGGTGCGTCGGTTCAATCAGGAGTTTCTCGATCACGCCATTGATGCGCTGGTCGCGGGCATCTACGCCGGCGACCCCTACAAACTTTCCGTCACGCACGCATTTCCCAAGCTGAAGGCGCTGGAGGATAACTACGGCTCGATGATCAAGGGCCAGATCTTCGGTGCGCGCGAACGGAAGAAACGCGGCGAGGTGGCGAAGGATCGCGCCCCGAAATTCTCCTTCGACGAAGGTTTGCAGGTGCTGCCGGATACCCTGGCCGCCCAGCTGGGCGACGCGATGATGTTGAATTCACCGGTGACCAGGCTGGTGCGGACTGCGGAAGGTTGGCGCGTCATATCTGCCAGCGGGACTTCCGAACACAGCGCCGTGATCTTTTGCGGCACCGCGGCCAAACTGGCTGAACTGGTGGTGGAGGTTGGCGGGACTGACAGACCACGATCGGCAAACGGCGCGCAGGAAGAGACGCGCTCCCCAGGCGTGGTGGACCTTTCGCTCTTTTCTGAGATCCGCTATCCGCCGGTGGCGAGTGTGGTGCTGGGCTTTCGCCGCGAGGATGTCCCGCATCCCTGCGCAGGGTTTGGAATGCTGATTCCGAAAATCGAAGGGTTCAAAATTCTGGGCACGATCTTTTCCTCATCGCTTTTTCCAAATCGCGCGCCCGCCGGCCATCTCACGCTCACGAGTTATGTGGGGGGCGAGCGTTATCCCGAATTGGCGACGCTGCCGCCGGAGCGATTGTATGAAGTCGTTGCGGAGGATCTGCGGGTCTTGCTTGGCGTGTGTGGCCAGCCGGTGTTCAAACACTCCGTGCTCTATCCGCACGCGATTCCCCAATACAACGTTGGTTACGGACGCTTCCGCGACCGGATGAACCAAGTGGAAAAGGAAGCTCCGGGTTTCTATCTCGCCGGGCACTATCGCGAGGGCATTTCTCTCAGCGATTCCATAGTTTCCGGCATCAATGTCGCCGAACGGGTCGCGGGTCAACTCGTGCCCTGAGGCCGCTGGATTCTATTGCCCGTTCCGCGCGCGATAAAACAGGCGCGGCTGGGTGACTGCCTGGGTGGAAACGATGTGAATCTTCGTGCCCGGGCTGTTGGTCGTCAGCAATTTCGGCCATGGTCCGGCTGTCAAAATATTCGTGTATTCGATCGTTACCGTTTGCCCGTTGTTGCACAGGACATCAAAACTGAACACCCCGGAGGCCCGGGCCAGGTTGGTCATCACGAGTCGATTCGTGCCGGTGGTCACCAGATTGAACTCGGTGAAAGTGGCCCGATAAATATCCGTGGCTTGGGTCGCGTTGGTGGTCCCGGCGTGGTTGTAGAAGCCGATTCTCGAAAAATAGTTCGAGTTTTGCTGCAACGTGCCGGCGGGGATCGTGAACGTCTGCGCCGTGCCCGACAACGCTCCGGGCTTGCCGGGGTCTGGGGATCGGTAAACGCCACTCTCGCCAATTTCCACAAAGATGTAGTTGGTCGCTGCGCCGCCCGGGAATGGATCCCAACCGAGTACGAAGGGTTGATTCGGGTTCACGACCTGGGCCGCCGGGTAGTTGGTCAAGTGCGGCGCGGCTGGTTGCGGCAGGATGGCGGTGGACGGCAGATTTACCAAGACCGATTGATTCGAAGCCGCCGCTTGAACGAAGAAGCCATAGTTCCCGGCCGGAAACACCGTGTCGAAGGTGACCAGGCTCGTGAAATTGGTCGGGAGAATGAACAACTCCGCTGACGGCGGCGGCAGGTGGAACAGGTTGAAAGTCGCGCCGGTCGGATTGGTCAGGGTTACGCTCGTGGCGGTGCGATTGGAAGCCAGCGCTGTGAGCGCGCTAAAACCGTACGGCGTGGTTGGATCGAGCGTCGGCGAACCGCTGGAAGTTTGCAGGTAGTGATGAATTTTTCCGATGGAGAAAGTCGTGATCGCATTAGTGCCGCTGCCGCCTCCGCCCGAGCCGCTCCCGGTGGTGAACAGTCCGCCCGGCGTCCCACCCAGAGGATCACCCAGGGCACTTTCACCAGTGGCGCTCCAAACGATTTGGTGATTGATTGAAAATGCGGGGGTGGGCGTGCAGGTCAAGACGGTGTTGCCGAGACTCCAGCTCGGTGAGGTTGGGCAGGATTGGAAAGTGTCGATGTCAAAAAAATCCACCGTAGTTGCCGCCGGATTCATCGCCTCGCTGAAGGTGAAGACGAATGGGCCGGCTGGCGAAGCCCCATCCGCCGGCGGCGGCGAGGTGATCGTGGGTTCAGCGTGGGCAGTCGGGAGTTGGGTGAGTATCCAGACGAAGAGCAACAATCGGGGGAGTTGGCGCAGCATATGGTTTCCTGCGGGTTCAATGGCGAACGCTTGCAATTAGCCCACGACCGGGCTGGATTGTCACGATAAATCCCGCCTGATAGTCAGCAACAATCAGTTGGAACGAGTTGAAAAGCACCTGAACTCAAGCCAAACTGCGCGCGCATGAGCAAAGGTGTTTTGCTGGTCAATCTCGGTTCGCCCGATTCGCCGTCCGTC
>CAYWCK010000323.1:0-6243 GCA_964456685.1 uncultured Bifidobacteriaceae bacterium | reverse complement strand
ACGCCTTCGGGAAGCGGTCGCGATTGTCGTAGATCGGCACGCCGAACCAAAGCAGATCGCCGCAGCCGGGCGATTGCCGGTTGCGGTTCTGCACGGTGAAGAATATCTGAAACTGCGCCGCATGCCGATCAGTTGAGTAGTCGCCTTGGTGGAGATTGGTGGAACGCAACAGCCGCGCCTCGACGTGCAGTGGCACGGCGGACAATTCCGCCAGCCGGTTGGTGGATCCGAATTCCTGCTCGATCAGCAAATGCACCCACGGCTCGGTTTTCTTGCGGGCGGTGGCGCCGTATTCCTCGCGGCTGTTCACGGCCAGGGTGAGTTCTCCTGCGCGCGTGCGCACGGCGATGGTTTTCGCCGCGTTGCTGCAAACCATCGCGCCCTTCGAGACTCTCGCCAGCGCTGGATCGAGCGGAAACTTGCTGCTCCACTGCGCGACGCCCCACGTCGGTTTCGCGTCGGGCGACGCGCCCTTTAATTCCCCGTAGCCAACGTGGCGACCGGTTTGCGGCGACCACAACACGAAGCCGCGTTGGAAACGGTTGTCCTGGATCAATTCAATCCCCGGTAAGGGCTCCGCAGCAATTAGTCGTGCCGGCCCGAGCAGCAACCCCAGAAGAACCCACAGCATTCCGCGCATCGTCATGCCGCAGCAAAAACCGAAAGCGGCGCGCTGTCACGAAAATCTGCATCGCGGCCAGAGCGGAATTGCCGCCGCCCGCGCCGACTGCCAAAGTGGACGCATGGCCTCCGTGGTGTTTTTTCGCGCCGCCAATGTCGGCGGGCATCAGGTGTTCCAGCCCTGCCAGCTGGTGCGGGCGCTCTCGGCCTTGGAAGTGGTGAACATCGGCGCCGCGGGCACATTCGTGGTGCGCGCCACCATCAGCACCGCCCGACTGCGCCAGGAAATCCTGCGACACCTGCCCTTCACGCCCGAGCTGATGATTTGTCCGGCCCGCGATGTGGCGGCATTGCTGGCGGCCGCGCCATTTGAAGGCGTACCGACGGGCAAGGACGTGAAGGGTTTCGTCACCATTCTGCAACGCACGCCCAAGCCCGCGCCCCAATTGCCGCTGGTTTTTCCGGAGACCGGTCCGTGGGAGATTCAGTTCTGCCGGCTCATCGGACCGTTCCTCTTGAGCGTGCGCCGTCCCGGCAAAAAGGATCTGTATCCCAACGCGGTAGCCGAGAAATTCTTTGGCGTCTCCGCCACCACGCGCAATTGGAACACGATTGAACACATCGGCCGGGTGCTCGCCGCATGAAGCCCAGGTATTTCAAATCCGCCGCCGCCTTTCGCGCCTGGTTGGCAGCGCATCATGCGCGCGCGCCGGAGTTGTGGGTGGGCTTCTACAAAAAGAATTCCGGACGCGGCGGCCTCACTTACGAGGAAGCAGTGGAAGAAGCGCTGTGCTTCGGCTGGATTGACGGCATCGTGAAGCGCATTGCCGAACTGAGCTACTGCCACCGCTTCACGCCCCGCAAGCCGCGCAGCATCTGGAGCAAGCTCAACATCAGTCGTGCCCGCAAACTCCAACGGGCGGGACGAATGGCCCCGGCTGGCTTGAAGGCTTTTGCCGCCCGCGAAGCAACACGCTCCGGGATCTATTCGTTTGAAAATGCGCCGCGCTCCTTGTCGCCGGGTGAGATGAAACAATTTCGCGCGAACCAGAAAGCCTGGCGTTTCTTCCAATCTCAACCGCCGGGTTACCGCCGGCTCTCCGTTTGGTGGATCACCACTGCGAAAAAGCCGGAGACGCGGGCCCGCCGTCTCGTATTGTTAATTTCGGATTCGCAGCAGCACCGGCGCCTCGGGGTCGTGACCGGAAAAGCCCGCACGGCAGCGTCCCCTATTCCTTCGGCAAAAAAGTAAACGCCACCGCGGCCAGGATGCAGACAAACGCCGCGACGTGATTCCACCGGATGCGCTCGCCGAGATACATCATGGCAAAACCGCAAAACACGGTGAGCGTGATGACTTCCTGAATGATTTTGAGCTGTGTGGCCGAGTGATACGAATTGCCCCACCGATTCGCCGGGACCATGAGGATGTATTCAAAGAACGCGATGCCCCAGCTCGCCAGAATCGCGAGCACGAGCGGCTTGTTTTTGAATTTCAAATGCCCGTACCACGCAAACGTCATGAAGACATTCGAGCAGCAGAGCAAGGCAATGGGAAACCAACGGGTTTGAATGAGGTCGTTCATAAATTGAAAGTGCTGCGAGCCGCCAGCATCATGACTCCAACCGATGCCGCCAGTAACCGGGCCGACGCTTCCCGTGCATGACGGCGACAATCAGGATGTAATCCGGCTCGATCGTATAAAGCACCACATACGGAAACACGCGCAGGCGGCAGAGGCGAACATCTTCTTCGAGAATCCGCCAGCGATTGGGAGTGCCGACGATGCGAGCGATGGTCGCGCGAACCTCGCGGGCATATCGGTCGCCGAGCGTGCGTCCGCGCGGCCGGTAAAACTGGACGGCCTCCTCGAATTCCACCGCCGCTTCGGGATGAAACACGTGCCTCACTTGGCCAGCAGGCGTTCGATGCGACGATAAACTTCAGCGGCCGGAACGGGTTTCACTTTTCCCGCCCGCACTTCATCTCGACGCCGGACGGCTTCGTCGGCCCATTCCTTTTCAAGATCGGCCTCGTCCAAAGACGCCAGCAACTGTTCGGCGAGAAAAATTCTGTCCTTAGCCGGGAGTTGCTCCACGGTTGCAGCGAGATTCTTGAGCGCGGCGGTCATGGCTCGAAAATAACACGGCCCTCCCGTGATTCAATACAGACGTTCGGTCCGAAGATCAACGCGATGGGAAACATGCGGGTTCGAATCAAGCAGGTCATGTTCGGCGACGAATTCTATCCGAAACGCCGCCCAGTTCAAGTTTGCCAGACCCAACTAATCACCGCCATCGTTGCCGATAGATTCGGTTGGACAGCCGAGACGCGCTTCTTCCGCCTGCTTGAACTCTTCCGGAGTCACAGGCTGCCGATAAGCTACCGAGAACCCAATGTCATCATTTCGCCGAAAGAAATCGGGCGCAGTCGTTCGGCACATGTCGCAATCAATGCAGGAAGAATCCACGTAGTAAGAGCCGGGCACGTTTTCCGGCAGTCGGTCAGTTTTGTTCGCCATAGTTTGCCTTTCTTTTGATCTGCGTCCTGACTTTAGGATGGCTTCGGTATTGAGTGAAATTCATTAGTCGCATACACTGATGTCAGCTATGCATGAGTATCTTGCCACGGCCCCGTTTGATCTTTACGAGTTGTATTTGTTTCACCTTGTCGTGAGGCACCGCAGCTTTACGAAGGCGGCAGAGATGGCAGGACTGACCCAGAGCGCAATCACGCGTCAGATGCAGGGTATGGAGAACAGTCTAGGCCTCGACTTGCTGGAGCGCACGACGCGCAGCGTTCGCGTGACGGCGGCGGGAGAGTTTCTGTATCGCGAATCGGCGAGGTTGCTGGGAGACGTGGAGCAATCGCTCCAAAGGTTGCGTGAAGAATTCGCCGGAGCGAAAAAGGAAATCCGCGTCGGCGTGTCGCGGACTGTCGGGCTTGCTTACCTGCCTGGCTTTTTCCACGCGAACTTGCGGCGGCAACCGCAAGTTTCCTGTCGCGTAAGTCATCAGCCGAGCAGCGGAATCCTGTCGGCGCTCGAATCAAATGAACTCGACCTCGGAGTGCTTTGCCCGCCGAATAGACTGCCGCGGACGATTCGGAGCACTCACAAGTTTGCCGACGACTTCACACTAATCGCTCCAACCAGCGCAGCCGAGTCCTTCGCCAAACTGCCGAGTAGCCGAAAAGCGCGCAGCCAATGGGTGAATAAGCAGAATTGGTTGCTGATTGGTGAGGACTCGAATACGGGGCAACTGCTGCGTGGATGGATCAGAAGGCAAGGCTGGCGAGTTGAGCCAACCATGCAGCTCGACAATTTTGACCTCATCATCAACCTCGTATCACTTGGAATGGGTGTTAGCTTCGTTCCAATTCGCGCTTTGGCGCTCTACGGACCGAAACGCACGTTTCAGCGACTGCAACTACCGGAGCGATTTACGCGGGAACTCGTTGTGGTTGTCCGCAAGCATCGGAAGCTGCCAGAACACCTCGCGCAGTTTGTTGAGAACGTCTTGTTCTGATCGCAGCGTCAAAGCCTCACCGGAATCTTCTGCATCGCCAAAAACTGTTTCACATCGCCAACGGTGTATTCGCCGAAGTGGAAAATGCTCGCCGCGAGGACGGCGTCGGCTTTGCCGGCGAGCAGCACCTCGGCCATGTGCTCGAGTTTGCCCGCGCCGCCACTGGCCACCACCGGTACGCCCACCGATTCACTGATGCGCCGAGTGATGACGAGATCGAATCCGGCTTTCGTGCCGTCGGCATCAATGGAGTTGAGGACGATCTCGCCCGCGCCGAGGGATACGGCTCGCTTGGCCCATTCCACGGCGTCGAGGCCGGTGGCTTTGCGCCCGCCGTGCGAAAAAACTTCCCATTTGTCCGGCCCGGTTTTCTTGGCGTCAATCGAGACGACGATGCACTGGCTGCCGAATTTTTCCGCGCCCTGCCGAATGAGTTCGGGATTCGCGAGGGCGCTGGAGTTGATGCTGGTCTTGTCCGCACCCGCGCGCAGCATCGTGTACATATCGTCCACGGACTTGATGCCACCACCAACCGTGAGCGGCATGAAGCATTGATCCGCGGCGCGCTCGATCACATCCACCATCGTGCCGCGGCCATGCGCGGTGGCGGTGATGTCGAAGAACACCATTTCGTCTGCGCCTTGTTCGTTGTAGCGCAGGGCGAGCTCGACGGGATCACCGACGTTGCGCAAGCCGCCCTGCTCGGCGACGCCGAATTGCACGCCGCGGGTGACTTTGCCGTCATGGACGTCGAGACATGGAATGACACGTTTGGCCATCATTGCGGATATTCAAGCGGCGGGAGTTCCAAATTCCAAGCTCCAAGCATCGTGATCGTGGTCGGGAGCGAGCGGGCTTCCGCAGAGCTTTCCCGCGCGAACCGGCGGTTCTGGCGGCAGCTAGAGGTTCGTCTGGATGTTGGGAATTTTGTAGAACAGCACCCAGCCGCCCATCATGGAGCCGACATCAATCGACCCACGCGCATTGCTGATACGGAATGGAAACCATTCCACGTGCCCATCCTCAAATAGGAACTGCCCACCGCTGGGCGTGCCAGCCGGACCGCGGTGGCTCGCGAATTGGACAAACTTGTTGTTGTAAGTTCCCGACCAGGTCAACTGCCCCCTGTTCGCCGGGATGCTCCAGTTGCCAGTTCCCTGGAGGCGGTCGCTCATCGTCGGCGCCGCGCGGTAATTGCCGCCGAATTTTTTCCGGAAGTGCCACCCGCTCAGCCCGGCGGCGGCATAATTCCAATCGTTGCCGCTGTTGTTCTCGCGGGCCGGCATCGAAAAATAGCCGATCAACTGCGCCACGTTGTCCGACGTGATCGAAGTTTCCGCGGTGCGATGCCATTCGTCCGTCGGGCAATACAGGACGTCGTTAAGATTGCGCTGGCTGACGGTGGTGCCCCGCTTGTTCGGGTAGAGATAGGCCTTGTAAAACGCGTTCAGGTTTGGGGACATCCAGCTCAAGTCCCGACCCAGGGAGTTGTCGGGAAAATAATCTGCGCAATCGCCACCATACATGCTCATCGCCAGTCCCCATTGTTTCAGATTGTTGGCGCATTGAATTCGCACGGCGCGATCTTTGGCTTTGCTCAGCGCCGGGAGAAGCATCGCGGCGAGAATGGCGATGATGGCGATCACCACCAGCAACTCAATGAGCGTAAACCCAGACGGTCGTCTCGCACCAACGGAAGGGCTCATGTCCGGACCATGGCCAACTCTGCCCGGTCTGTCTAGTGGCAAACGCGGCCGCGACTCGGGTCGTCCGATTGCTATAGCCGCTTTTGGGATGCCATGAAGTAAAGCACCGGCACAGCCATGCGGCTGATCAAAAGCGAGGCCACTTCCCCAGCCATCAATGAAATGGCGAGGCCCTGAAAAATTGGGTCGGCGAGAATCACGCTCGCGCCGACGACGACGGCAAGTGCGGTGAGCAGCATCGGGCGGAAGCGCACGGCGCCCGCGTCCACCACAGCTTCGGCCAGTGGCATGCCTTCGCGGACGCGTTGTTCGATGAAGTCAACGAGGATGATTGAGTTGCGCACCACGATGCCCGCGCCGGCCATGAAGCCGATCATCGAGGTCGCGG
>CAYWCK010000322.1:1472-6258 GCA_964456685.1 uncultured Bifidobacteriaceae bacterium | reverse complement strand
TTCCACGCGCCGCCGTGATGACCGTGTTTTTTGCTCATGGCCGCAAACTATTTACCCTGTGTCTTGAGGGACTTGAGCATCTGCTCCAGTTCCTCCGCGGACGGCCGGATGTCCGTGCCCAGCCCGCGGCGTCCCAGCTCCACTGCCGTAATCGGCGCCATGCCGTTCGCAAAACCCACGACACAGGCGGCGATGCACTTGGTGAAATCCAATTCTGCCTCGTGAAAATATTCCAGGTTCACCGCGAGCGGATTCATGAACCCGTACGCGATGAGGATGCCGAGGAATGTACCCACGAGCGCGGCGGCGACGTGCTCGCCGATTTGTTCGATCGGGCCGGAAATGGAGGCCATGGTGATCACGATGCCCAGCACGGCGGCCACAATGCCAAACCCCGGCATGGAGTCGCCGGCCTTGGTGAGCACGTTCACGGGTGCGTGGCCTTCGGTTTCCTTGCGCTGAATTTCCACGTCGAGCAGCATGCGCAACTGGTCGGGTTTGATCTTGCCGTCAATGATCGGGCGCAGGCTGCCGCAGACAAATTCAACGGCATGGTGATTGCCGGAGAAGCGCGGATATTTTCTGAAGATGGAACTCTTCTCGGGTTCGAGCACGTGCTCTTCCAGTGCGATCATGCCATTGCGACGACCAAGCAGGAATAACTCGTAAAGCACCTTGAGCAGTTCCTCGTACGACTCGCGATTGTGCGGCGCGCCCTTGAGGCAGTGCAGGAGACCCTTGGCCATGTCCACCAGCACTTTCTTCGGTGACATGATGACCAGCGCTCCCATGGCGCCGCCGCCGATGATGAGCAGTTCATTGGGGTGCAACAACGCGCCCAAGTGGCCGCCGCCCCAGAGAAAGCCGCCGATGACGGACAGCGTTACAATAAATGCGCCAATGAAGATGATCATGCGCGCTTGAGGGATTTCATCCGGTCCACGAGCCCGCCTTCAAAACGTTGCAGGTACGAGCGAATGGAAAGAATGGCTTGCGAATGGATCTGGCAAATACGCGACTCCGTGAGCCCGAACACCTCGGCGATTTCCCGCAGGTGCAAATCTTCGCCGTAGTAAAGCGCCAGCACCTTGCGTTGCATGTCGGGCAGTTCCTGCAGGCGATTCAAAATGACCTGTTTGAGTTCGCGCTTGGAAACTTCCTCGACCGGGCCTTCTTCGTCCGTGTTGGGAACGATGTCGTAAAGGGAACTGTTCTCGCTGCCTTGGGAAGGACACGCGGCATCGAGGCAAACGAAGGCCGCCGGGCGAATCTCGTCCAACAGCTCATCATATTCGGAAACCGAAATCTTCATTTCCCGCGCCATCTCCTGCTCGGTGGGCGTGCGGCCCAGCTTTTGTTCCAGTTCGCTGATGACGCCCTGGATGCGGCGGGCTTTTTCGTGAATCGTGCGGGGCACCCAATCCATGCGGCGCAATTCGTCGAGCATCGCCCCACGGATGCGGCGGCGGGCGTAACCTTCGAACGAGGTGCCGGAGGAGGGATCGTAATTGCGGAGCGCTTGCAGCAGACCCACGAGGCCGGCGCTGTGGAGGTCGTCGGCGTCCACATGTTCGGGCAGCGTCATCGCGAGGCGGCCGACCGCGGAGCGGACTAGGGGGAGGTATTGTTCGACCAGCGCGTTTTCCGTGTGCGTGTCGGCTTGCTGGTGATACCGCTGCCAAAGTTCCTGGGCCGAGGGCCGGCGTTCGGAACTTACGGCCTTGGCCGGTGCGTCAGCGATGGCGGTGCTCATACTTTATTGGTGTTCTTGGGGGCCGGCGGGTTGTTGGCAGTGGGTGCGGCCGGCGGGTTTGCGAGAGCGTCCTTCAGGCTGTTGAGCCAGATTCCTCCCCACCAGCGGGTCAAAAATCCCGTCCACAGTGCGGCGGCGCAGGCACGCCAGAGAGTCGTGGACCAGGAGCAGTTGGTGGCTAGTCCCAGCCCCACTCCGATCATGAATCCGACGATTGCTCCGAGGATCATTAATGCTTTCATTGATTCCCGAGGAGCGTTTAGCAGGAGGTTTGCCAGTGTGATAAAACCCAATGCTGACCGGCAGAATCCGCGCTTTTGCGGAGGAATTTAAGCAGGCAGAAAAAGCTCCGGTGTCGCGCACCGGAAGTCTCCCGGAATTTTTTGCCCGCCGCTGAGGAAGCGCACGGTGCAATTTGTGCCGAACACCAGATTCCAGACTTTCACGAGCGAGGCGGCTTCGTCGGCGTGGGTGAGAATCAGATCTTCCGGCTGAAAAGCCGCAAAGGCGCGGCAAAATTCCAGGAGCGCAGCGGTTTCGTATGCCGCATTCAGCACCAGATGAACCCGGGGGGAGGGGATTCCGGCGATTTGCCCGGCCAATCCGGTCAATGCCATTGGGTCGCCAATTTCAACCCCTGGCAAATCCACCATAAGAAGTTCCGCCGGCCCAGGGGACGGCGACCAGAAGCGTCCCAGCGGTACGCCGAGCATTTCGCAGTGAATCGTGAGGAATTCCGCTGTGTTGGCGGAATTGCCATCGAGCCGCCAGACTTGGGCGGACTTCGCTTCCGTCAGCACCGCGAGGGTCAGCCACTTGCAAAGCGCCGTCGTCTTGCCCGAACCGGGCGGGCCAATAAAAACGTGCGGTCGCGGCAGGCCACCTTCGTCCAGCGGCGGCGTCGGCCGCCAGCGCGCCGTCAACGCACCCCGAACCAACGAGGCTTCCGCCTCTGGTGAGGAGGGAGGAATCGTGCCGTGCAATTGCTGAAGCTGGCTTTGCAAGCGCTCCGCTTCCGTCGGTAATAGACCGCACTCCTGTAGACGCGCAACGGTTGGCCACCATGAAGTTCCGCTTGGGCTACCGGAAACAGATAGAGAAAGGTAAGCTGCTCCAGGCACGCCGAATCCGCGCCCCCAAGGGAGGGACGTGCTTGAATGGCTGCTGCCGGAGGGAGGCTGATCTTCGGCTTGGTCTTCCAGGCCGGCAATCACTTCGATGCGGCGCCGGCCGCCCAGCAAACCCCTGATTCCCTCGGCGGGCAAAGGCTTTACGCTCACCACCACGGCGTTTGGGCCCAGTTTCGCCTGAATCTGCGCGAGCGCCGTCGCGGCATCGTCCGCGATGAACTTGTGCAGTCGCATCGCTTACTCCGGCGACGAGATCACCGCCGCGTTTTGCACCTGCACCCGCGGAGGAATTTCCGCGTACGACAACACCGCGAGATCGGTGAAGGTGGACTCGAAGAAGCGCCGGAAGGCCAGCCGCAAATGCGGCGCGCACAACACCACGGGTTGCTGCCCGCTCGAAAGCATTTGCTGGGCGAGGCGTGAAAGCGTGCTCATCACGTGTTGCGCCACCCGCGGCTCGACAACCAAGGAGAGTTCCGTCGGCGTCTGGCGCACCCCTTGCGCGAGCTGCTGTTCGAGCTTCGGATCCATCGTGATGGCCTTCAGCTGCCCGGTCTCCGTCTGAAAATTCTTCGTGATCTGCGGGCCGAGCGCGCGCCGGGCATATTCCGAGAGTTCGTCCGGATTCTTCGTAAACGCCGCGTAATCGCTCACTTTTTCGAGGATGCCTGCCAGGTTGCGGATGGAAACTCCCTCCGCCAGCAAGTTTTGCAGGATCCGTTGCACGTGGCCGACCGTGAGCTGCGTGGGAATGAGTTCGTTCACCACCGCCGGGTGCGTTTGCTTGAGATTGTCGAGCAACGCTTGCACGTCCTGCCGGGTGAGGATTTCATGTGCGTGCCGCCGCACCGTTTCGGCCAGGTGCGTGACGAGCACGGAGGCGGCGTCCACCACCGTGAAGCCTGCTGCCTCGGCGTTTTTGCGCTCCACGTCCGTGACCCACGTGGCCGGCAGTTGAAATACCGGCTCAACCGTCGGCACGCCTTTCAGCGTGGCTTTGGTGTTCGTGGCGTTCATGGCCAGCCATTGCCCGGGCATGAGCTGACCGTGCGCGATCATGTTGCCTTTGAGAAGAAATCGATACTCGTTGGTGCTCAATTGCAGGTTGTCCCGCAGCCGGATCGGAGGAATCAAAACGCCCATGTCCTGCGCAAAATTGCGTCGCACACCCGTCACCCGTTCGAGCAAATCCCCGCCCTTCCGCGTGTCCGCCAGGCAAACCAAGCCGTAGCCTAGTTCGATTTGCAAGGTGTCGAGCATCAGGAGCGACTCGATTTGATCCTTCGCCTTGGCTTCGTCGGGGGTTGCGGCGGGCTGGCCGGCTTTGGCCTCGGCCTTCTTCGCGCCCGCGACGCCAGATTTGGCTTCCGCGCCAATTTCCGGCATGCCGCCGTGCTTGTTCATCGAGTAAGCGAGCATGCCAATCACGGTGGCGAGCGTGAGAAACGGCAGCGTAGGCAGGCCGGGCACGAGCGCCATCACGCCGAGCATGACCGCGAGAATCGTCAATGCCCGCGGGTAAAACAGCAGTTGCCGGCTCAATTCATGGCCGAGATTGTTCTTCGACGCCGCCCGCGTCGTCAGCACGCCCGCCGCGGTGGACGTGATCAACGCCGGGATTTGCGACACCAGACCGTCACCGATCGAGAGGATCGTGAAGCGTTGCAACGCCTCGGCCATCGTCATGTTCTTCTGCATCACGCCGATGGCAAAACCACCGACGATGTTGATGAGGGTGATGAGAATCGCCGCAATCGCGTCGCCGCGGACGAACTTGCTCGCGCCGTCCATCGCCCCGTAAAAGTCCGCCTCCTCCTCGACCGCGCGGCGGCGATCACGGGCTTCGGCTTCATTGATGAGACCGGCGTTGAGTTCGGCATCAATCGCCATCTGCTTGCCGGGC
>CAYWCK010000322.1:0-1462 GCA_964456685.1 uncultured Bifidobacteriaceae bacterium | reverse complement strand
GAACCGCGCCGCTACTTCCGCGATACGTCCCGCGCCCTTGGTGATGACGATGAAATTGATCAGCACCAGGATCAGGAACACCACCATGCCGACCACGTAATTGCCGCGAACGACGAAATTTCCAAACGCCTCGATGATGTGCCCGGCATAACCATCCAGCAAAATCAGCCGGGTGGACGCCACGTTCAGCGCCAGCCGGTACAAGGTGATGAACAGGAGCAGGGTGGGAAACCCGGTAAATTCCGCCGGTTGCTTGAGGTAAAGAATGACCAGCAGGATCAACAGCGACATCGCGATGCTGCCGGTCAAAAGCAGGTCCAGCAGGAACGGCGCGACGGGCAGGATCAGCACCAGAATCGTGCCGAAAAGGGCCACTACCAGCCACAAATCGCCGTAGCGAAGCAGCTTTCTCATCCGGTCACTGAGTGCGCCCATGAGGTTGTTTTGAGCCTTGTTTTGTTAATCCGAGCGGCGGCAGCTTTTTCCGTCGGCCACTCCGCTGGCTCTATTTAGCAATGTACTTGCCACGGTGGTTTAGGAATGCGAACTGACGAGTCCGCGAATGAGGAAAACTGGGCCAGCGACCGCGGACTCAGCAGTCCGCGCGACCTAAGGCAAGCAGCCGACTCGGAGTTCCGCCGGCGTTCACGCCTGATTCTGTTCCGCGTAGTAGCGGTAGCGGTTCATGCGATAAACCCACGCCAGCACTTCCGCCACCGCCGCGAAGAGGTGCGCGGGGATTTCGCTGCCGACTTTCGCGTGTTTGAAGAGCATTCGCGCGAGCGGTTTGTTTTCCATGATCGGCACTTGGTGTTTATGCGCGAGTTCGCGGATTTGTTGTGCGTTCAAGCGAATGCCTTTCGCCACCACTTTGGGCGCGCGCATGGTTTTGCGGTCGTAACGCAGCGCCACGGCGATGTGCGTCGGGTTCGTGACCACGACGTCGGCCTGGGCGACTTCGGAGAGTTGCTTGGCTTTGCTGACGGCGCGGCGTTTGCGACGCGCGGCTTTGATCTGCGGATTGCCTTCCGAGCTTTTGGCTTCTTCCTTCAATTCCTCCTTCGTCATCATCAAGTCGCGGTGCGTGCGCCACCATTGGTAGCCGTAATCGGCCGCGGCGATCACGAGCAGGGCGATGCTGACGCGCAGGAAAATGCGGAGGCTGACTTCCGCCAGGAAGCCCGCCATGCGTCCGATGCTCACGGAAGTGCTGAAGATGGGGTCGTTGACGATGGTGCGGATTTCCGAATAGGTCAGCGCCACGACGACACAGAGTTTCACGATGGAGACCAACGTCGGCACGGCGCTGCGAAAGGAGAAAATGCGTTTGAAGCCTTCGACCGGGTTGAGCTTTTCCCAGTTCGGCGTGAGGGCTTCGGAAGCGATGTTGAAGCGGTTCTGGATCGCGCTCGCGAGCACACCGGCGAGCATGGTGGCGAGGACGACGGGCCCGGCGCATTTG
>CAYWCK010000321.1:0-6266 GCA_964456685.1 uncultured Bifidobacteriaceae bacterium | reverse complement strand
CGGCATCGGTGGTTTGGCTGATCGTGAAGCGCAGCCGCTTCGCCAACACTGGCGCAAAACGTTCGGCATTCTGCCGTGCGTTCACCGGCGCACGCAGCCAGTTCGTGTTCACTTCGCCCACCTGCGCCAGCGGTTCAAGCTCGGCGAGCGCAACGTCCACTTCGGTCAAGCGCTGCCTGGCTTGCGCCAGTTCTTTTTCGCGCGCTTCGGATTCGGGCGTCTTCAACTTTCGCTCGCCATGTTTCACGCCCTCGAAGACTGCCTTGAGCGCGTAGGAATCCGTCTGCGGAATCGGATCGAACTTGTGATTGTGGCAACGCGCGCACCCGACGGTCAGCCCGAGAAACGCGCTGCTGGTGGTGCTGATGATGTCGTGCAATTCGTCCGCGCGCTGATTCGCGGTTAGCACTGGGTCCGGGCTTTTGACCAGATCATCCGGCCCGGCGACGAGGAAACCGGTCGCCACATCTTCACCAAGCACATCGCCGGCGATCTGCTCGTGGATGAATTGATCGTAAGGCTTGTCCTCGTTGAACGCACGAATGACGTAGTCGCGATAGCGCCACGCGTTCGGACGCGGCTGGTTCATCTCAAACCCGTCCGTCTCGGCGAAGCGCACCACGTCGAGCCAATGCCGCGCCCAGCGCTCCCCGTAACGCGGCGACGCCAGCAGCTTGTCCACGAGCCGTTCGTAAGCGTTGGGCGATTTGTCCCGCTCAAACGCCCGCACTTCCTCCGGCGTCGGCGGCAGGCCAATCAAATCGAAGTAGAGCCGGCGAATTAACGTCCGGCGATCAGCTTCGCGCGCAGGCTGGAGTTTGTTCTCAGCAAGCTTGGCGGCGATGAAGTTATCAATCGGGTTCCGCGGCCACTTCGCGTTCTTGACGAGCGGCACTTCGGGGCGTGCGATCGGCTGGAACGACCAGTGATTTCGCTTCTGTGCTTCCGGCGATGCACCGGACTCCGGCCATTTCGCGCCTTGATCAATCCACGCGCGCAGCAAACCAATTTGTTCCGCCGACAACGGTTCGCCCTTCGGCGGCATCATCGAGTCCGGCTCCAACCCGGCGACCAGATGAATCACCCGGCTCTCCGCGCTCTTGCCGGGAACGAGGTGCGGCCCATGATCACCCGCGCCAAACGCGCTGGTTTTGTCGTCCCAGCGCAAATCCGCTTTCTGCTTTTCGGGCCCGTGACAGGAATAACAGTGCCGAGAGAAGATGGGCTGAACGTCCCGGACGAAATCCACCGGGCGGGCGGCCACGGGCGGGAGTTTGGAAATATCCACCGCCAAACCAGTTGCCGAAGCCAGCGTCAGAATCGCCGGAGTCACGAGCAGTCTTCGCAGGGCAACCGGAATGACATCAAAGCACGGCATGTTGTTCAGCGCTGGCGAATGCACCAAGGGACGATTTGCCAGAAGTCTTAGGCGCCCGGAGGAAACACTCAAGCGATTTAGCCGGGCCGTCCATCCCCGCCGGAGAGGAAAACAAGAAGTGGTTCAAGCAGCCCTCGCGGGTTGAGCAACCGACGACTTGCCGTCAAACAAACCTGGCCGATACTAGGAGCGTGAAAACCGTCGCGATCATTGGCGCGTCAAACGACCGCCGGAAATTCGGCAACAAGGCCGTGCGCGCCTTCCGGCAGCAGGGATACCAGGTCTTTCCCGTCAATCCGCGCGAGCAAACCATCGAAGGGTTGCCCGCGTTCGCCTCGGTGACCGACGTGCCGGTGCGCCCGCAACAAATCAGCGTCTATCTGCCGCCGGAAATTTTGCTGCCGCTGCTACCCGAGATCGCCGCGAAAGGCTGCGACGAATTGTGGCTGAATCCGGGCGCGGAATCCGATGCGGTGCTGGCTGAATGCGAACGGCTGGGCCTGAATGTGATTCAAGCCTGCAGCATCGTGGGCGTGGGGTTGGATGCGGAAGCGTTTTGAACCGCTTCAACGTTTCAGCTGCGCGAACAACTCGGAGTGATGGCCTGCATCCTCTGGGATGGCAGGCCAACGGTGTGCACGGAGTAAGTTTACGGCCAGACTCAGCGCCAGTGAAAGCTGAGGATTTGGACGTCGCGGGGAGTGTTCCGACCGAGGATGGCGTAAAACTTTCGGGAGTAGCCTGCCACTTCGGCTTCGATGACGACCTCGAAGGTGCTGCTGCGAGCGGTGCAGACGCGCGCGGCGATGGGAACAGCTTGGACGCTCAGGCCGGCGGTTCGCAGCACGTCTTCCACGCGCACGCCCGGCATCCCTGCGGGCATGTCGTCTTCCGTCGCTTCCGCCCCATCGGGACCAGCGCGAAGCTCGATGATCTTCGCCGCGATGGCTTCGTCCACAAATGGAATCATCTGGAGCACCATCAACGGTGCGGTGTTGATGTTGATCTTGCCGTTGGAGAGCGGCGTGAAAATTTCTTCCAAACCCATCGCATAGGTCGGCCGGTCGAACGCGGGGCCGACGCGGCCCAACTTGTTTTGAAAAGCCGCGGGCGTGTGATTGGTGGCCACGCCGCCCCAGAAAATCTCCGGCGTCACTCCGCGCACGAGGAGCAATTCCGACAAATCATCCAGCGGCTGGTTCTTGGCAAAATAGGGCGGGTCGAGTGATTGGTAATAGGAACTCTCCGCGCCGCCGGCGTGCACATTGTTGTCCGGATCAATCCAATCGAGAATCGAAGCAGCGATGGCGGCAGAATCGCCCGCATCCACGCCAACCAGGCGCAGCGCCTGTTCCAGGGCGGGTTGATCGGCGGCGTTGATATTCGCTTTCCGTTCCAAGTCGGTAATGCTGATCTTAAACTTCCCGTCGCCGAGATGGTAATACTCCTTGAGTGAAATCCCCGCCAACACGCTGTTGGATGTGCCAATGCCGCCCGGTCCGCCGGCCCAAACCTGATTAAGCCCGTCATACGGTTCGTTGCCGATGGCGAGTTGCTGCGCCAGGACGTAGCGGGCAAATTCAACGCCCGAGCGGCCCAGCCAGATCAGTTCGGTTTCCGAACCGGAATTCTGCGCGAGCTTGGTCTCGACCTTCATCGAATAAGCGAAGGCCGCCGCCAGCAAGGAAAGCACCGTCACCGCAATCATCACGACAATGAGCGCGATCCCGGCACGAGCCCGGCTGGAGGGAAGTCGCGGGGCTTTCATGGCTTCGGCGGGATGGGGCCGCCCGGAGCGGGGCGTTGCCATGCGACGGGTACGGCGACCGATGGCAAAGCGACAATCCGCATGATCTCCTCCGACCGCGCCGAAGCATCGCTCCGGTTGGGCGGCGCCATGCGCAATTGCACTTTCACCATTTTGGGCAATTGATTCGTCTGATTCCACTCGTCCACCCAGTCATTGGCGCGGACGTCCCAGAACTGGAGCAGCATTTCTTTGACGTTGCGCGCCAGCACCAGCGGATGTTTCAGTTCGTCCTCATCGAAATCCATCAGGATGGGGGCCTGCCGCAGCACCAACTGATTATCAGCGCCGGATACGCTCTCGACCGCGAATTCGACGCGGCGCACATCGAAATCGCCGAAGCGGCCGCTGCGGGGAAAGGCCTTGGGCAGGCGCGCCACGAAACTCAGGCGGGCTTCGCTGCCGTTCTCCGCGAGAAAACCGTAGTGTTGAACATCCCCTTGAAAGGAACGGACGGAACTCAGCGCCTGTTCGATGGTGTGGATGGCGATGCGCTCACGTTGCACCTGCGCCGCCGCTTCCAACCCCACGCGCGCCCCGCGGGCGATCATGATCCAGGTGGAGTAAATCGCCGCCATGACGAGGCCGAAAATGGCCATCGCCATCAGGATCTCGATGAGCGTAAAAGCGCGGCGAGCGGAGGTGGAAGGGAGTTTCATCGCGCAATCCCTCGCGTGAGACTACCCGGTGAATTTCCATTGAAGACAAAAATGGCCGTTTTCGAGATGACCTGCCCGCCGGACTTTTGCTGCACGACGATGTCCACTTGATAGAGGCCGTTGGTCGCGTATTCGTAGGTATCCGTCGTCCATTCGTAGTCAGGATAATCTTTGTCGAAATCGCCGGTCTCGATACCTTCGTAAACCTTGTTCGTGGTGGAGGTGATGAAAAAGGACTGCGCCGCCACCAGGCCGGCATCCACGGTCTTGCGCTGCAAAACGCGCGCGTTGCGCAAGGCATTGGAAACCACGCCGAGAATCGTGAACACGGCGGCGAAGAAAATCATCAGCGCGATCATCACCTCGATCAAGGTGAACGCCGCGCGCTGACGGGCACCGAAGGCCGGGCGCGGGAAAGTTACGCCCGGCAGCAGAACCAGGCGGCGAGTGGATTTGTTTGCCAAGCAGTTCATCGCACATCATCCACGCTGGCCAGGCCGGTCGTCACCTCCAGCGAGATTTTCTTCCACTCGTTCTTGCTCGACCGCAGGATCAAGGTCAGCTCATCGCTCGTGCCATTCGGATGAAAGCGCACCCGCGCCCAATCGGACTCCTTGTATTCGGACAAGTTGATATCGAGCATCTCGATGATGATGTCCTCCGGAATCTGTGCGGAATGGCCCGAGCCAGCCGTGGGCGCCGGGGCTTCCGCCGGTGCTGCCGCCATGCCGCCCTCGACCGCGGCACTGGGAGCCGCCTCGACGGCCAGGTTGCGTTCCCGCGGATGAAACACCACGTCCGTGGGCACACCCCGCAGGATGGCCTGCGCCCGCGCCCGGCTGCACACCTCGACCACGTCGCTGACGACTTTCCGCATGCCGGTTTTTTGCAGCAACTTTCCGAGCGAAACGTAGCCGACGGTCGCCACCAAACCCATGATGCCGACGACCACCATGACTTCGATCAAGGTGAACGCGCGACGCGGGCCACGGGGGATCACGAACCGCTGGTGGGGAGGGAAATCGTCCTCACGCCTTGCAAACCCACCGGCCCCTGACAATGGACGCTTCATGATCAGTGCGACATCGAGCCGCCGATGTTGGAAATCAGACGGAACATGGGCAGGAGCACGCTCAACAACAGCAGCCCGACGCCCACGGCCATGACAATGATCAACACGGGTTCGATCAACGTCATGGTCACGCGCAAAGCCGTGTTGAGTTCGTTCTCGTAAGTGTCCGCCACGTTGTTGAGCGCCGCCGGCACGTCGCCGGTCTCTTCACCGATCTTGACGAGATCCACCATCAGTTGCGGGAACACTTTGCTCTGCGCCAGCGGTTGCGCGAGCGTCTTGCCATCGGTGACGGCGTCGCGCGTTTTGCTGATCGCTTCCTTGATGACGCGGTTGGAGAGGA
This sequence comes from uncultured Bifidobacteriaceae bacterium, assembly GCA_964456685.1. Lineage (GTDB taxonomy): Bacteria > Verrucomicrobiota > Verrucomicrobiia > Limisphaerales > JADLHS01 > CAYWCK01. The sequence continues at coordinate 1,007 of CAYWCK010000321.1, read as the reverse complement.
CCTGCTCGGTGATCTTCAAGGCGGTAAGCACCGGCACACCGTTCTCCAGCAACGTGGCCAGCGTACGCGCGAACTGGCCATAGTAATTCAATTTCACCACCTTGCCGATGGCGGGCAATTTAAGTTTCCACTCATCGAACTTGCGCTTGCCCATTTCGCCGGCCAGAAACCGTTGGATCATGATTGCCAGCGCCGCTATCACCAGCAACAGCAGCCACCACAAGTGAGTGAACACATAACCCACCTTGATCAGAATCCGCGTCGGCAGCGGCAAATCCACCTGGAAACCCTGAAACATTTCCATGAAGTGCGGCAGCATGAAATAAATGAAGAACAACACCAACCCGATGCCAACGCCGCAAACCAGAAGCGGGTAAATGGCGGCCGAGGTGAGCTTGTTTTTCACCTCGGCAAATTTTTCGAAATGATTCGCCATGCGCCGCAGCACATCCACCAACGCGCCGGATTGCTCCCCCGCCTTCACCATGGTGATGTAAAGATCGCTGAAGATGTGCGGCTGCTTCGCCATCGCATCCGAGAGGCTGCGGCCTTCCATCACGTCCTGTTTGAGTCCCTTGGCGACGTCCGACGGAATGCCCTTGGACTCCAGGTGAATCATGCTGTTGAGCGCAACGGTCAGGGGCATGCCGGCCTGGAGGAGATTGGCCAGTTGCTGGGTGAAGGTGGCGAGTTCCTGCAGCTTGGGTTTGCGCTTCCGCAACATCGCCTCGCGCACCGCCGGCGGAAGCATCGCCGCAAAGGATTCCTTGCGGCTGACTTTTGCCGCCGCGACCGCGGCTCCGCCCTTGGCCGCATCCACAGCCACCGGGAACAACCCAAGTCGCTCAATCTGCATCAACGCCGCCGAGCGGTCCGCGACGTCCAGCACGCCGGTCACCACTTCCCCGCTGCGTCGGCGCGCTTTATAGGAAAACTGAGGCATATCTTACAGCATAGAAATCTGCCCGCCGGGGCACAACTTCACAATCCAAACTCTCACCAATAAT
>CAYWCK010000320.1:0-6270 GCA_964456685.1 uncultured Bifidobacteriaceae bacterium | reverse complement strand
GGCGAAGGAACGCGGCGCGTTCGATTTTGATAAGGTCACCCGGCATCTCGTGGACAAACTCGTTCGCCGCCACCCGCACGTATTCGGCAACACCAAGGTGAAGGACGTGGACGAAGTCTGGGCCAACTGGGAAAAAATCAAACGCGCCGAGAAGAAAGGCACGCGCCACGAACGTCCATCGGCGCTGGATGGCATTCCGAAACATCTGCCCGCCTTGCTCCGTGCCGAGAAGTTGGTGAAGAAGGCGCGCAAGGCCGGACTGCTCTCGGTAGGGACGCGTTCCACCGCGTCCCAAATCGAAGACGGGAAAGTGGGACGAGGTGGAACTCGCCCCTCCCCATCGCGGAAGAGCAGGGCGGCGCTGGCCAAGCAGCTTTTCGCGCTGGCTCAGGAAGCGCAACTGCACGGCTGGTCGGCGGAGGAATTGTTGAGCGATGAGATCAATCGCTGCGAGATTGAGTTGCGTCGTTTGGAAGCAAAGGCACAGTTGCCAAAACAGCCTGCTTCGATTAGAAACAAGGCATGACCGAGATCATCTTTGAAGTTCGCGAAGAAGAAGTTGAAGGTGGTTTCGTGGCCCGCGCCCTCGGCCATTCCATCGTCACCCAGGCGGATACTTGGGAAGCGCTTCGCGCAAATGTCCGGGACGCCGTGCGTTGCCACTTCGAAGAAGGAAAAGCGCCGGGAGTCATCCGCCTGCACCGTGTGTTGGATGAAGTGCTGCCGCTGGCATGAAACTGCCGCGTGATCTCGCGGCGTCCGATTTGGAGAAAGCCTTGCGTCGGGCATTCGGCTACCAGTTCACGCGCCAAAGCGGTTCGCATCGCCGGTTGACCACGCAGACCGGCGGAGAACATCACTTGACCATTCCGGCGCATGATCCACTGAAACCGGGCACCTTGCGGGCCATTCTTGGTGAAGTTGCAACTCACCATCATCTCACCGTGCCGGAGTTGTTGGGCCGGTTGGAACTTTGATCGTTCTGCAACTCTGACCCAGTATCGTTGCGACGCCAGGAGCGCACGCGGGTGAAAAAGCGGCGGTGAACGCGCCGCCACGTCGCGCCGTAGCTGGCGAAAGCGGAAGTCCAGACGCTTCGCGAAGTTCGGAGGCGCACGGCAGGCGCGAAGCGTCTGGAGTGCGCGTGGCTTTAGCACCGCTTTCGGATGGGGCGAGGGATTCAACGCGATTCGGCGCGCTTAAATCTGTTGGACGAACGCGGTGAACGGCTCTTAAAATTTGCTACGTGACCAAAGAAATGTAATCCAAAACCTATGAGAACCTCTCCCCGCAAGTACAAGTACTGGGTCGTATTCACACCGCAAACCCCAGGACAGAAAAACGTGCAGGACGTTTCTTGGGAAAAACTGGTTGATGTGGTTGGCGCAAAGAAGCCACATCAAATCGAAGCGGTAAATTTCTACCATCCTGACGCTCCATTTGGGACTGGGCATGTGGACGGCAAAACTATGCTGGAATTGTGGAAAGAAGTCCAAAGGGTTGCGCCGCACGGAAAATAGTAAGTCGGAGACACGAAAATGAGACGCTGCTTACAAGCGAGTCTTGTGCTGGTTTTGTGCGCTGGCTTTCAACTAGGTGCGCAAATCCCAAACTTCGACCGCGCGGGCTTTGAGAACCAAAGGGCTAAAGCCGAAACGGGTGATGCTGATGCCCAATGGGGTCTTGGGGTTTGTTTCGCCTATGGCTATTGGGTGGACGCGGATGCTGTCGAGGCATTCAAATGGTATCGCAAAGCTGCAGAACAAGGTTTGGCGGAAGCACAGAGGAGCTTAGGTGATTGTTATCGGGGAGGAGAAGGCGTAGCGAAAGATTTAGAGCAAGCGGTTAAGTGGTATCGAAAGGCAGCCGAACAAGGGCACGCTGGCGGTCGGTCTCGTTTGGGTTCGTGCTACTTCTACGGTTATGGTGTGGAGAAAAGTATCGAAGTTGGAATTTCATTTTGGCGGAAAGCTGCTGAGGGAGGAGATTCGTTTGCGCAAACCAAGCTTGGGGACTGTTATTGTCATGGCGATGGCGTGCGGCAAGATTACGGCGAGGCTGTAAGCTGGTATCGCAAGGCTGCGGGGCGGGGGTATGCCTTGGACGCTCAATTCAATCTTGGTGTCTGTTACTTGAAAGGCAATGGAGTGGCAAAAGATTCCGTTGAAGCTGTGAAGTGGTTCCGCACGGCGGCTACGCAGAATCACGCCAGGGCCCAACATACACTTGGCATCTGCTTCGAGCATGGTTTCGGCGTGGTGAAGGATGAAGTGGAGGCGGTGAAATGGTATCGTGCAGCTGCGGAGCAAGGCCTTGCCGAAGCTCAATACAGTCTCGCGGCATGTTATGCCAACGGCAGTGGAGTGCCCAAAGATTACTTGCAGGCGTACAAGTGGATGAACTTGGCTTCCGCACAAGGCAACAAGACCGCTAAGGATTACTTGCCAGATATCGAAGGGCGTATGACTGCACAGCAAATTGCCGAAGCCCAACGATTGGCTCGCGAATTTAAGCCACGCAACACAGCCGCTTCGCGTAATGTGGAACAAGTCGCCGAGGCTCCTTTCACGAGCAGCGGCACTGGTTTCCTCATTTCGGCGGATGGTTTCCTCATTACAAACGAGCACGTAGTCAGGGACGCCACGCAGATTCGTCTCGTCACGAGCGCGGGTTTTATTTCCGCCAAGGTGGTGAAGGTTGATGCGGCGAACGATCTGGCGTTGCTCAAGACGCAAGGAAAGTTCTCGGCGTTGCCAGTGGCGGCGAGTCGCGGGGTGAAGTTGGGCGGCACGGTGGCCACGGTGGGTTTTCCCAACATCGGGTTGCAAGGGTTCGCGCCCAAGCTGGCCAAGGGCGAGATCGCGTCGCTGTCCGGCGCGGGGGATGACGCGCGGTATTTCCAGATCAGCGTGCCGGTGCAGCCGGGCAATTCGGGCGGGGCGCTGGTGGACGAGCGCGGCAACGTGGTAGGCGTGGTGTCGGCCAAGTTGAGCGCGCGGGCAGCACTGGCGGCGAGCGGGTCGCTGCCGGAGAACGTGAATTACGCGGTCAAGAGCAGTTATCTGTTGAGCTTTCTGGAGTCCGTGCCGGAAGTTTCGGCCAAGCTCAAAGAGCCAAACACGAAGGAAAAGAAATTCGAAGATGTAGTGAAGGAAGCGGAGCAAGCGGCCGTGCTCGTCCTTGTGTACTGAGGTAGCAGCCGACGTGAGGAGGCTCATTTCAAACGCGGGAGGTCAGAGCCTCGTTACCTCGGCTGCTACAATTTATAGGTGGCGCTGGCTGATTTGAGGTGGCGCGAGGTTACTGACGAGCCGGCTCGGAACTTTACTTGGCGCGTGCCGGCCATTGCTCTAGCTTTCTCCCAGGATTTTTATGACCGACCCGCGTTACACCAAACTGGCCAGGCTGCTCATCAATTACTCCACCAAGATCAAGAAGGGCGACTGCGCGTTGCTCGACATGATTGATGTGCCCGATGAGTTCGTTGTGGAACTCGTCCGCGCTGTGCGCGCGGCGGGCGGCACGCCGTTGGTCGAGGTGCGCCACACGCGCGTGAGCCGGGAGTTGCTCATGGGCACGAACGAAGCGCACGCCAAGCTCGTGCGCGATCTGGAATTGCGGCGCATGAAGAACGTGCAGGCGTACATCGCCATTCGCGGCGCGGCGAACACGAGCGAGAATTCCGATGTGCCGTCGGAGCGCATGGCGATGTTCTCGCGCATCACGCGGCCGGTGTTGAATTATCGCGTGAACAAGACGGCGTGGTGCGTGTTGCGCTGGCCCACGCCGAGCATGGCGCAGGCGGCGGGCATGAGCACCGAGGCGTTCGAGAATCTTTACTTCGACGTCTGCACGATGGATTACGCGAAGATGGCGCGCGCGATGACGCCGTTGCACAAGCGGATGACGAAGGCGAACCGCGTCCACCTCAAATCGCCGGGCACGGACCTCACGTTCAGCATCAAGGGCATCGGCGCGAAGATGTGCAAGGGCGACCGCAACATTCCCGACGGCGAGGTTTTCTCCTGCCCGGTGAAGGATTCCGTGAACGGCGTGATCCAGTTCAACACGCCAACGATTTATTCGGGCACGAAGTTCGAGGGCGTGCGGCTGGTGTTCAAGGACGGCAAAGTCGTCGAGGCCACCAGCAACAACACGAAGAAGCTCAACGCGATTCTCGACACCGACGCCGGCGCGCGTTACGTGGGCGAATTCTCGCTCGGCTTCAATCCTTATATCCTCACGCCGATGTGCGACATCCTGTTCGATGAAAAGATCGCCGGCTCGCTGCACTTCACGCCCGGCCAGGCGTATGAGGATTGCGACAACGGCAATCGCAGCGCGGTGCATTGGGACATGGTGCTGATCCAGCGCAAGGAATGGGGCGGCGGCGAAATCTGGTTCGACGGCGAACTCATCCGCAAAGACGGTATCTTCCTGCCGAAAGATTTGAAACCGCTGAATCCGCAGAATTTGAAGTGAGCCGCGCCGTAGCAGCCGACGTGAGGAGGCTCAAATATCTCCTTCTTGGCATGCTTGAATTTTGAGCCTCGTTACCTCGGCTGCTACGATGAACGATGAACCGGCAGGCCCTCGCGCCAATCTCAACCGCGAATTCTATCTTCCACGCCTTCCGCGAGAGTTTTATCAAGGTGATGCAGTTATCCATTGGACGCTGCCGATTGCGAATCGAAAACGCGGCTGGTTGAACGATGGTTTTCACGCAGCGTTTCGCGAATTGATGCTGCACGTCTCCGCTCGTGAGGGGTTGCTCTGCCCGAGCTATTGCCTGATGCCGGATCATGTTCATTTGATATGGATGGGGCTGCGCCAAGATTCGGACCAGCGCAACGGAATGGCATTTTTGCGAACGCATCTCAAAGCCAGGCTGGCGCCGCAGAAGTTTCAGCATCAGGCGCATGATCACGTGCTCAAAGAAGAGGAGCGCCGGCGCAATACCTTCGCCACGGTTTGTCGCTACTTGCTGGAAAATCCAATGCGCGCAAGTCTCGTGAATCATCCCCTAGAATGGCTGTTTCTTGGCGCAGTGATTCCGGGTTATCCCACGATGCATCCGATGCAACGGGATTTCTGGGCCAGGTTCTGGAAGCTGTATGCAGATCAAAAATCTCCAGATGCCGGGAAAATCCTGCGCCCGCCGCGTTGACCTCGTAGCAGCCGAGGTCACGAGGCTCAAATCTTTTCAGGGACGCCAGATACTACGAATGAAGTTTGAGCCTCCTTACGTCGGCTGCTACCGGCTAAGAGATTGAAGCGGTCGCTGCTGGTTTGTATCGTGCCGCCGATGGCCGCACCGCAATCTGCACAACCCGATTCTCCCGTCTCACGCCCCGTGACGGCGGTTTGGGGCGTGGGCGAGGAGCGCGCGCGGCAACTGGCGCGGTTGGATATTCACTCGGTTGAGGACCTCTTGTTGCACAAACCGCGTCGTTATGAAGACCGGCGCAAATTTCTCCCCATCGCGGAACTCAAATTGAAGGAAGCGGCCACGGTGCGTGGCAAAATCGTCGCTGCGGGGAAGAAGTCCTGGCGGAAAGGCGCGCGTGGATTGTTCGAATGCATTCTCGACGACGGCACGGCGCGGCTGCATCTGCGTTGGTGGCAGGCGTACGACTGGATGCAGGATTACTACGCGGTCGGCCGCGAGTTTCTTGTGTTCGGAAAGGCGGAATCACTTCGCCCGCGAACGATGGATCATCCCGAAACCGAATTTGTTGAGCCGGGCGAAGATGAGTTCATCCACGTCAACCGCATCGTGCCGATTCATCCGCTGACGGAAGGCCTGACCGCGCGCGTGATGCGGACGCTGATCTGGCGGGCGCTGGAGAAGTTTGAAGCGCAGATCGAGGATTCGCCACTCGTAGGACAGGCGTCGCGCCTGTCTCCATCTTCAGAGTTGGTTGGTCGGGGACAGGTGCGACATCTGTCCTACCCGGCGCGCGCCAATGCGATCCACATGCTGCATTTTCCCGAGGAGTTGACGGATGCAGAGATCGCTCGGCAGCGGCTGGCGCTGGACGAGTTCGTGGCGTTGCAACTCCAGATTCAGTCGCGTCGCAAGAAATTCGAAGCCACGGCGAAGGCGTTGCCCTGCGGTGGCGACAACAATCGCCTGATCAAACCCTTTCTTGGCCAGCTCGGATTCAAACTCACAGACGCGCAAACCAAAGTGCTCCGCGAAATCCGCGCGGACATGGGCGGCCCGCATCCGATGCGACGGTTGCTGCAAGGCGATGTCGGCTCAGGCAA
>CAYWCK010000319.1:0-6308 GCA_964456685.1 uncultured Bifidobacteriaceae bacterium | reverse complement strand
TTGTCTTCGTAAATCAAATTCAACTGCTTGCCCAACACACCGCCGGCGGCGTTGAGCTCTTCGAGGGCGAGCATCGTGCCTTTGTGCGACGACTGCCCGAAGGTGGCCTCCTTGCCGGTCAACGAGGCAAACTCGCCGACAGGAATGGCGTCGCCCCCGGCAGCATCGCCCGCCGATTTGCCGCAGCCCGCCCACCACGCCATGCCCAGCATCAGGGTCAGGGCGAGACCAAATTGCTTCTGCCAATTCTTCATAGTGCTCTTTTAATTGTGCTTGCCGGAATCGCCACCGCGCGTGCTCTCCGGGTAACTCCCAGCAAAGCTATGCGCTCGCACTTTGTGTTTCAACCTGCAAAGCACGCCCCGCACCGGGCAATGCATCATGAGCTGACACCCTCACCAAGCGCGCGAAAGCTGAGCGCAGTCGCCGGAATAAAGATTCACGGAAAGCGAACGCGCCCGCCGGCTTGCCGATTGACGCTCCCGCCGCGCCACTTAAAGTGAACGCCGCCGCGCGCGGGCGATGCGGGTTTTATTTATGGCGCCGGCCCGCGCGGTGGTGGAACTGTAAAATCATTGATCCTGACTCATGAAACCAACCGTCCTCGTCTGGCTGGCGCTGCTCGCTGCACCCATCGTCGTCCTCGGCCAGCCCACCCCGCCCACCACTGGCTGGACCGTGCGGGGTAACATACCGCTGCAGCAATTCGTCATTTACAGCCATCGCGGCGCGGGAGAACTCGTACCGGAAAACACGCTCGCCGCGTTCGAGATGGGTTGGAAACTCGGCACTGTGCCCGAGGCCGACATGCGCACGACGCGCGATGGCGTGCTCGTGGCCTTTCACGACGCCAATTTCAAACGCACCGTCAAAACTTCCGATCCCGAGCTGAAAAAGAAAGGCGTGAGCGACCTGACTTATGCGGAACTGGTCAAACTCGACGTCGGCGGCTGGAAAAGCGCGGAGTTCGCCGGGCTGCGCGTGCCGAAACTGGCGGAAGTCTTCGAACAGATGCGCGGCCGGCCCGAACGCCGGCTTTGTCTCGATTTCAAATACGTGGATTTGAAACAACTCGCCGACCTGGTCCATGCCCACGGCGTGGACAAACAGGTCGTGCTCGCCACGACGGATTACGAAGTCGTCAAGCAATGGAAGAAATTCCTCCCCGATGCCCCCGCGATGCTGTGGATGGGCGAAGCGGAGCCCAAGCTGAAGGAACGGATCGCGGCTCTGCGCGCGGTGAGTTTCGCCGGCGTGGATCGCATCCAATTCCACCCACGCGCGAACACCAACAGTCCGACGATTGAACCATTCACGATTTCGCGCGCGTTTCTCCGCACGACGGCGGATGAATTGCGCGGCCGCGGCATCGTCTTCGAGGCGTTTCCGCGCGGCATCACCGATCCCCGCGCCTACTGGCAGCTTCTCGATGTCGGCGTGGCGACTTTTTCGACCGACTATCCGGAGATGGCGGTCAAAGCAGTGCGCGATTACTACTCCCGCGAACAATGAGTGCAGGCAGCAAGGGATCGCGACAAACGCGCGCATGAAACCGGCGGACAACGCGATCGGCTCCGGGAAAAAGAGTTTCCCGGGAATTTTGCGTTTCTTTAGACCGGCACCGGCCAAACCTCCACTCGTCCTGCCGCCGGAACAATTGGCCAGCACCTTCCGCCGCTGGCAATGGCGCGTCCTGCTCGCGGCCATTCTGGGTTACGCCACTTTCTATCTCGTGCGCAAGAATCTCGGCGTGGCCATGCCGATGATGGCGCGGCCGCCGGCTGAAGGCGGCCTGGGCATCACGAAGAGTGGTTTCGGACTTTTCCTCACGCTGCATGGTTTGCTTTATGGCTTGTCGAAATTCGCCAACGGATTTCTCGCCGACCGCTGCAACGCCCGCGTCTTTCTCGTTGCGGGACTGGCCGTGTCCGCCGCGGTGAACGTGGTGTTTGGCTTTAGTTCCGCTTTCGTGCTGCTGGGTCTGCTCTGGCTGGTGAACGGCTGGTTTCAAGGCATGGGCTTTCCCCCGTGCACGCGGCTGATGACGCACTGGTTTCGACCGCAACAGCTCGCCACCAAGATGACGCTGTGGAATGCCTCGACCAACATCGGCGCCGGGCTCGCCGTCGTCATTTGCGGTTACCTCGCGGTCATCAACTGGCGGCTGTGCTTCTTCGTGCCGGCCGGGTTGGCGATGCTCTGCTGCGTGTTGCTCCTCCTCGTCCTGCCGGACACGCCGCCGTCGGTCGGGCTGCCGGAAGTGGCCGGCACGGAAATAAAAGATCCCGCGGCTGCCGACGAAGATTTCAAAGCGCTCACCACGCGGCTGGTGTTTCGCAATCCCTACATCTGGCTCGTGGGCATGGGCAACTTTTTCGTCTATGTGGTCCGCTACGCCCTGATGGACTGGGGGCCGACGCTGCTGACAGAAACGCGCGGTTTCAAACTCACCCACGCCGCCTGGCTGGTGGCCGCGTTTGAAATCGCCGGCCTGACGGGCAGCATCATCGCCGGCTGGCTCGCCGACCGGTTCTGGGGCGGACGCTGCATCCGGGTTTGCTTTCTTTACATGCTCGCCACGGGAACATTCGTGCTCCTGTTCTGGAAGTGCGCCGGCCAATCGTTGTTCTGGAACACCGCCCTGCTCGGCGCGGCGGGATTTTTCCTCTACGGCCCGCAAAGTCTCGTGGGCATTGCCGCGGCGAATCTGGCCACCAAACGCGCCGCCGCCACGGCCGCCGGCTTCACGGGATTATTTTCCTACGCCAGCACCGCGCTGTCCGGTTGGGGTTTCGGCCGGCTCGTCGAAACCCGCGGATGGGACGCCGGCTTCGTCGGCATGTTGGTGGCCTGCGCGCTCGGGGCCGTGCTGTTTGCCATCGGCTGGGGCGCCAAGGCGCACGGCTACGAAACCGCCTCCGCGCCGAAGCGTTGAGCGGCTTGGCCCTTTACTTTTTGCGAGCGGCGCAAATCATTCACCCCCGGATATGATTCTCTGCCTCGGCCCCACACCCGCCGCGCAACGCGTGATGGTCTTTCGCAAGTTGACCTTGGATGCCGTCAACCGTGCCGCGACAACACTGGAAGTGGCTTCCGGCAAACCCGTGAACGTGGCCAAAGTTTTGCACGCGCTCGGGGAATCTCCGGTCGTTACCGGTTTCCTCGGCGGCGCCCGCGGCGAGTTTGTGCGCGCCCAGTTGTCCGCCCGGCAAATCGCGCATGACTTCGTCACCGTCTCCGCCCAGACGCGGCAATGTCTGACCGTGATTGACGAGGCGACGGGCACGCAGACGGAATTGGTCGAGGAAAGTCAACCGGTGGCCGCCGCGGAATACGCGCGCCTCGAAAATCTGGTGCAGCAGCGGCTCGCCGGATGTCGGGCGCTGGTGCTTTCGGGCAGTCTCACGCCGGGCGCCGCAGCGGACTTTTACCTGCATTGCGTTCAACGGGCCAAAGCGGCCAGCGTGCTCGCCGTCGTGGACGCCCAAGGCGCGCCGTTGCAAACCGCCCTGGCCGCGCGACCCGATTTGATCAAACCCAACCGCAGCGAACTGGCGGCGACGGTGGCGCGCGAACTGAAAACGGAAGCGGACGTCCTCGCCGCCATGCGCGAGCTGCACGAGCGCGGCGCGGGGAATGTGGTGGTGACCGATGGCCGCCGGCCGACGCTTGCGTTTGATGGCAAGCACAGCTGGCGAATCGCGCCGCCGAGCATTCCGGTGAAGAATCCCATCGGCTCCGGTGACGCCTTCACCGCGGCGTTGGTCTGGCGCCGATTGCGCGGGGACGATCTGGGTGAAGCCTGCCGCTGGGGCGCGGCGAGCGGCACCGCCAACGCCCTCACCTTGCTGCCCGGTGAATTGGAACGCGCCGCCGTGGAGCAACTGGGCCCGCAAGTCCGGGTCGAACCGCTTTCCTGAGCCGGATTTTGTCGCCTTTGCGGGTCACGCGACGGCTCCGCAACCGGCTGGACCAAAAGTTCCATCGCGGCTTCAGAAAAAAATTTGACCTCCGAATGATTTAACCTACCGTTCGGTAGGTTTCATGGCCAAGCTCACTCCCAACGGGGTAACACGACAGGGGATTTTGCATGCCGCGCTGCGGCGGTTCGCCCATTCGGGCTACGCCGCCGCGTCGGTGGCGCAGATCGTCAGCGATGCGCGCGTCTCGAAACCGACGTTGTATTATTACTTCCCCGACAAGGCGAAGCTGTTCGAAGCGCTGGTGCACGAGGCGCATGATGAACGCTACCGGCTGATGCAGGAGGCGGCGGCACGCAGCGGCGAGATCCGCGGCCAACTGGTGGAGATCCTGAACGTGCTGTTTGAGTACTTCGCGGAGAACCGCGAACTCATGCGCATCTCCCTGGCCACGGCGTTTGCCTCGCCGGGCGAGGTGCCCAAGCAGATGAAATACGCCGACCGCTGCGAGCGGAATTTTGAATTTGTGCACTCGTTGATGAAGGCGGCGGTGAAGCGCGGGGAATTGGACACGCATTACGACACCCGCGAACTGGCCTTTGGATTTTACGGACAGGCCAATGCGTATTTGATGACGCACCTGTTGACGCCGCGCTCAAAATTGAACCGCACGACGGCCGAGCGGATCGTGGAACTGTTTCTGCGGGGCGCGATGGCGAAATGAACCAGTAACTAGCATCGGCGGCCCACGCTGCCAATCAGATCAAATGAAGAAAGTCATATCGGGAATTATCATCGTCGTCCTTACCCTGGCGGTTTTGGCCGGCATCAAGGTCATGCAAATCCGAAAGCTGATCGCGAACAGCCACATGCAGATGCCACCAGAGACGATCGCGTCGGCGTTCGTGACCCGGGAAACGTGGGAGAGCACGCTCGCGGCCATCGGTTCGGTTACCGCCGTGCAGGGCGTGAACGTGAGCGCCGAGCTGGCGGGCAAGATTGTGGAATTGGGCTTTGAGTCCGGGGCCGTAGTGAAAGCTGGCGATTTGCTCGTCCGCCTGGACACCTCCTCGGAGGAAGCCCAGCTGCGCGCGGCGGAAGCACAGGTGGACTGGGCCCGCATCAGCGCCGAGCGCGCCCGCAAGCTCCGCGCCGAGAACACGCTCTCGCAGTCCGAGTTGGATTCCGCCGAGGCCAGCCTGAAGCAGAACCAGGCCAACGCGGACGCCATCCGCGCCGCAATCGCGAAGAAGTCCATTCGCGCCCCGTTCGCGGGCCAGCTGGGCATCCGCCTGGTGAACCTCGGCGAGTTTTTGGATGTCGGCAAGCCGATCGTGTCCCTGCAAGCGCTCGACACGGTCTATGTGGATTTTTCGCTGCCCCAGCAGGAACTCGCGCAGGTCAAGCCCGGCATGCAAGTCCGCGTCCAGGCGGACACTTATCCCGGGCAGCGCTTTGCCGGCGAACTCACGGCGATCAATCCGGATTTGGACACCGCCACCCGGAGCGTGCGCTTGCGCGCCACGTTGAGCAACGCGGATGGCCGGTTGCGGCCGGGGATGTTTGCGCGCGCAGAGGTGATCCTGCCGCAGGCGGAGAATCTGGTGGTGGTGCCGGCGACGGCCGTGCTCAACGCGCCTTTCGGCGATTCGGTTTACGTGATCGAGAATCGACCCGCCAGCACGAATGGCCCGGCGGGCCTCGTAGTGCGGCAGCAATTCGTGCGGATTGGCCGTGCGCGCGGCGATTTCATCGCCATCGAAACCGGCATCCAGCCAGGGGAAAAAGTGGTCAGCGCCGGAGTTTTCAAATTGCGCAACGGCATGAGCGTGGTGGAGAACAACGAACTCACCCCCAAACCCAGCGCGGCGCCCAAGCCGGCGGATAGTTAAGCCCAGAGTTTCGCAGCGCATGAAATCCTTTACCGACATTTTTATCCGGCGACCGGTGCTAGCGGTGGTGGTGAATCTCATCATCCTGATCGCCGGCTTTCAGGCGATTCGCTCCCTGAACTTCCGGCAGTATCCCCGCAGCGAAAACGCCTCGATCACCGTTAAGACCGCTTACGTCGGCGCCAGCGCCGACCTGGTGCGCGGGTTTGTCACCACGCCGCTGGAACGCGCCATTGCCGCCGCGGATGGCATCGAGTTCCTCCAATCCGAGAGCAGGCTCGGCCTTTCGACGATCACCGCGCGGCTCAAGTTGAATTACGACGGCCACAAGGCGCTTTCCGAAATCAGCTCCAAGGTGAACCAAGTGCGGAACGATCTACCCCCCGAGGCGGAAGTGCCGACCATCAATATTGAATCCGCGGATTCGCGCTTCGCTTCGGCGTACCTGAGTTTCACCTCGAAGATTCTCGAGGCGAACCAAATCACCGATTATCTC
>CAYWCK010000318.1:0-6311 GCA_964456685.1 uncultured Bifidobacteriaceae bacterium | reverse complement strand
CGCGTTCATCTGCACGGCGGATGGCAAGCGTCAGAACTGGGAGATCACCGGTCCGGTGAACGCCAGGCACAAATCAAAGGGGTGGGCACCACGGGGTCTAATCTGCGAAAGAATTTGACCGGCCAATTTGCCTTTGCCTCAACCAATCTGGGACTATCAATTTCCAACGTACGCAATCCGACGCTGTACGAAACCATCAATGCTATCGTCGGTATCCCTGACCTGATTCGAAATCCGGGTCAAGCAGTCGGCAACCTGCTTGCGGGCTTGTTAGGACGCCGAACGCAAGGTGGCTTCGCGGACGAAATCACTGCCCACCCCATTGAATCCGTCATGATGCAAGGACGGGTCGCGAACGGACAGGTTTCGATAGAACAGGCCGATATTAGGAGTGCGAGCTTTCAAGTGACCACGACCGGCACCATTGCCCTGGCGGATGTGCTCACGAACTCAACCATCAACTTTCCCATCCACGTTTCTCTCAGCCGACAACTGGCTGAGCGAGTCGGTTTAGCCGGCAACACTCCAACCAACCAACCGATGGCCGCCCTGCCAGACTTTCTGACGATGAAGGGCACTATGGGTAAACCGCAGAAAGACATCAATGCGATGGTGTTGGTCGCACTCGCGGCCAAAGGCGGCGTCGGTGTGGCCAATCAGTTTGGTAACGCCTCCGCTTCGAAAGTGGGAGGCCTGCTCGATGTTATTGGCGGCGCGCTGCAACCCGTTCCCCAAACCGCACCCACGACGAATCCACCGCCCGCCCTTGGCACGAATGCGCCGGCCACGAACGCGCAACCGCAACCGGTGAACCTGCTCGACTTGTTCAAGAAGCCCAAGAAATAGTCGCGCTCGCACCACCGCCATTCCACTTGGCATCTGCCGGGATTTGCCGATACTCCCGCGCATGGATGTCGTACTGAATTATCTCAAGGGAAACCAGAAGCGGTTCGTTTCGGAGCTTTGCGATTACGTTCGTTTTCCCAGTGTCTCGGCCCAGTCCAAGCACGGCAAGGACCTGACCAGCTGTGCCACCTGGCTGGTGAAACATTGCAAGGCCATCGGGCTGGACGCGCGCCTCTGCCCCACCGATGGTCATCCGGTGGTGCTCGCGAAAACACCCCGCAAGCCCGGCACGCGCAAACGTCATTTCCTGGTTTACGGCCACTACGACGTCCAGCCGCCCGAACCGTTTGAGCTCTGGAAAACGCCTCCCTTCGAACCAACGATTCGCGGCCATTCACTGTTCGCCCGGGGCGCCAGCGACAACAAGGGCCAGAATTTGGCGCATCTCGAAGCGGTCGAGGCTTACCTGAAAACGCGCCAGGAACTTCCATGCGATCTCACTTTCGTAATCGAAGGCGAAGAAGAAGTCGGCAGCAAAAGCCTGCCGGGATTCCTGACGAAGCATCGCGAAGAACTCCGTTGCGATGCCGTGGTGGTTTCGGACACCGGCATCCCGAGCCCGAAGCATCCAGCGCTGACCTATGCACTGCGCGGGATCGCTGCTTTTGAAGTGATCGTGCGCGGGCCGGATCGCGATTTACACTCGGGAATTTTCGGAGGCTCCGTGCAAAATCCCGCGATGGCCCTCGCGCAAATGCTCGCCCAGGTCCACGACGCCCACGGGCGGGTGACCATTCCGGGTTTTTATCGCGGCATCACGAAACTGAGCACCTACGAGCGCAAGCTGATGGCGCGGATTCCGTTCAACCAAACGGCCTACCGCAAATTCCTCGGCGTGCCGGAACTGCATGGCGAAAGCGGCTTCACGCCGGACGAACAACGCACCGCGCGCCCGACGTTCGAGATCAACGGCCTGACCAGCGGCTATCAAGGCGAGGGCAGCAAGACGATCGTGCCGGCCTGGGCGCGGGCCAAGATCACCGCCCGCCTCGTGCCGGGGCAGGTGCCCGGCCAAGTCATCAAGGCGGTGCGCGCGTTCCTGGAAAAGCATTGTCCCCCGACCGTGACGTTGGAAATCAAGTCCGGCCACGGCGCGGAAGCGTACATGGTTTCGCCACGGAGTGCCGCGGCGCAGGCCGCGTTACGCGCGCTCAAGAACGCTTTCGGGCACGATCCCGTTTTGTTGCGCGAGGGCGGCTCGATTCCGATCGTGAATCAGTTCCAGAAGATTCTCGGCGCGGACACGTTGCTGCTGGGCATGGCCTTGCCCGATGACAACGCGCATTCGCCCAACGAGAAGTTCGATCTCAACATCTTTGCCAACGGGCAACGCATGAGCGCCCTGCTCTGGCGCGAATTGGCGGCGACTTAACCCCCCCAAGCGGCCGCGGACCATCCGGTACGAAATCCGCGCTGGTTAGGCGGCATTTCTGAGGAGAGCGGAAAATTTGGGACGCGGGTGGAACGCGTCCCTACCTACGAAGGCGCGCAACTGAGATCGGAGATCAGTTGCCTCCGCTGCCCGATCCGGAAGGGAAGACTCTGGGTGAAGGGCGTGCCTGCGAATGGAGGGCAAGCTATCTTCGTGATCCGGTGGAGCAAATTCCTTGTTTTTCCCCAAGGCTTCATTATCAAGTGCGACCTCGCATTTATATGAACCGCCGATGCACTGTTTTATCCGCCTGCTTAATCTTGAGTGGACTCATGTTATCGGGCCCGGCATCCGCCGCGCCTGATGTTTCCAGTTGCGGAGTGGCGCGCGGCCAGGTCTTTAATCAGGACACCACCAATTTCCCCAGCAGTCCGGCGGGATACGTATTTTCATCCTTTGTGACAATGAATCATCCCGGTTCAGTAACGAACGCGCAGTTGAACTGGCCGGGCGGGAGCACCAACCTGGCCAGCGGCAGCACCACGTGGGATTACATTGCCACTTTCGATTCTCAAACCAATCTTCAGACCAACTTTCCGGATGGCCTTTACGGCCTCGAGGTTTTCACCCGGCACGATGGCAGCCTCACCAATCTGAAGGTCACCCTTAATTCCGTCGGCGCCAGCAACGGCCTGCCCGATGTCCCGGCGGTGATGAATTTTCCGGAGGCCCAAACGATTGATCCGAATCTCCCTTTCACACTGGTCTGGTCGCCGCCCACAAATTCGCCCGCGCCGGCGTTTGTGCAGTTGCGCATCCAAAGCCAGTCGGGCGCGGATATTTTCTCCACCCCAAGTCTGGGCATGGTGGGCGCTTTGAGCGGGACCAACAATTCCTTCACGGTACCGGCGGGCATCCTGCCGCCCGGGACCACCAACCAGGCTGTGCTGCTGTTCGCCAATCTGATCAGCCGCGACACGAATGCGCCGGCCGGCATGTTGACGGTGGGCGGTTTCTTTCGGCAGACGCAATTTCCTGTGCGCACCACGGGCAGCCCCGCCAATTCCACGCCGAATTGCTATTCGAGTTCACCCCGAGCCGGGGAAACTGACGTGCCCCTCAATGCGCCCATCAGCTTTTATTTCAGCCAGCCGATGCGGCTCGAACAATCCATCCAGTGGAGCACCAACCTGGACGCCACCTACTTCCGCTATCAATGGTCGGCGGACCAGCGTGTGTTGCAATGCGTTTACGGAACGAACTTGCCCGCCAACGCGAACATCAGTTGGACCCTCTCGCCCACCAACGGTTCGGGACGCTTCGCGTCGGTGGCGGGTCTCAATCTCAACCCGGCGCCGGTCACGGGAAGTTTTACCACGGGAACGAATTTGTTGGGCGGCGCCGTGGAAGCCTTCATCGTTTACAAGGGCCAGGCGTTTGTTCAAGACACCAACAACGGCGTGGTGCCCGATACCAATGCCGGACCGTATCGATTCGGCCTTTCCCTGCAGGGTAATTATCCCGGAGACATTCTGCGGGCCTGGGTGAGCCGGCCCGGGTTTGCTCCGCTGGCGCTGGAAGGCGGCGGCAGTGATGGTTTGGGATTGGAACGCGGCTTCACTTCGGCAGCCAACCGCGACGCAGAATTTCCGGATGGCGCTTACCGGTTCACCCTGGATACCGCGCGCGAAGGGCAAGTCACCCTGAGCAACCAAGTGGTGACTACCACCCTGCCCACCACGCCGCGCATCTCCAATCTGGCAGCAGCCGCAAGTTTGCCCGCCACCAGCGATTTCGTGCTGACGTGGGATGCGTTTGCCGGCGGTACGCCGGGAGATTTCATCCAAGTGCAAATCTCCGACGCCACCGGCCAGCGCGCGTTTGGCAGTGGCGAAGCGCCGGGTAGTCTGGGCGCGCTGAACGGCACAAATGTTTCCGTGGTGATTCCCGCGAACCAACTGAAGCCCGGGCAAACGTATTACGGCACGTTGATGTTCGCCAAAATTTACCAGTTTGATACGAATCAATATCCCGGCGCGCTCGGCATCACGGCGTATTTGAAGAGCACTTCATTCACGATAGGTACCCGCGGCCAGCCGGTGCGGCGCGAGACGGACCTGGGAAGTTTTGGCGTGGCCAAGGGCAGAGCCTGGCTGCAAACGAACGATGGGCCGGTGGTCGTGGACGGCAATACGCCCTACTCGTTGATTGCTTTCGCGAATCAGAACCATCCGGGCAGCCTGTTTGCCGCGAGCGTAACGCCGCCGGGCGGCGCTGGATTTGCGCTGCAAAACTCCGGCGGCAGCAGTTGGAATCGATCTTTCTCCTTTGCCACGCCAACCGCTTTGGACCAGACGTATTCCAACGGCACTTATCTGGTCGATCTGTCCCTGACCCATGATGGGCTGAAGTCCGGCTTGCCCATGGTGCTGGATCAACCCGATTTTCCATCTCCGCCGACACTGGTGAATTACGCCGCCGCCCAAGCGCTCAATGCCAACCAAGCGTGCGTACTGGTTTGGACAAATCAGGATGCGACTGCGGCTGACTTCCTCTCGTTGAGCATCAAGGACGCGCAGAATCGCGACATCTATAATTCCGGTGATCCTGGCGAAGTGACCGCCCTGGATGGCAGCCGCACCACGCTGACGATTCCCGCCGGCATCCTCGTGGCCGGGCGCACCTATTCGGCCTCCCTGTTGCTGGGCCGGCTGAACAAGTATCCCAATCTTTATCCGGGCGCGTTGGGCGTGTGTGGACGATACAGCCAGACCCGTTTCTCGCTGCAAACCACCGGCACGACCACCGTCGTTCCACCCGTGTTGATTGCGAGTTACCCGGCGAACCAGACCACCAACGTGCCGCTCAACACCACGGTGACCTTCGAGTTCAGCCAACCCATGGCGCGCAACTATTCCGTGCAATGGGGCGGCAGCCTCGATCCGTCGTTCTTCAGCTATCACTGGACGCCGGATGCCCGAAAGCTCGTCTGCAATTACGCGGGGTCATGGTATCCCAACAGCACAATCACCTGGAGTTTGCCGGGCGGAAATTTCAGCAGCGTGGCCGGCGCGTCCCTGCCCGGAACGTACTCCGGCAGTTTCAGACTGGGCACGAATGAAACCTATCCCGATCTCAGCCTCTACCTGGTCTATAAGAGCGAGTCCTGGCTTCAGGATGCGAATGGCAATGTGGCTTTGAGCACCAACGAATCCCCTTTTCAATTCGGCGCGGGTGTGCTGACCACCCAACCGTTTACCATTTGGCAAGGGGCGTTGACGCCGCCCACCCGCCCGATTGTGAACATGAGTGTGGATGGGGAAGGTGCGAGCGCCGGCGGCGCATTTAATTCGCGGGCGGAATTGGACGCGGCTTTCCCCAACGGCAATTACCAGATGAACCTCGCCACCGCGCACCACGGCGCCGTACATGTGACGACCCCGCTCACGGGTGACGCCTATCCGCCTGTGCCCCAGATCACGAATCAACTGGCTGAATCCTTTTCCGCCCGGGTGGGTTTTCAGCTCGGATGGTCCAGCTTCACCAACGGCACGGATCAGGATTTTGTGCTGGTCCGGCTGGACTCGCCGAATGGTGGCACGGCCATCCGCACGGCAGATTATCCGGGACAGCCGAACAGCTTCACCGGCACCAACCGCACGCTATTTATTCCGGCGGGAACACTTCAGCCGGGCACTAGCTACCGTGGAAGTCTCATGTTCGCGAAGCTGGTGGCGCGCGACACCAACAGCTTTCCGGATGTACTTGGCGCATCCGCCTATGCCCGGCAGACGAGCTTTGAATTGAACACAGCGCCGGAACTGTCCGTGCCGCAATCACTGACGCCGGGGCAGGTCCGGCTGCTGGCTTGGACGCGCCTCAACCGTGCCTGCACCCTGCTGGCAAACACGAATCTGTTGGGCACAAATTGGTTTCCCGTAGCCAGCACGAATGCCACCGTCTCACCCGTTGTGCTGATTGATGCGGGAGCGACGAATGGCCAACGCTTCTACCGGCTGCGTCAGGATTAAGT
>CAYWCK010000317.1:0-6315 GCA_964456685.1 uncultured Bifidobacteriaceae bacterium | reverse complement strand
GGTGATGCGCTCACGATGCTGCGGCTTCCCAGTGGCGTCATCAATTGCGAGCCAGGCGCGAGCCAGAGCGTTTTGCATGTTCAGCGGCAGGTGCTTCTCGAGAAACAAACAGTGCAGATGGCCTTCGGTTGCACCCGGCCCTTCGCGGTAATCCGCATCGTGAACTGCGACCGCTTCCTCGGCGAGGCGGACAATGCGTTTGGCGTCATTGCCCCATTTCGCACGTAATTTTCGGTCGCTCGCCACCACCGCAGCGAACTTCGCCATCGGCGCGGCAATCATCCCCGTGTGAACCGCCCAGGTGTAACGCTTGGCTTTCGAGTAATTCGTGGAACTCCACGCGGGCAGGACCTGGTTGCGAAATTCATCGCGCAAGTTTTGCCCGTTGTCGCGTGACTTGGCGATCCAGTCGCACAGCGGGACAATCAGGGCCGCGTACTTCGGGTCACGGGTGGCCGCGAGCATTTCCACCAGCGCCGAGAGTTGGTAGCTCTCGCCCCAGGCGATTTCACCGCCTTGTTCCGTGGCTGGCTGCTGGATGGCCTTTTCGACGACGGGGAAAATAATTTGGTCGAAGCGTTCCTGCGTCGAGAGTTCAGCCGCGGGGAGGCTGGAGCGCAAGCAGCTGATAATAAGCATTCCCACGCATAACGGGAGACGGATTGAAGCCATGCATCATTGAACGATGGCAACGCCGCGCGAGGCAACCCAATTTACATCCTGCGTCGCGCGGTCGGCGAGTCCCAGTGACCGAAGCGGTCCGGCGGAAGTTTGGCGTCTTTCGGATAGATGAGGTAAGCGGCGTTCTTCGAATATGCCCAGGCATCAATCAAGTTGGCGCGCGGAAAAGTTTTGCGGACCTGCAGGGTGGTGCCGGGATCATTGATCACAGCATCGCCGTTTTCCGTGAATCCGACGCAAACCACGAGATGCCCGCTGGGTTCGCGACTTTTGCCGCGGAGGCGGTTGTAACAAAGCGAGAGCCCGACCGGGATGCCTTGCGCGACAAAGTCCTCCAGTTCGGACAGGTCACTCAATCGCGCCGTGTACGCACGCAAACCGGGCAGGGAGCCGGCGTAGGCGGTGTTGAAAACCCAGTTGCCCGTGCCGCCCCACGTGCGGTCAAACACGCCTTTGACCACTTCCGGTACGTCATGATCGAGCGACGGTTTTTTCAGGACGCGACTCCAATGGGCCAGCATCATCGAGACGGTGGTCGGGCTGCAAATGACTCCGCCGTTTTCGTACACCATTTGCGAGCGTTCTGGCACATCGATCGTTTTGCCCCACGCCGCGCGGTTCGGCGGGAGCGTGGCCGGCTTCACCCGGCTGTCGAGTGCGGAAAGGCTCAGGAAGTTGAGTTTTGGCCGGGCTTTGCCTTCGCCTCCCATGGTGATGCGCACCTGCACTTCCCGCGTGAAGCGACTCAATTGTAATGTGTCCGTGTCCACGTTGCCGTCGTCGTCCTTCTGGCGGCGGACGCTTTCGCGCGGATGGCGGGAGGGATCGGCGGACCACCAGCCGAGATTAAACCATTTCGTGGTGTGTTCGTGATAAAGTGCGCGGGCCTCGATCTTGAGCCACGTGTCGGTGGGCACATCGGCATTCCACGAGACAATAAGTTCGTCCCATTCAATGCGCGTGCGAATCTTTGGGGAAGTCCACAGCATTTCGCCGGGCCGTTCGCCCGCGGTGCGGTGAAACTTGGAAAAGGATTTGAAAGCAAGAAACTGAATCCCACGCGCGTCGAACGCTTCCTCCGCGGCAAAACTGTTCGCCATGCTGATCACAGCGACGACCAAGAGAACGACTGGTTTCATTTGCGTCGTTACGATGCGAAGACGTTTCCGGAATTGCCAGCCCGAATTCAATTCCGCGTTTGGAAGGCAAACAACCAGGGCAAGACCACGAGCAACAGGAAAACAAATCCGGCGAGCAAGTTCAGCCCCGGACGCCGGTGGAGGCGCGGCACGAAACTCAAGATACTCCCGAGCGTGACGCCGGTGAGGAAGCCGCCGAAGTGCGCCGCGACATCACTGCCCGGATGCGTTCCCAGAATGAGGAAGATCATGAGTCCGCCTGCAACGCCGGCCAGTGCGAGACGGAAAGCGCGCGGATGCTTGCGCAGTTGCGGCCAGGATTGCGCGGCCAGCAACCCCACCGCACCCATCACTACGCCGGACGCGCCAAGGCCGCGGAAATTTGTGCCATGCACCAAGAGCGATAGTGCGTTGCCACCCGCGCCGGCCAGGTAAGATGCCAGCAATCCCATCCCGCTGCCAAATCGCCCGAGTGCCAGCCCCAGCAGCAAGAGGCCGAAGACCGCGTTGGTCGCGAAATGCAGCAAATCGCCGTGCAAAACTTCGGCGGTCAAAAGCCGATACCATTCTCCCTGGCTGAACTTGCTGGCATCGAGAATTCCCGCGACGCGAAAGCCGTCACCGCCCGCGAAAAAGAACGCCGTGAGCAACACCCACAACAGCGCGGACCAATCGAATAGCGCCCGGCCCTGCCAGACTTCCCGCCGCCACGGCCAGCGCAGGTTCTCGCGTCGGAACTGTTCAATGGTCGCCCGCGCCCGGTCGCTTTCGACTACCGGCACGAGTAATTCCCAACCGGATTCTGGTTCCAGCCGGATCACGCTCTCGATCCCCTGGCTCAGCAGCGCGAGACTCCAGTCCATCGCCCGCTGACGCGTGCGCGCCGGGATGCGGACGGTGTCGGGTGCTGGGGTTGCGCTTTGCACTCCGTGACCAAATACCGCACTTGTGTCCTGAGGGCAATCTGACTCAAGTTCTACTTGTCCGGGCCGATCGCTGTTTCGTGCGACGAGTGATCACCGCGTGGCGCAGCGATTCCACTTGGCAAACATCTTCGACACGCTGGCCGAACGATTCGAGACGACACGCCGCGCTTTGAACGACGTTTCCGAGCGGCTGTTCTCGTTGGGTGATGGTGGCGAAGCCGTGGAACGACTCCTCATCGCGAAGCCTCAGCCGTAAGTAACTAACGGTCCGTGCGGAGATGACTACTGCTCACGCTGGTTATTCGTTCCCCGCGCTCAACTCAAACAAACGCGAAAATGTCTTTGGCGGTCGGGATGTTTGTTTCTTAGGCTGGCGCCGCCGTTTCCCGTGAAACGACGACCTGACCCGATGGAACGAATGGCACACGAGCAGTTCACTCGCCGCCGGACGACGCATTGTCATCCTTCAGGCTGGGCAGATTTATTCTCCTTGGGTCGTGGCTGGAAGTTGCTGGCGGCGGTTCTGAGTTTCGCTTTTTGCGCCGGCACACCGAGGTTGGGCTGGGCAGCGCCGACTCACCTGCAAATGAATGACGAATTCATGGGGTTCAACTACGGCAAGCAACATGGACTCCCCGATGATGATATCCGTGACGTCCTCCAGGCGCGTGATGGTTCTCTCTGGATTTTGACCCAGCAGGGCATTGCCCGGTTTGATGGGAGAAAGTACACAATTTTCGACCGCGCGAATAATCCCGAGTTTCAGAACGACGACCCTCGTGGGCTGATTGAAGATCGTCAGGGTAATCTCTGGGTGGGCGGGAAGAACATGCTGCTGCGTTTGGCAGGCAATATTTGGCGGTCTGTTGGCGCGGCACAGAGCGAGCGGATTGGCAGTGTTTTCCAGATGTGCGCCGACCCCGAACTTGGAATCTGGGTCGGTGGTGACTCGAGTGTGGCACACGTTACGGATCGCGCGGTCACAGTTTTGGGATCCGAGCAGGGATTGAATACGGGCGGACGCGTGATGGCATTGCAGGTGGACGCCAAAGACGGGTTACTGGTTGGAACTTTGAACGGAGTTTATCTGCTCGGGAAGGGAAGCCAGGAATTCACGCGCGTTGATCCGTTTCCGCGCTCGGGCACGAACCTGTTGGTGGCTACCGCGCTCGGGACGGTTCGCTCCGGCAGTACGTGGGCATTATTCGCTCAGCGTGATGCCGCCAAGTCCGCTTGCTTGCCGTTTGCTGGGATTATGCTGTGGCAATCCCCATCCTGGATGACGTCCTCCTTGCCGGGTGCGACCGACTTCGCCATTGCGGACAACGCCAACCATTTCATCGCGGAGGACAAAATGGGAAGCATTTGGATAACCGGTCCGGAGAACCAAGTTTATCGAATCAAGCAGGGGCAAGTGGAATCGCTGGGCATCTTTTTTCGGCCTCAACCCGATGTGGTCACCACGGTCCGGGAAGATCATGAGGGCAGCCTGTGGATGGGGACGATGAACAGTGGGCTCTGGTGCTGGCATCCTCGACGCGCCCGGTCTATTTCCATGGCCGATGGTTTGCCGCATGAAAATGTGTGGGCGGTGTGTGAGGGAAAGGATGGGCGAGTCTGGGTGGGCACCGATGGCGGGGTGGCCCGCGTTGGCGGAGACTCCCCACAGGTCTGGAAAAAGGAGCACGGGCTTTCCCGGAGCACCGTCCGGGCGCTGGCTGTCGACCGGGACGACACCTTGTGGATCGGTACTGGGGAAGGTTTGAACTCGATTCGTGATGGGATTGTGACGCAGCACCCGATTCCGGGAGATTGGTTTGAATCGAAAATTCGTGTGATCCTTCCCACGCGCGACGGGGCTTTGTGGGTGGCCGGCGCCGCGAGTTTGCACCGGCTGATTGGGGGACAGCGCACCAAGTTTACCACCGCCGAAGGCTTGGCGAACAACGATGTGCGCGCGCTGCTCGAAGATTCCGCCGGCCGTTTGTGGATTGGGACTTTTGGCGGCGGGTTGCAATGTTACGACCGCGGCCAGTTTACGACCTACTCCCCGACCAACGGACTCGCCAGCGGCTTCGTATGGGCGTTGCACGAAGACAAGGATGGCGTGATGTGGATCGGCACCGAACTGGGTTTGCATCGCTTGCACAACGGCCGGGTCACGGCGTATGGAAAAGCCCAGGGCCTTCCGGATAATCTCGTCAATTTCATCCTCGAAGATGATCAAGACCAATTGTGGATCAGCCATGATCGCGGCATCTATCGGGTGAGTCGCTTGGCGTTGAACGAGCTGGCCGAGGGCCGAACCAATAGCGTGCGGTGCGTGAGTTACACCGAAGCTGATGGCCTGCCGAGCGAGGAAACCAATGGCCAGAAAAGTTATCCTCCAGCTTGCAAGACGCGGGACGGAAGACTTTGGTTTGCGACCACCAAAGGGGTGGCGGTAATCGATCCAAAGTTGAACCAGAATCGTTCGGCGCCTCCGCCGGTGATTATTGAGGCCATGCGCGCAACCGGTGAGCTGGTATTCTCGCTTAATCCACAGGATCCGCTATCTCCGGAGCCGACACTCCCCACCAATGCTCCACCGGCGCAAGCGGGTGGTTCGTCATTTCGGTCCGCCGGCGTAGGTGCTTTTAAGTTGCCCCCCGGGAGCGGACGGGTGCTGGAGTTCAGCTACACGGCGAACACTTTCGTGGACGCAGACCGCGCCCGGTTCAAGTATCGGTTGATCGGGTTGGATGACCAATGGGTCGATGCTGGTGCGCGGAGACAAGCGTTCTTCACGAATTTGAAGCCGGGCAATTACCGTTTTCAGGTTATTGCCGCGAATCATCATGGCCTCTGGAACGAAATTGGAGCGACCTGCGCATTTCAAATCGCGCCGTTCTACTATGAATCGTGGTGGTTTTACCTGCTCTGTGGCAGCACGACACTGATGGCGTTGACAGCACTTGTGCTTTGGCGGGTGTGGGAGTTGAAGAAAATTCACCTCTTGCAACAACATGCTGCCGTGGCCGCCGAACGGTCTCGCATCGCCCAGGATTTGCATGACGGTTTGGGCGCGGACCTGACGCGCCTGAGCACACTCGTGGAACTCGCAAGCGATGCCACGCACGAGACTTCCCGCGACCATTTGCGCAAGCTCGCCCAAACATCCCACGACGCCACGCGCGGGCTCAAAGACCTCATTTGGATGGCGAACCCGGCGAACGACACGCTCGAAAGCTTTCTCGCCCGGCTGTGCCAGAACACCGAAGACTTTCTGCGCGACACGCGCATCGCCTGCCGGTTCGACCTCGCCGCCGATCTCCCGCCATTGGCATTGTCGCTCGATCAGCGCCGCAATCTCTTGCTTGTGGCCCGAGAGGCCCTCAACAATGCGGTCAAGCATTCCGGCGCGACGGAGGTCTTGATTACGGCGCAGCGGCGCGGCGGTAATCTGGAAATCACGCTCTGCGATAACGGCTGCGGGTTTGCGCCTGAGGCCGTTCGTGCTGGAGCAATGGGCCTGAGCGGCATGCGTCGCCGGGTCGATCTCCATTTGCACGTCGAGGTTCCCCTGAAAG
>CAYWCK010000316.1:0-6328 GCA_964456685.1 uncultured Bifidobacteriaceae bacterium | reverse complement strand
AAATCCACCTGCCACCACGGGTTCTTGGAATTGTCCGTGTGAAAGCCCCACTCGCCGTTCTTGATGCCGTCGCAACCACCGGCGGCATCGGCTTTCGTCGTGACCAAGCCGCCGAGTTGGTCTTGCGCCGCGACTTCCTCGGCCAGCAACCAGTCGGCTTCGATGCGCTGCGGCCAGGAGTCCCGGGTGGTCGCGGGCGCGGTGGTGAACATCAGCGTGGCGAACGCGAGTGTGGCAAGGGTGGTCGCCCGGTTTTGGCAGTGGGTCGGGAGATTCATGGGTTTATCGGGTTTCTGGTAATTGCTGTCGCATCCATGCGGCAGAGATTCCACTAACTACATTCGTGTGCAGAACGATCTGCGCCTTCCAAGCCGCTCCGGCCTTGGAGTCTATTTTGTCCCGACCATCGAGAATGAACTGCAGGAATTCCGCTCGTGGCACGGGCGAACGTTTGGTCCTTGTCCAAATTCGCGTGTGGTAATCGTAAGCGCGGGACAAATGACTTACAGCCTCATTCGTATTGCCAGCGTACACCATCATGCAGACAAGCATCGAATGTGGCACAAGCTGCATCACCGGAAGATCGCGGCTGACGGGAAACGGTACATCATTGCCATTGAGATCTTTCGCGTCGTAGTCGCGATAACCAGCGATGCGCTGCTCATTTGCGTCCAAGTACGCAACGTATGTTTGCAATGCGTTGGAAGCAGAACCAAACGAACCGTTCCCGTATTCTTGAAACGCTTGGTGCATCAGGGAGTCAGCTTCGTGGACGACCTTCGATGAATTCCTAGAGCAACTCGCCAAGCCTAGGCCCAACATGATCACCGCCAAGGCAGCAAATTGCGGCAGAAACCAGCCCCAGTTGGGTCTGCGAATTGTCATAGCGAGGTGGCTGATAGCCTAACACGCCCCATCCAAGTACGCATGTTCTGAGTAAAAGTCATGCTTTCACCGGCTCCCCCAGCGCAATCACATCCGTCCGAATGCGCGCCAGATCGGCGGTTTCCAAGTCCAGTTCCCCCGCCTTCGCATTCTCGGTGACTTGGGCGAGGTTGCGTCCGCCGGCGAGGACGTGCGTGACGCCGGGTTGGGCGGCGGTCCAAGCGAGGACGAGTTGCGAAAGGGTGCAGACGTATTTGTCCGTGAGGTCGCGCCATGACGCGAGCAGGTCGAGCACGCGCCGGCGGTTCGCGGGGATCAGCCAGTCGTTCCACGCGGTGTTGTTGCGGAATTCGCCGGGCTGGAAGACGCGGTCCATGCCAATCTTGCCGGTGAGCAGGCCCTGTTCGAGCGACATGTAGGTGAGCGTGGCGAGGTGGTTTTGCGCGCAATGCGGCAGGATGTCGCGCTCGGCCTCCCGATGCAGCATCGAGTAGCGGAACTGGTCGCTCACGACCCCGGCTTCGCGCGAGGCTTCGCCGCGGCAAGTGTCGCCGCAGCAGAGGTTTTCCTTCAATTCATCGAGCGACACGTTGCTCACGCCGATGGCGCGGATTTTACCCTGTTGCTTGAGCTTGAGCAGCATGGCCATGGTGTCGGCGATGGGCGTGTGGTCCGGCGGCATGGACGGCCAATGGGTCTGGTAAAGGTCAATGCAATCCACGTCGAGCCGGCGCAGGCTGTTCTCGATTTCGATCTGAATGGTGTCGGGCCGGAGGCTGCGGTTCATTTTCTTGCCGTCGAAATCGGCGAAGAAACTGCCGCGCGCATCTTCCCACCAGAGGCCGCACTTTGTCGCGACGATCGCTTTGTCGCGCCGGCCCTTGAGGGCGCGGCCCACGACGCGTTCGCTGCGTCCCCAGCCGTAGGCGGGCGCAGTGTCAATGAGGTTGATGCCGAGGTCGAGCGCGGCTTGGATGGTGCGCACGGATTCCGCGTCGTCCGTGTCCCGACCCCAGATTGGTCCGCCGCCGAGCACCCACGCGCCAAGACCGACAATCGAAGCGGAGAGGCCGGAGTTGCCGAGAGGTTTTTGTTTCATAGGACTTTCTCACTTACGGATGGACACGGATAAAATAATTCAGAGCCTTGATCGGCAGAAGCGCGGCTGGCTGCGGTTTCCCTCTCCCAGCGGGAGAGGGATAAAGGGTGAGGGAGAAGGTTTCGCCTTTGCGTTGGGCTGGGAGATTGTCGTGCGCGCGAATCATTCGAGGTGCTCTCCCTCACCCCGGCCCTCTCCCGCTGGGAGAGGGAGAATCTTGCGCCGCGCCAAGCTAGCAAAAAGCCCAGGGTGCAGTCGCACCCGTCGAGTCCTATTTGATCCGTGCGCATCAGTGTTTATCCGTGGTTGAAGTTGGCCGATACCACAGCGATTCCCAATACTTCCGCTCCGTGTTGTAAACATCGAAACCCGATCCCGCACTCGGGTCGGCGGCGAGGATGCCGTAGCGCTTCATCTCGCGCACCCAATCCGACCGCGGCGTGAAGTCCGTCATGTCGAAGCGCTTCACCTGTTCGAGACGTTCCTTGCCAGCCACACAGTGGGCGAGCAGTTTCTGATAATCCGCGTCCATGGTATCGGCGAACACTTTCACCGGTTGCTTGGTTTGCGGGTCGCGACACAAGCCCCAACCGCCAGCGGTTTCGGCGAGCGGCGCGAGGAGCATGAGCGACTTCTCCGGGCGCGACAGGTTGAAGACGATGTGACGGCTGGTGTTCAGACGTGGATCATCCCATTCCGGGCGCCAGAACGAAACGCCGCGTTCGTCGGCCAGGGCACGCGGCAGCAATCGGCCCGGCACTTCGTGGCAACTGGCGCAACGGCGGTTGATGACTTCGGCAGCGGACTTGGTCGCCGGCCAGTCGAAGTCCGCATTAACCATCTGGTTTTCCGCGTAGCCACCGATCATGCCGCTGCCGAGCGCCGCGTAGGTGCCGGGATACGCCGCACCGGACTCGATCCAGAGCCGCAGCATTTTCTTCTGATGTTCGGTGGCCTTCACGTCGTAATGCGAGCCGTCGAGCATTTTCAAAATCCTGCTGTTGGACGAACCGAGCATGCGCGGCGCGTAACTGCTGCGGGCTTGATTGCGGCCGTCCGAGAAAAGTTTGGCAATGGTCAGCATGTAATAGCTGTGGCTAAACATCGGGCCGCGATCACCCGTGAGTAGGAGTCGCCCAGCGCGCGGACCGCCAGCGGCGGTCTTCTCATAGCCGTGGCATTCAACGCACAGTTGGTCGAGGATGGGTTGGATGTCGCGCGGGAAATCAAACACCTCCGGCACATCCGCGATCGGCTCAACTTTGCTCGGCGCGCCGCGCACGGCCTTGGCGGTGGCGAGGGCGCTTTGGCTGCCCGGTGTGCGCGTGCGTTGCTCGTGGCAGCCGACGCAACTGCTCGTCTCGCCCGGCTGCACGGTCAGGAAACTTTGCATCCGCTTCACGGACAAGTCGTCCTTGTCCAGCGCGACGAAGAACAGGCTGCGCAGCGCGGGCAGTTCCATGTATGCCGAGCCATCGTCCTCGACCGGCACGGTGCCGACGACGCGTTCCAACGTGAACGTGCCGCCGTAACTGATCGGGTCCATGCCGCCCGTGTAGTGAATGGGCATCGGCAGCGATTCGAGCACGAGGAGTTTCTTGATGTCGCCGCGCGCCACACCGGTCATGTCGCGACCTTCATAGACATTGGCGAGAATCAGCTTGCCGGTCGGCGCGGTGGGGTTGACGCGCGGATAGATAACCGGCTCGCGGGCGTGCGCGATCAACGGTCGCGGCTCTTGTAACAACATGCCGCGCTTGGTGTCTTCCTCCGATAATTTGAAAACGATTTCCGTCGCACCAGCTTCGTCCATCAACACGAGCGATTGCCCTTGCGCCGCCATGAAGCAGTTTTCCGAAAACGCCCATGGGTCGCGAAACTGGTTGTTGCGACTGATGTTTTTCGCGAAGGCTTTGTTGTCCGGTCCGGCGTTGGGATTCACCACCGTGATCGTGCCGGCGTGTTCGAGTTGGCCGTGGCCAGGCGAGAAAATCGCCACGACCTTGTCCGAACCGGGAATCGGTTTCGCGTCAATCATCACGATGCCGGGATGCAGATTGCCGTACCAATTCATCTGGCCCGTGCCGTCGGGGTTCGCAACCCAGAGATGATGATAATCCACCTGGCTGCGATCCACGTATTCCCAGCGCGTGTAGAGCAGGCGGCCGTCGGGCATCGGCCACGGCGTGTTGTCCTGTTCGTTGTTGCTGGAAATGGCGCGGACGTCCTGCCCGTCCGGTCCGCAACGGTGCATGATCGCCACCTGCGTGAGCCAGCAATTCACCCAGCGCTTGCAACGCGTGGAAACGAACACGATGTCGCCGTCCGGCAGATAAGTAGGCTCGAAGTCGTCGTAGTCGCCGGTCGTGATTTGGCGCAGGCCGGTGCCGTCGGCGTTGATCTCGTGCAGCAGATAGTTCTCCGTGCCGCCCTTGCGATAGCTAAACAGGATTTTCTTCCCGTCGTAGTGAACCTGTGGGTCGCGGATGCCACCGCGCGGGTCGTCGAGGAGCGTGGTGAGTTTACCGCTGGCAAGATTGAGGCGGAAAAGTTTTGCGCCTTCGCGCCACGCCTTGCGGTTCGGATCGTGGGCGTAATAGCCAATGTTCGCGTAC
Organism: uncultured Bifidobacteriaceae bacterium; assembly: GCA_964456685.1. Taxonomy (GTDB): domain Bacteria; phylum Verrucomicrobiota; class Verrucomicrobiia; order Limisphaerales; family JADLHS01; genus CAYWCK01. The sequence continues at coordinate 1,729 of CAYWCK010000316.1, read as the reverse complement.
CAATGGCCATCGCCGCTGTTGGGAATGCGCGCGCAGAAGACGACGTCGCTGACGCCCGCCATCGGCCCGGCTTGGAAACGGCCACGGAGCGAATCGGCGGCGGTGGCCGTGACCGCAGCCAGGCAAAGCAGGAGCAGGCAGCCGAAGCGCAGCGCGGGCCAACGAATTTGCGTCTCGATCGCTTGGGTCTTTTTACGCCGCGCGTGTTGTGAATCGGTTGGTTCTCCCTCACCCTGGCTCTCTCCCGCTGGGAGAGGGAATGGCATTTGGCCACAATGTTCCGATCGAGAGACTCTTGAGCCAGCGCCGGTTCCGGATTGCTCCAAAATCAGCGAATGATTCTCCCTCTCCCAGCGGGAAAGGGCCGGGGTGAGGGAGGACCTCACGGCCGCGCGCGAGTGGAGCTTCAAGTTCATGTCAATGGACGGTTCCGCTTCACAACGAAAGCAAATACTCGATCAAATCGTTCAGTTGATCCGCGGTGAGCTGCGAGGTCTTGCCGTGTTGATCGCGCGGATTGGCGGTGGTCAGCACATCGCGGACGCTTGTGGCCGAGCCGTCATGCAGGTACGGCGCGGTGCGCCAGATTTCCACGAGCGTGGGCGTGTCGAACTCTTTCACTTCGCGATCGAGCGGGCCGGCGGTGCCGACGTCGTAGGATTTCAAATCCGTGAACAGCGGCGCGACGTGGCATTTGGTGCAGCCCACTTCCGGATCACGGAAGACGCGCCCGCCCCGCTTGGCGGCGACGGAGAGCTGGCCTTTCACCAGCCGCGGGCTTGGCACGGGTTTCAGGGATTTCAGATAAGCATCCATGCAGTTCGCCACTTCCGGTGGTTGCACCGTGAAAAGAATATGGCGGATACCCGCCCGCACGGCGGCTTCACCGCTTTCGCGCACGCCGGTGCTCATGGCGGGTGGCGTGGAATGCACGAGCAAAAGACTCTTGTTGTTTTTCGGATTGCCAATGCCGTCGTTGAGCAAGTCCCAATTCAGCGCATCCACGCGCGCCTCGCCCGGGTGGCAAGTCGCGCAGCTTTGCCAGCCTTGAAAACAGATCCGCGCGTCGTGGAAATAAAGTTCGCCCTGCCGCTCTGCCGTCAGTTGTTTTTTTGGTCCGAGCGGAATCGTCTCCATCTTCGGATGCTCGCCATCGAGTTGAATCGCCGTCAGCGTGTCTGAAAAATAATTCGCCGTGTAAGCGCGCCGGCCGACGACCACCACCGCGCGCGGCCCGAGATCGCCTTCCGGCAAGGCACGCCGTTCTCGCACGCCGACGAGGAACGAGAGGTCGTTGGGCACATCGGAGGGCACGCGGGAAGCCGAGCCGCTGTAGGGCAGGGCGGGGCTGGGTGCGGCGGCGCTTTCAGGCGTGACCTTGGCCAGCTTGGCGAGCAGCGCTGGAAAATCGGTGACGCTTACCTCGTGCGTGCCGGCCAGCGCAACCACCAGAGTTTTTCCATCGGCACTCCAAGCGACGCCCCAGGGATTCGCTGCGCCGCGATCAATGGTGTCGAGCAACACCGTGTTGAGCACGCGCATTTGCGTGAGGTCAATGATTGTCTTGGCGTTGGTGTTCATCCAGCCGCGGTCGAGCTGCGTGGTGGGCAATTGGAAGCGCGAGAGGATGTGCGTGACGATGGCGTATTTGCCATCCGGCGACACGCGAATGTCATTCAACGAACCGCTCCCGTTCGGCAGCCACAAGTCGTCCACGACTTTGCACGAC
>CAYWCK010000315.1:0-6374 GCA_964456685.1 uncultured Bifidobacteriaceae bacterium | reverse complement strand
GCATCGCGGCCAAATCAACCAAGAGCGGCACGCCGGTGAAGTCCTGCAATACAATGCGCGCGACGACGAAGGGAATTTCCTCCGTCCGCGTCTCAGTGGGCTTCCAGTTGGCGAGCGCGCGGACGGCGGCTTCGCTCACGCGTTTGCCGTCGCAATTGCGCAGGACGGATTCCAACACGAGGCGGATGGAGACCGGGAGTTTGGAGATCGGACCGACGCCGGCTTTTTCGAGGTGGGGCAGGGAGTAGAAGTTGCCCTCTTTGCCCGTGCCGAGATCAAACTTTTGAAACGTGTTGAATAGATTGTGTGCTTCGCTCATAAAAATCGGGGCGGAGAATACAGGCGCGAAACCGGCGGGGAAAGAGAACTTTTGGCAGCGTTAGGCGGAGGTCGTCGTTTCGTCGGTATCTCGCCGGGACTTGAACTTGGCGCGCTCGTTCAAGTGGGCGCGAAGGTCCAGCCCGGTCTTCAATATCACCAGGAGAACGAGCCCGAGCACGGGGGACTTGAGCGCCATCATCAAGAAACCGCCGAGCAGCACGGTGAGGTGCAGCACGATGATTCGCCCGTAAGGCTGCATCATGAGTTGGGTGACATCCGTGCGGCGAAATTCACCACCAAGGAGGTAATTGTGCGTGAATGCAACGGCGTGACTGGCGAACAGCCCGAGCACGGCCCAACCAAGGTGATTCCCGCGCAAGGCGTCCAGGAACATCTGCAAGCTTGGCGCCGACATCCGGTCACGCAACCCACCGCCAAACAGAATCACCACGAAAATGCCGTGCACGAAAGTAAACAGGCCGTAATGGAAGCAGAAGAACGGTATGAAGAAACATTTCATCGCCCACTGCAATCCCTGACTTGGCGCGGCGCAAAGCATTTTCAAGGCGTTGAAGATGCCAACGATGACGTTCTCGCTCCAGAACAGCAGCAGCAAGGGAAAGACTTCCCAGCGAAATAGGAAAACGCCGGCAAGCGGAAAGGCATTGGCCGCCAGCAGCGCCAGCACGGAAGGCTGCAGCCAATCTTGCCGCGAAAGTTTGGGCCAGGAAAATGGCGACACTGCTCAGGCGCGGAGCTTCCAAGGCTTGCGATATTCGCGCGTCAGCAACTTCGCAGCGCCGGGATCGTTGAGGATTACTTCCCGCTTGGAGTCCCACTTGATCTTGCGGCCCGCGAGCATCGCGATCAGGCCGAGATGACCAGGAATGGCGGAGTGGTGCGCGACTTCCACCGGGGTGATCGTCGGTTTGCGCGACTTCACGCAATCAATGAAGTTGCGGTAGTGATTGCTCGATTCGTAGAGCTTCACCTTGCGGTCGGCTTCGGGCAGCGCGCGTGCGTCGTTCCAGGCCGGATTCGACGAGTCGAAGGAGTTGCCACGATTCACCCAGACCCAGCCGTCCGTGCCAATCCACTTCGTGCCGCCCTTGATGTCGTTATGGCCGCCAGCGATGGTCAGTTCGATGTCGCCGGGATAATTGGCCGTAATCCGATATCGCGTGCAGGTGTTCCACACCGCGTCTCGGGCCGGGAATTCACCGTAGCCGCTGACTTCGCAAGGTCCGGAAAGCTCGCAGCCCATGCCCCAGTGCGCGATGTCGCCGTGGTGACCGATCCAATCGAGCAATTGCCCGCCGCCGGTGTTGTAATTCCAACGCCAGTTCATGTGGACGCGCGCCTGAATGTACGGCTCGACCCGCGACGGGCCGATCCAGCGTTCGAAATCAAAATCGGCCGGCGGTTGCGCTACCGACAAATCCCAGGCTTTCGTGCCCGGTAAAACTTGCGCCGGCGTTTCGATCTTGGGTTCCAATCCTTCGAGCTTCTTGAGGAACGCCGGTTGCGTGCCTTTGAAATCATGATGGCCGGAGGGCAAGCCCACTTCGACGCGCTTCAATTTTCCGATCAAACCGTTGCGGACAATCTCGCATGCGTAGCGGAAGTGCTTTTCCGAGCGCTGCCAGGAGCCCGTCTGCCAGATGCGTTTGTTCTTCTGGACCGCCTTCACGATCGCCTGCTGTTCCGCGATGGTGCGGGCGAGAGGCTTCTCACCGTAAATGTCCTTCTTGTTCCGCGCTGCTTCCGTGGCGGTGAGGGCGTGCCAGTGATCCGGCACGGCCAGCATCACCGCGTCAATGTCCTTGCGGGCCATCATTTCGCGGTAGTCGTGGTACGGCTTGCAGTCGGAATTCTTGTAATGCTTGTTGACCGTATCCACCGCCGCCTGGAGCGGCCCTTTGTCGATGTCGCACGCGGCTACGATCTGGCAATCATCCAGCGCCAGCAGCCCGCGGGTGTTACCCGGCCCCATCATGCCCCAGCCAACAATGCCCATGACGATGCGATTCGAAGGGGACGGCTTGCCACCGAGGCCGAGCGCGCTGGACGGAATGATGGTCGGCGCCGCGACCGCAAGGCCGGTGACCGCGAGGAAACGACGACGGGAAAACTGAACCGAGGATGATTTGGTCTTCATGTGCGATTAATGACGACAGGATTCTTTGGTGAATTCGAGCGAAAAATGTGAGGGTTCAGAATGCACCCACGTGCCAGCCGGGACGGTAACTGCGCGCGAGCATTTTGTTGGCGGCATTGTTGTTGGTGAATTTCATCCGGCGATGATTCCATTCCAGTTTCTCGCCTGGATTGCGAATCGCCACTGTGCCAAGCAGAATGGCTTCGGTCATCGGACCGGTTTGCGCAAAGTGAGATTCAGTTTTGGTCAACCCCAGACAGGCGTCCACAAAATGGTGGTAATGATCGCGAGGTTCAAACTTTGGCCGCTCGAGATTCTCAAATTTTTTCTCCGGCAACAGCGAAGGCGACCGTCCGTGATGGTGCAGGAGCGCACCCTCCGTGCCGATGAGCATCGCGGACTCGGGCGGATAGTCCTCGATCGAGTACAGCGCACGGATGTCCTTCGGCGGATAAAACTCGCCATCGAACCACTCCAACGTCAGTTCCTTTTCCGCGGTCAGATGGTTGCCGGGGAAAGTCCAGGTGATGTGGTCGCCCTGCGGCCAGGTATCGCCGCGGCGGATGGCGGAATTCTTCCACGACTCCTGCACTTCCGCTTGGACCGTCAGTGCGGGCTTCATGCCCAACCCTTTCCACGTGGAATCGAAAATGTGGCAACCGATGTCGCCGGACCAGCCGGTTCCGAAATCCAGCCACGCACGCCACTTGGTGGGATGATAGATATCGGGCGCGAAAGGCCGCTCCGGCGCAGTGCCGAGCCACAAATCCCAGTTCAAGTTTGCCGGCGGCTTGGTGCCAGTTGCCGGCCGCGGCCCAAGCAGGCGATAATTCTCCACCGCGCCCGGACGGTTCGAGCACAGATAGGCGTGCTTGATCTTCCCGATGACGCCGGACTTGAGAAAGTGCGCCGTTGTCCGGTCGCCGATGCCGGCGGCGAGTTGGGTGCCGAGTTGCGTGACCACCTTCTTCTTCACGGAAATTTCGGTCAAGGCCCGCACCTCCGCCACGTCGTGGCACATGGGCTTCTGGCAATAAACATGTTTGCCCTTCGCGATCGCGCTGTAGGCGATGGGAAAATGCATGTGATCCGGCACGGCGACATTCACCGAATCAATCTTGTCACCTTCCTTCTCCAGCAACTCGCGCCAATCGGAATAGAGCCGCGCGCCCGGCACGAGTTTCGCGGCTTTGTCGAGATGGTTTGAATCCACATCGCACAAGGCCACGACTTGCAACCGTGCATGTTTGATAAAGGTGTTGAAATCATTCCAGCCCATCCCGCCGACGCCGATGCACGCGTGATTCAACTTGGAGTTGACGTCGCGGGCCGCGCGCAGGCCGGATGGCAGAACCAAAGGCGTCGCGAGGCCGGCGAGCATGGAGGTGCGGAGGAAGTGACGGCGGCTGACTGCGGTGGAGTTGCGCAAGCCCGAAGTGGAATTTCCATTGGCGCTGGTTTTCATTCGCAGCGCGAGCATGGCGTTGGGGCCAAAGAATTCAAGCGCGGATTGTCCGATGGTAAGTTGCGCCGCGCCACGAGCTTGCTCCGGAAGCCCAATGGAAATAACTTCCCGCACCGTGTTTGCTGCGTTCCTCGCCACTTTGCTGTTCACGATCTCCGTCACGTGCGGTCATCGCACGGCGAAACTCATTGGCGGGGTAGAAGCAAACTTCTGGCGGCTGGCGCTGGCAACATTGTTCCTCGGAATCTGGGCGTACCTCGGCGGCGGCGGTGCCGGCGGGGAGGCCTTTCCTATGTTCTTGCTCAGCGGAGTCGTCGGCATCGGCATTGGCGACGCGGGATTGTTTCAAACCTTGCCGCGGCTTGGCTCCCGGCTGTCGCTGTTGATTCTGCAATGCCTCACAGCGCCGCTCGCGGCATTGGTCGAGTGGCTTTGGCTCGGCACAACTTTGGGTGCGCCGCAGGTCGGTTGCATGATGCTCATCCTCGCGGGGGTCGGCATTGCGCTATCTCCGGGCGAACATTTGCACATTCCGCGCCGCGCGCTTTTCGTGGGCGCAGTGTGCGCGTTGATCGGCGCGTTGGGCAACGGCACGGGGGCAGTATTGAGCCGCAAGGCTTACGCCATCGCGCACGCCAGCGGGCAGACGATTGATGGCGGCACGGCAGCATTTCAACGAATTCTCGGCGGGTTGCTCATTGCGGCGGTGCTTTTGCTCATCGCCAAGCGGCAGTTCGTTCGATTGCCGGAGGATGTTGAGGACGTCTTCGACACGACGTCCGCGCGCGAGAAATGGCGGCGCATCTGGCCGTTCGTTTTGGCCAACAGCCTCGCCGGCCAAACCCTTGGCGTGAGCGCGATGCAATGGGCCCTCGAAACCACACCCACCGGCATCGTGATGTCCATTGTTGCACTCACACCGCTGACCGTGATTCCCTTTGCGCGCATGTTTGAGAACGAAAAAATCACACTCCGCTCGCTGGCTGGCGGCGCGTTGGCGGTGCTCGGCGTCATTGGCCTGACCTGGACCAAACTCAAAGTTGCGGCGCCACATTGAATGAAAAAGCTCACGCTCGCTTCCGTTCTTACTGCCATGGCTATCACGACCAAATCCGCGTTCGCACTCGACGCCGCGCAAGCGGCACGGGTGGACGAACTGTTCAAGAACTATGATCATCCGAACGCGCCGGGCGCCGCGCTGATGATCATTCACAACGGGAAGCCCGTTTATGCCAAGGGCTATGGCCTCGCGGATTTGGTGACCAAAACACCGTGCACCACCAATACCAATTTCCGGCTGGCGTCGGTTTCCAAGCAGTTCACCGCATTGGCGGTCTTGATGCTCGCCGATCGCGGCAAGCTGAAACTTGACGAAAAGCTCACGGACTTCTTTCCCGGATTTCCCAGCTACGGAAAGCAGATCAGCGTGGAGCAGTTGCTGGCGCACACCGCGGGTTTGGTGGAATACGATGAAATTATTCCAGCGGGCACGACGATTCCGGTGCTTGACCAGGATGTGCTGCGGCTCGTGATCGAGCACACTGGCGACGGTCCGAGGGCTGACCTGCACACGGTGGCGTGGTCAGAGAACGAAACGGACAACGCTGCGAAGTTAAAGGCCGAGTTGCAGCAGCGCGCTGCCGCCGCATTGACCAACCGACCAACGACACAGTTTCCGCCCGGCACGAAATTCAGTTACAGCAATTCCGGCTACGCCTTGCTGGCCATGATTGTGGAAGCGCGATCGGGACAGACTTTTGCGCGCTTTCTAAAGCAGAACATTTTCGAGCCGCTCAAGATGACGAACACGCTGGCTTACGAACAAGGGCTGAGCGTGGTGCCGAATCGCGCGTTTGGCCACTCGCAGGCTTCGAACCTGTGGGTGCGCACCGACCAAAGCCTGACGAGTTCCGTGCTCGGCGACGGTGGCGTTTACTCATCACTGGCCGATTTGCTGAAATGGGATCAAGCGCTTTACAAATCCAAGATTGCCAGCGACCGCGTGCTGCGCGCCGCTTTTGCTCCTCATGTTAAGTCGGATCGGGCGGGGCTCAGCTATGGCTATGGCTGGTTTGTTGGCGAGTATCGCGGGCTGAAGGAGATTGCGCACAACGGCAGCACAATCGGTTTTCGCAATCGCATTGCCCGCTATCCGGAAAAGCGCTTCACGGTCATCATTCTCTCCAACCGCTCCGGTCCGGGCTGGGATGACACGACGCACCGCATCGTGGATTGCGTCCTGTTTGGCGGCAAGTAGCGCTACCGTTTCAGATAGCGATCGAGGAAGTCTTGCGCCGTGTCGCGGGCGGAGGGCGGATAGCTATGGCCGCTGTGATGATTAAAGGCGCGCAGGTTGTCCGCTGCCTCGAAGATGTTGTAAACGGGTTTGGCCGCAGCGATGAAATCCTCGCTGCGTTCTCCGTCCGCTGA
>CAYWCK010000314.1:0-6398 GCA_964456685.1 uncultured Bifidobacteriaceae bacterium | reverse complement strand
CTTTTTGAGCAATGTGGTGGTGGTGGCAAGTTCGTCCTTGCGCGGGTTGCGAGCGAGGGCTTGCTGCCAGGCCCAGCGCAATCGCGCATCGGTCTTCGTGCCGCCGTTTTGCAGAATGCGCACGGCAAAACTCCGCGCGGCTTCGATGTAAGTCGGGTCGTTCAACAACGCGAGCGCCTGTTGCGGGATGTTGGAGCGGGTGCGCTCGGCGCAACATTCCTCACGGCTCGGTGCATCAAAAGCGAGGAGGCTGGGGTGAAGAAACGAGCGCTGCCACCAGGTGTAGAGACCCCGGCGATAAAGTCCTTCGCCCACGCTGGCCTCCCAGGTGCGCGGGGGAAAATTGAGATTCTCCCAGTAACCATCGGGCTGATACGGCTTCACACTCGGGCCGCCGATCCTGTCCACGAGCAATCCGGAAATGGTGAGCGCGTTGTCGCGCACGAGTTCGGCGTCCATGCGCCAACGGCCTTGCGCGGAGAATTCGCGATTGTAGGGATCAACCGCCCGGGCCTTTTTCGAAAGGACGGAGGTTTGCCTGTAAGTCCGGCTGTTTACGAGCAAGCGAATCATGTGCTTTACGTCCCACCCGCTGTCCATGAACTCGCACGCCAGCCAGTCGAGCAACTCCGGGTTCTTCGGGGCTTCGCCTTGCGCACCGAAATCATCCAGCGGCTTGGCGAGACCGACACCGAAGAACTGCTTCCAGAGCCGGTTCATCACCACGCGCGCCGTGAGAGGATTCTCGCGGGCGATCAACCACTCGGCCAGATCACGGCGCGTCAGCTGCGGCTTGTCCAACGATTGCCACGAGCTTTTCAGGACCGCGGGCAAGGCCGGTTGAACAATATCGCCGGTTTCAACAAGGAAGTTGCCGCGCGGCAGAATCCGCACAGCACGCGGCTTCTCCTCGGCCACGGAAACCAGACAGCGGGGGAGGGAGGCCTCAAAGTCTGCGCGCGCTTTGCGAGCGGCGGCGAGATCGTCGCGCAGCTTTGCCAGTTCCGGGGTGACTTGCTTGAATTCGTTCCAAAGTTTTTCCTTCTGTTCCGTGGTCCGCTGGTCGGCGGGAGTGTTGAGGATGTCCACCACAGTTTTAGATGGGGGTGGAGCGGCAGGGGTGGCCACGGCCTCGGCGGCGGCGGTCACCGCCAGGCGAAAGTGGCCCAAGGTGTGTCGACCGCTTCCGTGATTTTGAAGAAGTTCAACCTTGAGGGTGTCCGTTTCTTCGAGTTGCAGCGGTTCGCCGCAATCCAGAATGAGGTACTGCGGCTTTCCGATTTCCGGCAGCACCGCCCAACCGGCGAGTTCGTCCGCCAACTCCGCATTAATGACCGAGGCCGCGCTCCACTTTTTGTCGGGATGATTTTCCGCCGCGAACGTTTGTTCAAAGCTGGCGCGAGCAAAGACAAATTTGACGGACTCGTTGGTGCCGCTTGCGCGCTCAATGGTGGCATGCACACGCGAGATTACAAAGTTGCCGTTGTCCGCCCGGCCCGGGCCTTTGGCCGGCAACGAATCATCGGGCAGCGCCTCGATGCGCAGCCCGCGGATGCGCGACGGCAGGTTGGTTAAGGTGAGAGTATATGTGTCCGTTTCGGGCTTCTTGTTGCCAGTGACGAGGATGGAGGCGTCCGGTTTCGTTTGCAGTTTGTCGCCGCCGCCGGCACGCGCCTTGGTGGGTTTCAGCGGCGTCCAGAGAGTTTCCTGGGCCGCAGACTTGGTTTGGGCTGCCTCCCAGCTCGCGAACGCGTCACGCAGTTCCTCATGGGGCGCGTCATAATCCGCGGCCAGACGCTTGGCTGCAGCCTCGCGGCGGGTCAGTTCAGCCGATTGCGCTTCGTCCGGCACCAGCATGCCTTCCTCGCGCTTGCCTATGCTCGGCTCGCGGACATCCGCGAAGAATGCGCCGAGGGAATAGAAATCGCGCATCGTGAACGGATCGAACTTGTGATCGTGGCACTGGGCGCAGCCGATGGTTTGCCCGAGCCAGACGTTGCCGACGGCGCGGACGCGATCGGTCAACATGCGCGCCTCGTAATCCTTGGGCTGCGCGCCGCCTTCCTCCGTCGTAAGCAAAAGGCGGTTGAAGGCAGAACCAACTTTCTGTTCCTGATTGCTGTCGGGCAGCAGGTCGCCAGCGATCTGCTCGCGCGTAAAAGTGTCGAAGCGTTTGTTGGTGTTGAAGGCGCGAATCACATAGTCGCGATACGGCCAGATGTTGCGCGGGTTGTCGGAGTGATAACCGATGGTGTCGGCGAAGCGCACCACGTCGAGCCAGCCCAGCGCCATGCGCTCGCCGTAATGCGGCGAAGCGAGGAGCTTTTCCACCAAGCGGGAGTAAGCCTCTGGTGATTTGTCACGGGCGAACGCCTCCACCTCTTCCGGCTTAGGTGGGATGCCGATCAGGTCGGAATAAAGTCGGCGCGCGAGGCTGCGGCGATCAGCTTCGGCCGACGGTGTCAGACCGATTTGCCGCAAGCGCTGCTCCACCAGCCAATCCACCGGGTTCGACTTGGCCGGGGCGGCGGGTTTGATGGGTTTTTCATACGCCCAATGCCCTTCATATTTCGCGCCGGCAGCAATCCAACGACGGAGAAGATCCTTCTCGTCGCTGGTCAGCGATTTGTTGGATTCCGCTGGCGGCATCACATCCTCCGGATTGGTGGTGGTGATGCGGCGGATAAATTCGCTTTCCTGCGGTTTGCCGGGAACGAAAGCCTCGCGCTCGAGCGCTGCTTCGCGAATATCGAGCCGGAGTTTACCTTTGCGTTTGCCGGCGTCGGGACCGTGGCAGGCAAAGCATTTGTCGGAAAGCAAAGGCCGGATGTCGCGATTGTAACTGATCGGCTGGCCAGCTTTGGGCGCAGCGTGCACGGACAAGGCGATCGCCCCAAGGAAGCTGGCGCACGAACGAGCCAGCAGGCGGCGCCGGAATGGAATGGAAAAACGAAGCATTACAGTTTCCAGCCTCGGCGGTAAGGCAGCTTGACCAGCGCCGAAGCCGCCTTGTGGTTGATGAACCGCGCGTTCTTGGCATCCCACTGCAACTGCTCACCGGGAAAGCGCAAAGCAATGAGGCCAAGCAAACCAATCTGAGTGAGCCCGCCACCGTAGTCGAAGTTCGAGCCAGCCAGCCGGCCATTGCGAATGGCGTCCGCCCAGTCCCAAGCGTGCCCCTTCACGCGGGGAATTTTTTCTGCCGGCGTGTTCTTGCCTGAGTTCGCTTCCATGAGTGACTCGGGCAAAATGTGACAGCCGCCGCCGCCGTGCGAGCCGTGGACGATCATGCCCTTGTCACCGTAAATGATGGCACCCGTCCCCGGCAGCTTGTCGTCCGCGGTGAATTCGGCGGGGCGCGGAATTTTGATTTTGCCGTCGTGCCAGATGAGTTTGACCGCGCCGCGATCGTTCTTGGCCGGAAACTCAAAGGTGATTTTCGCGCCCGGCGGATAGGTCAGGCCGTGTTGGGCCAGATCGTAACCGACCGTTTCCGCCTGAACCGTCGTCGGGGCGCCCAAGTCCAGCGCCCAGAAGGAGGGATCGACGACGTGGCAGATCCAATCGCCGATGGTGCCGCCGCCGTACCAGAGCCAGCCGCGCCAGTTCCACGGCACCCAGAGTTTGGAGTAGGGATGGAATTCGGCCGGGCCAGTCCAGAGGTCGTAATTGAGTCCTGCCGGAATTTCGGAACGCTCGCTCAGTTTCGGAAGATTCGGAATCTGGCAATACACGTTTGGAAACGCGTCGCAGCCCGCGTGCACCGTGTGAACTTTGCCGATGGCGCCCGACCAAATCCACTCGCACACACGGCGGATGGTGTCGCTCGAATGCCCTTGGTTACCGAGTTGGGTGACGACTTTGTATTTGTGAGCCGCCGCCATCAACGTGCGGGTCTCGTGAATGGTGTGCGTCAATGGCTTCTCGCAATAAACGTGTTTGTGGCGGCGCATGGCCTCCATGGCGATCACCGCATGGGTGTGATCGGGGGTGCCGATGACCACGGCGTCAATGTCCTTGCCCAACTTGTCCAGCATGACGCGATAATCCGTGAACCTTTTCGCATTCGGATACTTGGCGAATTCTTTGGCGGCGTAATTCTCATCCACATCGCACAACGCAACGATGTTGTGGCCGAGTCCGGCCACCTCGTCCACGTCCGCTCCGCCGCGGCTGCCGATGCCGATGCCGGCGACGTTGAGCTTGTCGTTGGCCGAGATACGTTCCGCTCCGTGAAGCAACCGGCCCGGCAGAATGTTGAACAGGGCGACGCCGAGCCCGGCGCGCCGGACGAATTCGCGACGATTGAGAGGTGTGGGTCTGGTGGACTTCATGTCGGTGTTGGTGATTTGGCTGGCGATGAGTTAATGCGAATTGGTCAAAGGTTTCAACCGGATTAAACTGGCAACCGGTCGGCATGATTCCAGCCTGGTCGGCCCGGCCCGGTCCGTGATCATTATTCAGCAAGAATTTCATGGTGAGACTTTTCACAACTTGTGGCGGGAAGTAGTCTCAAACCTACGACCAGTCGGTCCGTAGAATCGTGAAAATGTTGACCATGAATTACTCTAGGCTGTTGCATTGTGTGCTTTGGTTGTTCGCCTTTGAGTTGTCGGGTGGTGAGGCGAAACCTCGGCCGAATATCATGGTCATCTTGGCGGATGACCTGGGCTTCTCGGACATCGGCTGCTTTGGTTCGGAGATTCAAACGCCGAACATTGATGCCCTGGCGAAGAATGGCCTCCGGTTCACGCAGTTCTATAATACTTCGCGATGCTGCCCGAGCCGCGCGGCGCTGATGACCGGACTTTACCCACACCAAGCCGGCATGGGGCACATGATGGTGGACCGGGGGTTGGACGGTTATCGGAGCGATCTCAATCGCAATTGCGTCACCATACCCGAAGTTCTCAGGGGCGCGGGATATCGCACCTACATGGTCGGCAAGTGGCATCTAACGCACTTCGATGGTCCGACGGATGATCAACACAACTGGCCAATCCAGCGCGGCTTCGAAAAATTTTACGGCACACTGCGAGGTTACGGCAGTTTTTACGACCCGTCCGCACTTTGCCGGCAGAACCGCTTCATCACCCCGGAAAATGATCCGGAATACAAACCCAAGGAATATTATTACACCGACGCTCTCAGCGACAACGCGGTGAAGTTTTTGCAGGAACACCGCAAGGAGTCACCGGACAAGCCGTTTTTCATGTACGTCGCCTTTACGGCCGCGCACTGGCCGATGCACGCGTTGGAGAAAGATATCGAGAAATACAAAGGCAAGTTCGCGGGCGGTTACGATCCGGTGCGGCAGGAACGTTTCAAACGGTTGAAGGAGGCGGGGTTGATCAATGCGAAGTGGGAACTCACCGCCACGGCCGGCAATTGGGCGGATGTGAAACGCAAACCGTGGGAGCAACGCTGCAAGGAAGTCTTTAACGCGATGGTGGACAATATGGACCAAGGCATCGGCCGCATTGTCGCCGAGTTGAAACGCCAGGGTGCGCTCGACAATACGGTCATCCTCTATTTGCATGACAACGGGGGCTGTGCCGAGACCATGGGGCGCGTGAACCCACCGGACAACGCCGGAGCACAACTTCAGCCCATGCCGCCTGATCAACTGCAACTTCAGACCAAACCACCAATGCAGACCCGTGATGGCCGTGTGGTGCGAACCGGACCGGGCGTGATGCCGGGGCCGGCGGACACCTACATTGCCTACGGAAAGAACTGGGCCAACGTCTCGAACACTCCGTTTCGAGAATACAAGCATTGGGTTCATGAAGGCGGTATCGCCACGCCGCTGATTGTCCATTGGCCCGCCGGCATTCCACCGAGTCGCACGGGCAAAATTGAACCGCAGCCCGGTCACGTGATTGACATCATGGCGACTTGTGTTGATTTGGGAAGCGCCCGGTATCCCGCGGAATTGGGCGGCAACAAAATCAAACCCATGGAAGGCCTCTCGCTTGGCCCGCTGTTCAAAGGCAATTCGGTTGCGCGACCGAATCCCATCTTCTGGGAGCACGAGAGCAATCGGGCAGTGCGCGACGGTAAATGGAAACTAGTCGCCAAAGCGGACGAGGCCTGGGAGCTCTACGACATGGAGGAAGACCGGACCGAGTTGCACAACCTCGCCGGGGCACAGCCCGAACTGGTGAAGAAGCTGGCCGCGCAATGGGACACTTGGGCCGCGCGGGCGAACGTGCTGCCGCTTGGAGGTTGGAAGGGCAAGGCGGCAAAGGAATAATCCGGATGAACAAAATGAAAATGCTAAATTGGTTTTCAGTTCTCGGAGGTGTGCTCCTGACCGCAGTGATCACGCCCACCGCTTCGGTGGCTGGTCAGCCTAACATCGTTATCATTCTCGCTGACGATCTCGGCTACGGCGA
>CAYWCK010000313.1:0-6437 GCA_964456685.1 uncultured Bifidobacteriaceae bacterium | reverse complement strand
ACGCGAGTCGCCCGCTCATGCGCACCGGCAGGTAAAAGAGCAGCGTCCCGGCAATGCCTTGGGCCTGGAGCGAGTTGGTCGTGATTTGTGTGTCGTGCAGGTGGCTGAGCGTGGTGACCGTGGCGGCGACGAGGTTCTGCCAGATTTCATGACCGGCAAACGTGAGCGCCGCGAGTCCGGCCAGCAGCACGGCGGCCGTCTGGACTTCGGGACTGCGCGCGATCTGCCCCTTCTTGAGCGCTTCCTCCAGCCGCCTTGGTGTCGGTTGCTCGGTTTTCTCGCCTTGCTGTTCGCTCATGGCCGGGGTTGTTTCATTTCGTACCCAGCATCTGCGCCACGCGGAACAAGTCGTCCGGCAGTGCGTTCAGATAATTGGTCACGTATTGCGCCGTGAGTTGAAGCGTGAAGCCGAACACCGCCAGGCCGGCGACGATCCGGAAGGAAAAGCTGAGCGTGAACACGTTCATCTGCGGAACGGCGCGGCTGAGCACCGCGAAAATGACCGTGACGACAAACGACGCCGCCAGCACCGGGGCGCAGATTTGCAGCGCGATCACGAAGATCCGGCTGGTGTGGCGCAGGACGGTTTCGAAGAGCATGCCGTTGAGATGCACGTGGCCCATGGGCAGCACGTCGTAGGTGCGCGCAAATCCCATCAACACCCAGTGGTGCAAATCCAGGGTGAGCATCACGATGGCCGCGAGGAAGAACAGGATGGTGCCCGGCAATTGCGACGAGCTGCCGGCCATCGGGTTAAAGATCTGACCGAGGTTCAGCCCGAGTTCGGTGGCCACGAAATTACCGGCGAGGTCGGCGGCGTAAAAAACCATCCGTGAAATGAATCCCAACAGCAGACCCACGCCCACCTCCTGCGCCATCACACCGATCACGGAGAAGAGTCCCAGTTTCGCGAGCCCGTAATGCGGCATCATCGGCGCGACCAACAGCGCGGTCAGCGCCCCCAAGGCGACGCGGATGGTGACCGGGAAGTTCGTGGCGGAGAAGAACGGCAGCACCAGCAGAAACGCGCTGATGCGCAGAAACACGAGCATCCAGGTTTGGTAATCGAGTTCCACTTCATTGCACCATTTGCGGCATTTTCTCGATCACGGCGGTGGTGAACTCCACCAGTGACCGCACGAGCCAGGGCAGGAGGAGCAGCAGAATGCCGACAATCGCCAGCGCCTTCGGCACGAACGTCATGGTTTGTTCGTGGATGGACGTGACCGCTTGAAACAAACTCACCGCCAGGCCGATGACCATGGCCGCTACCAGAAACGGTGCGGCCAGCGTGAGCGCCTGGATGATCATCGTCTTGAGAAGTTCGATGGCAAATTCGGGATTCATAAAACCAACGCTACATGCCAAAGCTGTTGACCAGCGACCGCACAACCAGGGACCAACCGTCCACCAGCACGAAGAGCAGCAGCTTCAGCGGCAGCGAAAAAGTCGTGGGCGGCATCATCATCATGCCCATGCTCATCAACACGGTGGCGACGACGAGGTCGATAAGGATGAAGGGAACGAAGATCAGGAATCCCATCTGAAAAGCCGTGCGCAGCTCGCTGATGATGAATCCCGGGATGACCACGCGGAGCGGGAGTTCTTCCGGCCGGGTCGGCTGCAGACGCGCCATCGCCGCGAACAATTCCACGTCCTTGGGCCGGGCTTGCCGCAACATGAAGGTGCGAACCTCGGCGGACGCGCGTTCGATGGCTTGCTCGCCAGAGATTTGCTTGGCTTGGTACGGTGCGATGGCCTGCGTCTGGATGTTGTCCCAAACCGGCGCCATGACAAAGAAGGTGATGAACAGCGAAAGTCCAACGATGATCTGGTTAGCCGGTGTGCCTTGCAGTTGCAGGGCTGTCCGCACAAACGAGAGCACGATCACGATGCGCGTAAAACAGGTCATCAGCAACAGGATTGACGGCGCCAGCGAGAGCAGCGTGATGGCGACGAGCACCTTGATGCCGATGTCCACATCCTGCGGTTGACCGCTGCCGGTGTTCCCTCCCAGCGAGATTTGCACCGGGCCGAAGCTGGCCGCCACGTTCGTTTGGGCGTCCGCGGACCAGCTGAACAGCGCCAGGAAAAGCAAAATCACCGCAAGGCACTTGCGGTAAGGCGCTGCGAAGCTGGCGGCGGGTTGGTTCATTTGCCTTTCAGGACTTTTGCGAGGGCTTCGGAAAAGGACGGTGCAGCCGGTTTCTCGGCGGTTTCCTTGGCGGAATCTTCATCCGCGGGTGGCAGCTGACTGAGGAAACTCACGCCGGTCGGACCGGAAGCCAGCAGCAAGCGTTCGCGTTCGTAGCCGACGACGTAGATCGCGTGGCGTCCACCCAGCGAGCGGACTTCGAGGACGTTTAACTTCGCAGGGCGGCCGCGTTGAACGGAAAGGCGTTGCCAGTTGCGGAACAGCCAGACGCCGCCCAGAAACACACCCAGCACCAGCAACAATGCACCCATCACGCGAAGCAGGGACGGGCCGAGGTCGGGCAGGGGAGCGATGGCGGGCACGCTGTTCGTGCCGGCGGCGCATGCGGCGACCACACTCAGGGCCAGAAAGAAAAGGACCAGTTGGGGGAGGCCACCGCAGCGCGTGCGCCCGAGGTCGAGGCGGTAAGGGTGACCTTTCATGCTGCCTCGGTTCAGGCCGGTGCAGCGCCGACGACGTCCGTGATCTTCACGCCGAAACGGTCGCCGATGACGACGACTTCACCGTGCGCGATGAGTTTGCCGTTGACGCTCATTTCCACGGGGGCGTCGGCGGATTTGTCGAGTTGAACCACCGACCCAACATTGAGCTGGAGCACTTCCTTCATCGGCAACTGGCAGCTGCCCAGCTCGATGGTGAGGTTGACCGGCACGTCGAGGACGAGGTTCAGATTGGCGGGCATTTCGGCGGTGGCGTTCATTAAACTCTTTCGGTGACGGCGGTCGTCAATTCGACGGCCCAACGGCCGCCGCGGGTGCCGGGTCGGCCGACGAATTTCGGCACGTGACTGAAGCGCAGCTGTACCTGCGCGGCGCAGCGCGGATCGAGCATCAGCAGGTCGCCTTTCTGGAGTCGCGCGATGCTGCCGGCGGAAAGTTTCAAGCCTTGCCATTCGGCGATGACGGGCACGGTCACGTCGTCGAATTCCGCGTTCCACTTCGGCTTCGGTGCGCGCGCGGCGGCGGCGTCCGCTTCGGGCACGCCGCTTGGGCAAAGCAGCCGCATGAGCGGTTCGACGGTGGTGTAGGGGAAGGCGAGGTAAAGATACTCGGCTTGTTCGCCCAACTGTACGCTGAGCGAGACGCACAGCATGGCTGTGTCGGCCGGCGAGGTTTGCAGAAACTTGCTGTTGCTTTCGTGGCCCAGCACGGCGTGCCGGACTTCGCGCATTTCCGGCCAATGGCTGCACCATTCGCTTAGGATGATCGTCGCGACCTGGTCGGTGAGGGCGACTTCGATCTCGTTCAAATCGCGGGCCGCTTCGGGCATCTGCCCCGGACCGCCGAGCAACCGGTCCACAAACAACAAGGCCAAGCGAGGTGGCGTGACCAATAGGCTGACGCCCTTGAGGGGATCGGTTTTGAAAAGGGTGATGTGCGTGGAGCCCGGGAAGGCATCGGTGAATTTCTGGTAACCGACGATCTGCAACTTGTGCAGGTTGACCGAGAATTCGAGCCGCAGAAACATGGCCAGCCGCGCGGCGAGGGAGCGCACAAATTGCTCGTGGCGCAGGCGGATGCGGCGCAACTCGCTCGGGGCGAGGAAGCCGGACTGGCGGAAGTCGTGGCTCTTGATGGCGTCGGCGCGGATTTCCTCACGGACACCCCGGGCATTGAGCACGGCCACTGGGGTGGCATCGACGGCAGGCTTCGGCGTGGACGTGGGTTGACTCATGACCTGCGCGTTATTGGATGGCGAACTCGGTGAGATAAATCTCCTGCACCATCGCGGCGCCCAGGATGTTGTTGAAGCCGCTGATCAGTTCGGTGCGGATGAGATTGCGCGCGCCGGGCTTTTCGAGGTCGGCCAGCGTCTTGGTGGCCAGCGTACCGCAGGCCATGTCTTTCAACTGCGCGTCGTGCAGCTGCAACTTCTCCTTGAAGTTGGCATCCGTGCTCACGATGGAAAGGCTGACGAGCAGATAGCGTTGTCCCATGGTGCCCGCCACATTGACCAGCAGCTTGGTCATGGGCACGGATTCCTTGTGGGCATTTTTGGCTTCCGCGCCGTGACCGGAGCCCGCCTCCGCCTGGGTGATGCCCAAGTCTTTCCTGAGTTTAGGCAGCAAGACGAAGGTGGTCATGGCGTAAGCGATCGCGGGCATGGCGACGAGGGCGATGATCAACGGCAGAAATGCCATGATACCGCCGCTGGACGCGGGCGCTTTCGGGGCGGCTTCGGCGGAGGCCGCAGCCGGCTCCGCGGAGGGCGAGGATTCGATGCGATTGGCAGCCATAAGAATTACCGTTTCAAGTTCACGAGTTCAGCCAGCAACTCATCGCTGGTGGTGATGATGCGAGCGCTGGCCTGAAAGGCGCGCTGCGTGGTGATGAGATCCGCGAACTGTCCCGCCAGATCCACGTTGGACATCTCCAGCGAGCGTCCGATGATTTTGCCGGTGCCTCCTGTATTCGGGGCAGCGGGTGTTGCCAGCGGACCGGCTGCGGTCAGGCCGGAGTAGAGGTTATTGCCCTCCTTCACGAGTGCCTGCGGACTGCTGAACTTCTGCAGCAGGACCTGGCCGCGCACGAACTGGGTGCCATCCTCCAGCAGCACGGTGATTTTGCCGTCGTTCCCGAAGCTGTAGCTCTTTACCTCTGCGGTCGAGCCGTTGGGGGCCCCGGTGCTGTCGATCATGACGTCGCCCAGCGTTGTTAACCCGCTGTCGCTGTAACCCTGCACCCGCATCCCTTGCTGGGTGGTGAGATAGCCGCCGCTGAGGGTGAAGTCGCCGGCGCGGGTGGCGTACGTCGCACCAGTCACGCTGTCGTTAACGAGGAAGAAACCATCGCCGGAAATGGCGAGATCGTCTTTGCCCCCAGTATTGGTAATTGCGCCGTCGATAAACTGGTTGGTGATGCTGTTGGTGATGACGCCGGTGCCGATCTGGGTTGAGCCGCCCGAGCCGGTGGTTTGCAGGGCCTGGCTGAAGGAGTCAGCAAAATCCACACGGGCACTTTTGAAGCCAACCGTGTTGACATTGGCAATGTTGTTGCCGATGACGTCCATCTGGCCTTGGAATTGTTGCATGGCGCTGACGCCGGAATTAAGTGAGCGAAGCATGGGATTCTTTCTTGGTTTAATTGGTCAGGGTGACGGTGGGCATCCAGGCGACGGTCAAGCGTGCCAGATCCACCATGATTTGCGGCATCCCTGCCTCGATCCACGCGGTGCTGACCCCGCCACGTGTGAAAGTATTTTCTGGAATCACGTTCGCCTGCGTCGCCGCCGTGGCATCCAAGTCATAACCGGCGTCGTCACTTTGCCAGTCGTAAGCTTCCGGGGTTTCGTCGAACATGATCAGTGAAATGGTTATTGGGTGAAAACCGTGGGCGTGATCGTGAGTACCTGGCTCAAATCGTACGCCTGGTCATCCACGACGAGCTTGGGCGCGCCATCCACGATTTGCACCGCCGAGACGATGCCGGACTTCGTGGTGTCCTTGTCCACTTGCAATTCCACGGTCTGGCCCAGCATCACGTTCGCCTGCAAAAGCTGCTGATCCGTGCGCAACGCGGCGATGTTGCTTTGCATGCTCTTGGCCTGTTCGAGCGAACTGAACTGCGCCATCTGCGCGATGAATTCCGTGTCCTTCTGCGGATTGAGCGGGTCTTGGGCGCTCAACTGCGTAATGAGCAATCGGAGAAAATCATTCTGATCCAGCGTCTTGATCGGCACTCGCGAATTGTCGCTCGTGTTCCAGTCGGTCGTGGTGGCGCTGGTGGCGGAGGTGGTGCTAATAGCCATAATTCAGGCCCAGGTTTCCCAGTTTTCAGACCGGCGGGCCGGTCGTGGTGCACTGGCGACGGCGACGACGCCTTCGATGGTCAAGCCGCGCGCTTTGGTCACCGGTGCGAGCTGGTCCGGGGAATATTTTGGGGCGTGGGAATCGGGGTGGGAATGATTGCCGGCCAACTCCGGCTGATCACTGGTCAGCGGATTGAGCCGGATGCCGCGCGCTTCGAGTTGCTGTTGTAGGTCGGCCCAATGACGGCTGAGAAAACCAAAATCGCCGTGTTGCAAAGATGCCTGAACTTCCAGACCGCCGCGATCCTGGCGAACTTCCAAGGCGATCTGGATGCCAGCGCCGGGTTTGATGATGACGCTGAGTGATTCGTCGCTGGAACTGCGCAACCGCATCGCGTGGGTCATCACGAGATCCTCGACGCGATCCACGGCCCGCTCCATCGAGGTCAGCGGAAAGGCTGGCACGATGGTCGAG
>CAYWCK010000312.1:0-6462 GCA_964456685.1 uncultured Bifidobacteriaceae bacterium | reverse complement strand
CAGAAGTAAGCTTTCCTCCGAAACGCACAGGGCGAGCCAGCAATGGCTCGCCCTTTTTGGTCCGCAAGAGCATTTCTGCGCTAAAATCCGCGCATCAACCGCATTGCCCGCGTTGCCGCAGCGCATGATCCACGAGCACCAAGGCCGTCATTGCCTCCACCATCGGCACGGCCCGCGGTAACACACAAGGATCATGGCGGCCGCGGCCGGTGATGGTCGTGTTATGAAAGGAATCGTCCACGGTATCCTGCTCTCGCATTACGGTAGCCACCGGCTTGAAGGCGACCCGGAAAAAGATCGGCATGCCGTTGGAGATGCCGCCTTGAATGCCGCCGGACAGATTGCTGGTCGTGAAAACTTTCCCGCCACGCGAACGGAACGCATCGTTATGCTGCAATCCTGTCAACGCAATGCCGCCAAAGCCGGAGCCGACTTCAAATCCCTTGGAAGCAGGCAGGCTCAGCATGGCTTTGCCAAGATCGGCCTCGAGCCGATCGAACACCGGCTCGCCCCAGCCCGCGGGAACTCCGCGCGCCACACCTTCAATGATCCCGCCCACGGTGTCGCCGGCGCGGCGCATCTTGTCAATCAGCCGAATCATGCGCGCAGCGGCCGTCGCGTCCGGGCAGCGAACGATGTTGGCCTCAATTTCCTTCGCGCGAACCTTTTCGGGGGTCACCGCGGCCACGATGCGTTGCACCTGTTTCACATAGGCGAGCACATCCACACCGAATTGCTCGCGGAGGATCTTCTTCGCAATCGCGCCCGCCGCCACGCGCCCAATCGTTTCCCGCGCACTGGTCCGTCCACCCCCGGGCCAGGCACGAATGCCGAACTTGGCGAAATACGTGTAATCCGCATGCGACGGGCGGAACTTGTGCTGCATTTCGGTGTAGGCCTCCGAACGCGCATCCTGGTTTTTCACCCACAGGCAGATGGGCGTTCCCAGTGTTTTGCCCTCGAACGTGCCGGAGAGGATTTCCACCCGGTCGGCTTCTTTGCGGGGCGTGACGATCTTGGATTGACCGGGCCGGCGACGGTCTAAATCCGGCTGGATATCCGCTTCCGTGAGCTGAAGCCTCGGCGGGCAGCCATCCACCACCACGCCAATACCCCCGCCGTGGGACTCGCCCCACGTGGAGATGCGAAACAATTGCCCGAAGCTGTTTGCCATGGCCGCAGTTTGGAAAAAAATAGGCAGCCGGTCAAATGCGCTTCCGGCGAAACGTCATTGATCGACTGCAACAAAAACTGGCGTTCCCGGCAGACCTCGCTAAGCTGAACGCATTGATCGAGTAAAAGGTTCCATCCCCCATGAGTTCACCAGCCATCGCACCCAAGAATATTCTCGTCGTGGACGACGAGCCGTTCGTCTGTGACGCGGTGAAAATGATGCTTACGTTCGATGGCCATACCGTGGAAACGGCCGCCAGTCCGAAAGCCGCGCTCGAGATGTTTGTTCCCGGCAAGTATGACCTCGTGATTACCGACTACGCCATGCCGCAAATGAAAGGCGATGAGTTGGCCATCCAACTCCGTTTGCGCGCCCCCGAGCAACCGGTGGTTTTGATCACGGCCTACGCGGAAATGCTGAAGGCCGCGCACAGTCCGCTTTCCGGCGTGGATAGCGTCGTCAGCAAACCCTTTCTGCTGGACGATCTGCGGGCGGCCATCGCCAAGGCCACCGAGCCCCGAAAGTCCTGAAGCTGTCCGGAACGCCGGGCCGTTCCCTTCTTGCCAACTCGTGCTGCGGCGCTACGCTCGCGGCACGTCATTAACCACGCACCCAGTCATGCAAAGCAAACGATTCGCACTCCATCATGTCGCTATCCTGCTCCTGATCAGCATTGGTCTCGTCCCAGCGCCGGTCAATGCCGCAGGCGGGTCGCGCCCGAACATCGTCTTTATCATGTCGGACGACCACGCAGCCCACGCCATCAGCGCTTACGGGAGCCGGATCAACCAAACTCCGCACATTGACCGGCTCGCCAACGAAGGCATGCGGTTGAACAATTGCTTCGCCGTAAATTCCATTTGCACTCCCAGCCGCGCTTGCATCCTCACCGGAAAATATTCCCACATCAACGGCGTGACGGTCTTTAATGCCTTCGACGGCAGCCAATGGACGGTGGCCAAGGAATTGCAGAAGGCGGGCTACCACACCGGCATGATCGGGAAGTGGCACTTGACCAGTGACCCAACCGGCTTCGATTTCTGGAGTGTTCTGCCCGGGCAAGGTCTTTATCACGATCCCGATTTCATCGAAATGGGCCAGCGCGGCAAGGTCAACGGCTACGCGACCGACATCATTACCGACAAGACCATCGAGTTCATCAAGCGTACGCCCAAGGACAAGCCGTTCTTTGTCATGTGCCATCACAAAGCACCGCACCGCGCGTGGGACCCGGATGCCAAGCACGCTCACATGTACGACGACGTGGAGATTCCGGAGCCCGAGACCTTCAATGACGATTACGCCACGCGCTCGCCCGCGGCCACGGAAGCGACGATGCGCATTGATCGGGACCTGACCCGGCGCGATCTGAAACTCACTCCGCCCGAAGGCTTGAAAGGGCCGGCGCTGGCTGCGTGGAACAGTGAAAAACCTACCGAACTGGAAGTGACCGTCAAAGGCGAGACCAAGAAGCTGACCGGCACAGAACTCAAGAAGTGGAAATACCAGAAATACATCAAAGATTACCTGCGGTGCATCGCCTCCGTGGACGATAACGTGGGCCGCTTGCTGGATTACCTCGACCAATCCGGATTGGCGAAGAACACCATCGTCATCTACACCTCCGACCAGGGGTTTTATCTCGGCGACCACAACTGGTTCGACAAGCGATTCATGTACGAAGAATCGCTGCGCATGCCGTTCCTGATTCGCTATCCGGGTCAGATCAAGCCGCGCACCACCAGCGACGCCATGGCCCTCAACGTGGATTTCGCCTCTACCTTCCTCGAGTACGCCGGACTGACCGCGCCCAAAGAAGTCCAGGGCCGAAGCCTGGTACCGGTCCTAGGTGGCCGCACCCCCGACGATTGGCGCAAGGAGATGTATTACCGCTACTACCACTACCCCGCCGACCATCGCGTGCAACCGCATTACGGCGTCCGCACCGAGCGCTACAAATTGATCTACTTCAACAAAATTGATGCGTGGGAATTCTTCGACCTCCAAACCGACCCGCACGAACTAAAGAATTGTTATGCCGACTCCGCGCACGCCGGCACGATCAAACAACTCAAGGCCGACCTGGCGCGGCTGCGCAAGGAATTGGACGACCACGATCAATTTCAGGACCTGCAGAAATGAAGTCGGCTGGTTGGTAAACTAATTTGCGCCCATTCAACTGATGCGGGAAGTTCACTTCCAACTCTTGGAAAATTTTTCGGCGGGTGGAGTGGTGCCCCGGCTAGGACTCGAACCTATTTCTTGCGCTGCATCGTTGGTGCTCATGGCGTCTCGTAGTTGCCGCTCTGTGCGGGTATCCGCGTTTCTTGATACAACACACTCCCTTATATTGCAAGGCTTTTATCGCAACTCTGTGCAATGTTGCGCGTGAATATTTGTGCGGAATTGTGCGCCACGCCTAGCCGTGTGCGGTTCTTGTGCGGCATGCATTGCGGCAGAGAGTTTGTGCGCGGTTGTGCGGAGACTCCGACGCTTCGGGTCGGGAAAGCGATATTTCGCCGCGAGGAAATTACGTGGTGATCCTTGGAGGCCGTGCGCTCTGGCAGCAGACGCCTAGCGCCGAGTCACCATGAACTAATTCTTCGCGGAGTTCGCGCGGTAATCGTTGACGAACTGCTCCGCGCTGCCTCGGCGCAGTAGAAAGCGGGCTCCAAACGGATTGGTCCAGACCAACGGAGCCGGTATGTTCCGAGGTGGGGCTGTAGTGCGTGGAATCGGGCGAGGGCAAGTTCGCGGGCGGCAATTCGACCTGCTTAGGTTTGGGTGAAGGCTCGTTCATTGGTGGATTGACTTACTTTGGAAGGATGACCGGCTGGATCATCGGCGCCCGTTTCCCCGGCACAGTGCCAACCCGGCCGAAAGACTTCACTTTGCCATCCACAAGAAGCACTTCGTAAGGTGTTCCAGGATTTCCGTACGTGGTCGCCGTCTCGGCAAGCATGTAATTCATGTGCTCGCCGGCATCATCCATTGTGACACTAGCTGGCTTCCCCATGACCTTCTCAACTTCGGCCTTGGGCATTCCGAGTTTGACTGCATTGATTTTAGACGCAGAAGCAAGGCAGCCGGATACGCAGACTGCCACCAAGGTAAGGATGGCGAGGGTTGGTTTCATGGTATGCGCCAGCATGGTAGCACGTCGGTCAACCGAGCAGCAATTCGCCCCGCTCAATTCTTAGCAAGGCCGAGCAGCGCAGGCTTTGGCATCATCGCGCGCAACGCTGCCGCCACCGCGAACAGGCATAGCCACTCAGACGCCAGCAAAGCCACGTCCACGCGGTGAGGTAGTTCTCAAGCATTTGCGGTGGCAGGATGACTGCCGCGAAGTCCCGCCACTGCTGATTCACCTGCCAGCCGCGGCTAAGCCACGGATTCGGCAGGGTGTCATATCTCCGACTAGTCAGCTATGCCGGCGACTGGCCACTCGTGGAAGGCTCCGGAGGTGGTGGAATACTTGGAATCATACTTTCCAGTATCGCGCGAATCAGCGATGCCGTATCCACTAAATTCGCTTTCTCCGCCAGCAGCGGAGGAAGCTTAAGGGTGATCACATATTGCTTGATGATTCGGCCAAGGGCAGCTCTTTCTTTGCGCTCAATCACAAGATGAGGTGCGTTAAGGTCGCAGCAGCGGATATGGTACTTGCCTGCCGGAGTCACCCCAACCAACTCGTGGGAATCTATATCCTCAAAAATGTGAACTCCATAATCCTGTTCCTTTGTGGGGTTCAGAAACCGAGCCCCAAGTTTCCGGTACTGATGATCCGGCCACGTATCGCTTTTCGAGCCATTGCAGTGCCGCGTAGCAGGAAGAAAATTCTTGTATTCGTTTCGAGCTGGGCCGCGGAGGGTTGGGTTGAAGTGGTCAACCTCCATACATTTGTAACCAACCCTCTTGACGTGCTGAAGGGAATACGCGCACCTGCCCCCGAACTCGGACAGCAAGAACGGCTTTGCGCTTCGGTAGGTTGACTCCGTGAATTTACGAGGCGGAGGCTTTCGATCTACTCGTGGGGTTGTGGAAGGTGACATAGCTGTCCAGCGCGGCAAGCAGGTCCTTTGTCAGCCGGCGCTGTTCATACTCCAAAAGAAGTTCCTCCCCACTTCTTGGATTTCGAAGGCTGCGTCGGAGACTCGATAGCCTCTCAAGTTCTTGGCGACCTTGGGCAGTTATACCTCCAACGGCCTCAAGCCCAGCAAGGTCGAGAAACTTTCTTTCGAGTTCACTCGTCCACGCCACATCCAAATGGGGTATGGATGGAATCGAATGAGAAGCCTGCGTCTTTGTGGCAGCTTGGGCCATCTCCGCGACGGGGTCCCATTGGGATGCAGTTACCCGATCTGGCGCCCGAATTTCCGTCCGGCTGGCTCGCGTGCTTTGATCATACTCCATCCGGCGCGGTGAAGTAGTCGTGCGCAACTCCGAAAGGTCTAAAGCAATTGCAATCATTGGCCCGCAAGTAAAGATGGCTGCTCCGTTTGGAATAGCAAGCGGATCAGATGCTGTTGAACATTCAACGGAGACCTGAGCATCGCGATTGGCTCAGCCATTATCCCCAACTCCTTCGCCAACTCCTGCGAATTAGGCTCTTTGGATTTCATTGGCTCCCGAGCCCGTTTGCTTTCTTCCAGCGCAGCCCAGAACGAGAAAGAGTAAAGGATTGTTTCCGCAATCGGGCCATGGTGGGCCATGATAATGTGATTTGAAACCTCTGTTGCCATGGCGCCGACAGGCTGCCATTTAGGCGGCGCGTCGAGCAACGTGCCTTGCCCCCCCAAGTAGTCCATCGTCGCCTTCTTCATGGAGTTCAATTCCATTTCGGAAATTGCAGTGCCGTACGAATCGAGCAGCACATTAGCTTGATTCAAGCACGCAAATTGGATTCGCACGAATCCATCTTCCCGCTCCACAGCGAACCTGTTGAAATACATGAACCGGCGAAATCCGGTAGTGGATAGGATTACTCCTAAATGGGCTTTCGCAGGTTGGGTCATCTAAGTCTTGGCTCCGTCCGCCGTTTCATAGCTTAAAACAGCTCTTTAGTATTACGCTAATGGCGCACCGTCAAGCCTACGCAGACTGCCGCTAGAGCAACGACGGCAAGGATTGATTTCATAATGGGCGCGGGCGCTAAAAGACTTCGGCCAAGCGACTCAACTAAGCCATGGCACCTGCGGTGTGTCAACGCGATTGACTGTCGTTCAGCAAGCCGTATTGTCTCAGTGCGGCTCGTCGAGGGGTTTGCAAGGCTCTGTTCCGGTGGAACA
>CAYWCK010000311.1:0-6478 GCA_964456685.1 uncultured Bifidobacteriaceae bacterium | reverse complement strand
GCGATGGGTGAGTTCGGATCCAGGCTGCTCAGGCGTACGCGGCCGGACGATTGGATAAAGAGTTTGTCGCCAAGATAGATTGCGGTGTGGGAAACGCGGTCGGGCCGGTCACCGGGCCGCTCGAAACCGAAGAACAGCAAGTCGCCCTTCTTGAGTTGGCTCAGGTCACGGTCAATCGGAACTTCCACGCCTTGCCGCGCCTGCTGGCTGGCGTTGCGATGCAGCTCGATGCCGTTGAGGAAAAACGTCAGCTTCGTCAATCCCGAGCAGTCCATCCCACGCGGCGTGTTCGCGCCCCAGAGATACGGTCGGCCAATAAACTGCCGTGCGGTTCGCTCGATGTTTTCCGGCGATGGATGGCAGGCGCTTTTCCACGTTGCGTAGTCCGTGGCGGAATTTTTCGGCACGTATCCACTGCGTCCGTCCGGCAACTCAACTTTGAACCAATCGCCGGTCTCGCCTACCTTCTTAACGCGACCAGCGAGAACGATGTCGGAGATGGGAGGCGAATTAGCCTCCGGTGCTTCGCGGATCAAGCCGTCGAGTTCGGTGAAAATGAGGAGCGGCGACTTTTCCCAGTCTTGGGCCTCGGTCTCCGTGCAGAGCTTGAGGGAACTGGCCTCCATCCAGGACGGATACTGGTCGTGCGTTTGAATGAACAGCCAGCGGCGATCGCGTTTGAGCACGCGGACAACCTGGCCCATCACCGTCTGCGTTCCCAACTCGGCCTTGTGTTCATCCTTCTCGCGTCCGTTCGCCACGCTGATCGTGGTAATGCCCCAGTTGGTGGTGCCCAGATCAGCGGCGGGGAGAACTTGAATCCGATCCACAACCCGTGCGCCGGTTTGGGCTGCGGCGCGCAGTGTTTCGGCTTTCGCTTCAGGGTTATACACTTCGCCGGACAGGATCAAATCCGCGCCCCGGCGCGTAGCCTCGACATTGAAAATGGCCAGATGCGAATCCGGCGCGAAGCGGCCTTGCAAGGCTTGCAGTGTCTGATCGAAGCCGCCTGTTGCGGTTGATCGCTTTGAATCGGCCTTGGTGGCGCAACCGGCAATAGCCACAGTCAGGGCAGCAGTGAACAACAGATGATTCCAACGCTTTCTCATGGTTCGAGGCGGACGGATGTTGCAAGTGCCACCGGCAAAACTCAAAACATTTTCCGCAGGGGCTGGAAGCACAACCACTCTGCAAGACGAATGCTCTTTTGGATCATCATCTCATGATAGGCAATGGTCATTGGCAGTTTCCAAATATCTTGAACACCCTTGTCGCGACGATAGCCTCTTGTTATGGGAATCAGCGCACAAACGGAGCACCGAGTGTTTCTTGTAGCTCGCACACAAGCTGGGTTGGTCCTCCTATTCGTTCTAACTTTGCTCGGTCAGTCATTCGGAGCCGAAAAATATCGGCTTCACATGAGCCGAGCCCCGTTAAAGGGAGGGCAGCAACTCCGATTTCACGTGCAATTTCAGGTAGAAGACAATCGGCAAATGGGAAGTTTGGCTACAAACCGTGCATTTTGGGGTGAGGTGTCAGGCATCACGAGAATCTTGGAGTGGGACGAACCTCGGCAAACAGGGCAAATTGAGATTTACTTTGAACGAGCATTCAAGGGAACGAGCCTTGGCACGAACTCTTTGGTGACAGGCAAACGGCTGGTGCGGGCGAAGTGGCTCCTCGGCGAGGTATTTTTTACGGCTAGTGATGCAATGGCTGCTGCGGAAACAAGAGAATTGCCTGATGCCTTAAAGACTCTTGCGATACCGCCTCGCGATTGGTTTTGGCGCGACGATGCGACCGCAGGAACCGCATTACCCAGGGAGATAGGAGAAACTTGGCGTACTGCTGTCAGCAACCACCCCCTTGGCGCAAGGGCGAAACGCTCATTTGAGCGTTCAGGTTTTCATCTTAAGGATCATCCATGCGAGATCATACTTGCAGGGGTCACGAATATGTTTGGGTTTCCCTGTTTTAGATTGGTGGCTAAGTTTGCAATCGACTCATTCCCAGAAAAGCTGTTCGAAATGTTAAGCGGTAAGGGTTATGACAACCCCCGTTGTGTGGGCACACACACGACCACGCTGATTGCTCCGCTAGATCCCTCATACAACTTCCTCCATGTCGAAGTGGTTGCTGTACTGCGGGAGTCGCTTGATTCGGCCACCGATCCTAAGAAGTCGGCCAAGTGGTCCAATGAAACGCGAGCGATGTTAGACTACCAGCCGATCGCTGGAACTCCGTAATTTCCAAACGGCTTTTCAGGAGCCTACGCCCCGAGGTTCTGGCTTTACCCGGTTGGCGGAATCAGTTCTGATTCGTGCGCCAGCATGAAGGCGAACCACATTTATGGCTGAAGCGACCGCCCGATCCGAAGGTTTCATTGGCAAGTTCCTCGTCCTCCGCGGCGCGGCCCGCGAGCTGTGGCTCACCTTCCTCATCAAGTTCCTCAGTGTGGCGGCTTATGCCGTCATGAACCTGACGATCAAGCTCTGGCTCTCGAAGGATTTTGGTTTCTCCGACAAGGAAGCGCTCGCGATTGTGCTCGCGTGGTCGCTCACGATGACCGGGGTGACATTGCTGGTGGGTTCGTTGACGGATGCGCTGGGATTGCGTCGAACATTTCTCATCGGCATTTGGGTTTGTCTGGCGGCGCGGTTGGTGATGGTTCTCGCAGCGAACAAATGGGTCGCCTTGACCTGCGGCTTGTTTCCGTTGGCCATCGGCGAAGCGCTCGGGACGCCCGTGCTCGTCGCCGCCGTGCGGAAATATTCCACGACGAAGCAGCGTTCAATTTCCTTCTCCATGGTTTATATGGCGATGAACGTGGGCTTCCTCGTCACCGGCTACTTGTTCGATTGGTTGCGTGGTTGGATGGGCGAATACGGCCACTTCACGCTGCCAATCCTCGGTACGACAATCACTACCTACCGCGCGTTGTTCTTCGTGAGCTGGATCATCGAACTTTCGCTCGTGCCGTTGACGCTGTGGATGCGACCCGGTGCGGAGGTCACGGATGAAGGATTGAAGATCAATCCCGTTGTCGCACGATCAAGCGGGCAGGGGACGTTGGGTGCACTCTGGACGACCGTGGTCACGGCGGCTCGCGACACGTTCAATCTGTTCGCCGGTCTGTTCAAACAACGGAGCTTTTACCGATTGCTCGCGTTCCTCGGACTGATCGCGTGTCTCAAGCTGATCCTGATGGTGATGTATTACGTCTTCCCGACCTTCGGCATTCGCGAGTTGGGGCCGGGCGCCAAAGTCGGCACCCTCTGGAACATCAACAGTTGGATGGTGATTTTGCTCGTGCCGATTGTCGGCGCGCTCACGCAAAGGTTTCCTGCCTACGCGATGACGATTATCGGCGGAGCGATTACTGCCGGATCGGTTTACGTCATGGCGATGCCCACGGGTTGGTTTCAATCCGCGGCCGGTGGTTGGGCGGGCAGCTTGGTGGGGCACTGGTATTTGCAATTGGCCGGCGACATTCATCCTTATTACGTGATGATTGCGCTGTTCATCGCCGTGTTTTCCGTCGGCGAAGCGTTCTACTCTCCGCGGGTTTACGAATACGCCGCGTCCATCGCACCGAAAGGACAGGAAGCTTCCTATTCTGCGCTCTCGTACATCCCGTTGCTGTTGGGCAAAGCGTTCGCAGCGACGATCTCGGGCGTGTTGCTCACGAACTACTGCCCCGAGGTTGGGGAACGGAACTCGGGAACGATGTGGCTCATTTTTGCATTGGTCGCGACCGTATGTCCACTCGGCCTGTTGCTGCTTCGTCCCTACATTCGAGTGCGCGAGGTCGGCCGTGAAGCATGATCATGTCGGCGAGGAAGGCGGCGACATGATCCAAAGTTTTCCCAGATGAAACTCGCCGTTCAGCTCTTTTTTCTCCTGCTGGCGATGGTTGCGGGCGCGGAAAGCAATCCGGCTTCGCCCCAACGGGAGTTTCGCGGTGCGTGGATTCACTCCGGTTACGGCATCGAGAACTGGGGTTGGGATCGCACGATCGCGGTGCTCGCATCCAACCGCTTCAACGCCATCCTGCCCAACCTGCTTTGGGGTGGGCTCGCGCATTATCCGAGCAAACTCCTGCCCCTGAGCCCGCGGGCCAAGCGCGAGGGCGATCAACTCGCCGAGTGTCTGGAGGCGTGTCGTAAGTACGGAATCGAACTGCACGTCTGGAAGGTGAATCACAATTTACAGACTGCGCCTCGCGAGTTCCTTGAGCAAATGCGCGCCGCCGGTCGCACGCAGAAGGATCGCGAGGGCAAAGATGTCGCCTGGCTCTGCCCGTCGCACGACGAGAACTTCGCGCTCGAACGGGATTCGATGCTCGAAGTCGTGCGCGACTACGACGTGGACGGTATTCACTTCGATTACATCCGTTATCCCGACCGCAATTCGTGCTTTTGCGCCGGCTGTCGCGAGCGATTTGCAAAAGCTGCTGGGGTGAAGATCGCCAAATGGCCGGCTGACGTCCTGACCGGTGAGCAGGCGGCGAAGTTTGCCGACTGGCGCCGGGAGCAAATCACGCGGCTGGTCCGTGCCGTTAGCGAACAAGCGCACCAGCTCAAACCGAAGCTGAAAGTTTCCGCTGCCGTTTGGGGTGGCTGGAAAAGCGCTCGCGAATCGATCGGCCAGGATACGAAGGCATGGATTGACGCCGGCTATCTGGATTTTGTCTGCCCCATGAATTACGAGAGCAGCGACGAGGATTTTTGCGACCTGATCCGCAAACAAGTTGCTGCGACGAATCACAAAACGCCGCTCTACTTCGGCATTGGCGTCCACAAGTTATCCGGGCCGGAACAGTTGGCGCGTCAAATTCAGCTCAGCCGGGCTGGGGGTGGCGATGGCTTCGTGCTTTTTCAATTAAACGACAAGGTCGCCACGCGTTTTCTCCCCGCTTTACCGGCCGAGTTGCTGGCTGCGCCGGTGTCCTCCAACCCGTGAACTGTTCATTGCGGCAACGTGAAGCAAGAGCAGCGTAAGTTGGTGGGGTTGGATTTCGATGAAGCCTTTGGCGTGCGCAGGTCTCAATGAAGTTCGCTCCTCAGAAATTTTTCGCGAGTGCGACCGCAAGAACGTTGTCCACAAAATGCAGCCGGTCTGCTAACAATTCGCGGCCGTGAGTAAACCGAAACCAAAGCCAGCGCCGCCCACCAGGAAAAATTCCCTGGTCGTGATCGCTTTGGTGGCCGTGCTGCTGGCTACCGCCGCGCTTTGGGTGGGAGGGGCGCGCTCGCGCACGAAGTCGCTGCCGCCATCCTTGCCGGCGGCGACCCAGCCCGTTTCTGAAACTGAAGTCTTTGCCATGTATGGCAAATCGCCAACGTGCAAATCCTGCCACGAGGAAGCCTACGCGAATTGGGAAAAGTCTCATCATGCCCTCGCCGAGCGGTTGGTGGACACGAACCTAGATCGCGGCGCGTTCATTCCGACGAAACGAATCCAACACGGCACGCAATGCTCCGAAGCGCGCGCGACGAATGGTGTTTTTGAAATCGTCACCGCGGGCTTGGACGGTCAGGTAAAGCCGTTCGTGCCGGAGCGGGTGATAGGTGTTGATCCGTTGCTCCAGTTTTTGATTCCGGCGCCGGGCGGGCGTTTGCAAACGGCGGAGATGACTTACGACCCACACAAAAAGGAATGGTTCAACGTCTTCGGCGATGAAGATCGCAAGCCGGGCGAGTGGGGACACTGGACCGGGCGTGGCATGAACTGGAACAATATGTGCGCCGTCTGCCACAACACGCGCGTGCGGCGGAATTTCGACGAGGCCACCGACAGTTACCGCACCACCATGGCCGAAATGGGAGTCGGCTGCGAAGCCTGCCACGGTCCGATGGCCGATCACAACGCGTGGCAGGCGAAGAACCCGAACAAGACCGGTGATCCGACAGTGCGCAAAATCGCGCGGCAAGAAATGTTTTCCGCCTGCGCGCAATGTCATTCGCGCCGCGCGGAATTAACGGGCGATTTCAAGCCGGGCGACAATTTCTTCGATCATCATCAACTCACCATTCCGGACGAGACGGACATTTTTTATCCCGACGGCCAGATTCGCGACGAGGACTACGAGTTCACCGCCTTTCTCGGCAGCAAAATGCACGCGGCAGGCGTGCGTTGTGTGGATTGTCATGAGCCGCACTCCATGAAGTTGCGCGTGCCGGGCAATCTCATGTGCATGAGCTGCCACGGCAACGTGCTGACGAATGGCGCGCCGCACATCAATCTGGACACGCACAGTTTTCACAGGCCGAAGAACACCCCGACGCCAGGCGAACACAAATCTGCCGCGCTCATCGGCAGCGGGGATGAATGCGTGCATTGCCACATGCCGGTGACGACTTACATGCAGCGCCACCCGCGGCATGATCACGGATTCACCATTCCCGACCCACGGCTCACGAAGGAACTCGGCATTCCGAACGCCTGCAATCGTTGCCACACGAACCAGACCGCTGAC
>CAYWCK010000310.1:0-6495 GCA_964456685.1 uncultured Bifidobacteriaceae bacterium | reverse complement strand
AAAGGTCCCCGCCGCCGCGTTCATCCAGGCCCACGATGGCCTTCGCAATCTCGGAACGGCCCGCGCCAACGAGCCCGGCAAAACCAAGAATTTCCCCGCGCGCCGCGTCGAAGGAGACCAGCTTGCCGGGATAGCGACTGGAAACGGCGTTCCGCACCTGCAAATGGCCCGGCGTCTTGGCGGCCGCGGACTCGACGTAGAAATTCTTAATGTCGCGGCCCACCATCAGACTCACGATTCGGTCGTGGGAGATTTCCGCCTTGTTCAACTGCCCGGCATTCTTGCCGTCGCGCAAGACCACCACCCGGTCGGCGCAGTGCTCGATTTCACCGAGCCGGTGCGAAATGTAGATCACGCTCACGCCCTGCTCGCTCAACTCACGGACGAGCGCGAGCAGCCGTTCCGTTTCCGAGAGCGTGAGGCTGGACGTCGGTTCGTCCATGATGATGATGCGCGCGTTGAGCGAGAGCGCCTTCGCGATTTCCACCATCTGCTGCTGCGCGATGGACAACCGGTCGAGCCGTGTCTTGCTGGAAATGTTCAAGCCCAGCCGCTTCAAGTAGGGTTCGGTATCGGCGTGGATTTTCTTCTGATCAATGAGCTTGAACGGCCCGATCAACGGCTCGCGCCCAAGGAATACATTCGCCGCCACGTCGAGATTTTCGAGGACGTTGAGTTCCTGGTGAATGAAAGCGATCCCCAACTTCATCGCGTCGGTGACGTTGTTGACCTTCACCGGCTGACCATCCACAAGAACTTCACCTTCGTCAGGCTGATACACCCCGCCGAGGATTTTCATCAAGGTGGATTTGCCCGCGCCGTTCTCGCCGCAAAGCGCGAGCACTTCGCCCTTGCCGACTTCGAGGCTCACGTTGTCCAGAGCGACCACACCGGGGAATCGTTTGGCGATTCCGCGCATCGCGAGAAGAGGCGTCGTGTTCATTTCAGGCCGTCAAAGTAATCGCAAATGTTCCCCGGCGAACAAAGGAAAAACTGGCTGCGCCCGGAATCATTGGCGATCGGTGCGGAAAGGCGAGGCCGGCAGGCCCGCGCGATTGAACAGGTTCACGTCCGGCACAAATTCCCAGGCGTACCGCACGACTTCCGGCTGCGAGACGGCGGCGGCAGTGACGACGACTTTGTCGCCTTCTATTTTCGCCGTCGCGGAGACGAATTTCCGGTCGGCGCCGGCAACGCTGAATCCCTTCAACTCGCCGCCGCGGGCTTCCAGGCCGCCGCCAACATGGGTGAAACTCATGATGGCGCGCGCGCCCTCCAGCTTGAGCGCGTCGAACATCGGGCCGGAGTACTCCAACTTCTCCCCGTAAGCCAACGCGCGTGCCGCCAGCGCGAGGCGGCCGCCGACCGGCTCTTTTTTCTTCGGATGGATGTCTTTTGCCTCGCCGACATCGGTGGTGACGATCACCGCGGTCGCGGGGACGCGCTGAGCGGTGAAGAGTTGTGCCTCGCGAATCTCCGGCGTCATGCGCTCGTGCGGGGCAATCTGCACAAACAAGAAGGGAAAGACGCCCTGCCCCCACGCGGTGCGCCAGTCTTTGATCATGGCCGGGAAAAGTTTCTGATACTGCTCGGCCCGTCCGGAATTCGCCTCGCCCTGGTACCAGATGACACCCTTCAACGCGTACGGTTGCAGCGGCGCAATCATGGCATTGTAAAGCCCGGTGGGGCGTTGCGGCGAGCGGGCGGGACTCGCGGCCGCTTTCGCTGCAGGTGTCGGGGACTCGCCTTTTGCCTTGGCATCGGCGGCTGCTTGCTTGCGCTTGGCGACGTCGGAATCGAAATGCCGAACCTTTGCCTGATACTGCGCGAGGATTGGCTGCAATTCCGGGTCAGCTTCCAACGCGCCACGCGAAGTCCAGGCTTCGGCGGGCGTGCCGCCGACCGAGGAGTCAATCAACCCCACCGGCACTTTCAAGGCGCGCCGCAAATCGCGACCGAAGAAATAGGCCACCGCGGAAAAGTTGGAAGCGGTGACGGGCGTGCTTTCCTGCCATTGCCCGGCGACATCCGTTCGCGGCGTGTCGTCCGACTCGCGCGGCACCGTGAACAGCCGCAATTGCGCATCGCCCGCCGCGGCGATGGCTGCATCGGCAGTATCTGCGCGACTGAGTTTGAAGCCCATGTTGGATTGCCCGCTGCACAACCAAACCTCGCCCACAAGCACGTTGGTCAAGGTGATTGAATTATCCCCGCGGACGGTAAGCGTGAAGGGACCGCCGGCCTTCGGTGATTTCAAACGCACGGACCAACGGCCCTCCTGCGCCACGGTGGAGACTTCCTGATCCTGAAATACTACGGTGACCTTTTCCCCGGCGCGCGCCGTCCCCCAAACCGGCACCGCAGTGCCCTGCTGCAAAACCGCGCCATCGGTGAAAAGGCCGTTCAGCTTCACCTCTCCGCGTGCGCTGACCAAGCCAAGGAGGAGAATTGTTGCCAGAAAGTTGCGGAATTTCATGCGAAGGTGGGTGAATTCAGACCAACTATCGAGGCGCCGGCACGAGCTGACACCGCCTCTCCCTTTGCAGGGGAGAGGAAGGTGGTGCAGGCTGCAGGGCCATCACTTCACTTGCCGAGCAACTTCTTCAAGCGCGCCTGAAACTCAGCGACGCTGTCCTTCTTGACGCTCAAGGTGGGAACAATCTGCTGGCCACCGGCGAGAGCGGTTTTGTCACCGCCGAGATGCTTCGCCATTTTCGTGATGGCCTGCTTGCCGAACTCGAAGGGCTGTTGCACCACGGTTCCGTAAATCGCTCCCGAGGCGACGCCGGCGAGCGTTTCGTCTTCCTCGTCAAAGCAAACGATCTTTACCTGCCCGAGTTTCCCGCTGCCCTTGGTGCCGTTCAGAATGGCCGGGCCGTTGTAACTCCACAAACCAACGAGACAGGCCACATCGGGATATTTTACGAGCGTGTCTTCAACGTTCTTCTGCG
Source organism: uncultured Bifidobacteriaceae bacterium (assembly GCA_964456685.1). Lineage (GTDB taxonomy): Bacteria > Verrucomicrobiota > Verrucomicrobiia > Limisphaerales > JADLHS01 > CAYWCK01. The sequence continues at coordinate 3,544 of CAYWCK010000310.1, read as the reverse complement.
CCCGGGCACGGTCGGTTTCATCCGTGCGCACATCAATGATCTCGATTTTCGAACCTTCCAGCTCCTTCTTGATGCCGGCGTAGCGGTCCTTGGCATTCTGGGCATCGAGCGTTCCAACGAAGAGCATGATCTTGCCGCCATTGGGAAGCGCCTCTTTGATGAGTTTGCCCGCCTCGACACCGGCAGCGGTGTTGTCCGTGCCGATGTAGCAAACGCGCTTGCTCGCAGGCGCGTCGCTGTCGTGGCACACGAGCAAGGTCTGACTGGCGACCTTGTTCAAGAACTCGGTTTGGTTCGCGGGATCAATCGGGCTTACCGCGATGCCATCAACGCCTTTGGCGAGCAAATCATCCAGTACCTGACGTTGCTGCGCGGCGGTGCCATCCGAAGGAATCTTGAATTCGACTTCGACGTTCGGCAGTTCCTTGAGCGCTTCCACCGTGCCCGCGCGGGCGATGGTCCAGAAGCTCGACGCGTTGTTGGTGACGAACGCCAGCTTGAGTTTCTTCTCCCCCTTGCCGCAGCCGGCGATGAAGAGCGCGACGCCCAGCGCCGTGGCAACAATGATCAGGTTCTTGATTTTCATTTGGGTTCGAGGTTGGTTTTAGCGGACGGAGAATTGGTAGGCGATCGTACTCTTGAATGTCTCCCCGGGCTTCAGCACGCACGAAGGGAAGCTTGGTTGATTCGGCGTGTCGGGGAACTTTTGCGGCTCCATGCAAAAGCCATTGCGCTTGAGGTAAGTCCAGCCGCCTTTGCCGGTGATCGTGCCATCAAGAAAATTCCCGGTGTAAAACTGCATGCCCGGTTCAGTGGTCCAGACTTCCATCAACCGGCCGCTGGTTTCCTCGTAAACACGCGCCGCGAGACCCAGCTGGCCGGGCGGATGATTGAGCACGTAGTTGTGATCGTAGCCGCCGCCGAGTTTGATCTGCTCATCGGTCGAATTGATGCGCGCACCGATCTTTTCCGCGTGCCGGAAATCCAACGGACTGCCATCGAGGGAACGGAGCTCGCCCGTCGGGATCAACGTGGCATCGACGGGTGTGAACTTGTCCGCGTAAATCTGCACTTGATGATTCAGGATGTCGCCCGCGCCAACGAAGTTGAAATACGAATGATGCGTCAGGCTCATCACCGTGTCCTGATCGGTTGTGGCGGTATAGTCGAGGCGCAGCATGTTTTCCGAGGTCAGCGTGTAAACCGCGGTCACCGTCAGGTTGCCGGGAAAGCCTTCCTCCCCATCCTTGCTCACGTAACGCAATTCGATGGCCGCGCCCCCATCAACCGCCTTGGTGCTGATGACGTCCCAAACCACCTTATCAAATCCCTTGATGCCGCCATGGAGTGAATTGCCGTCGTTGTTCTTGGCGAGCGTATATTCCTTGCCGTTCAGAGTGAACTTGCCCTTGGCGATGCGGTTGCCGTAACGCCCGACGATGCAGCCGAAGTAGGGCGTGCTCTTCAGGTAGCCATTGATGCGATCGTAACCGAGCACCACGTCACCGAGTTGGTTGTTGCGATCCCACACCCGCAGCGAAGTGACGATGCCGCCGTAGTTGGAAATCTTCGCTTCAACTCCTTTGCTGTTGCGCAGCGTGAAGAGGTAAACGGGTTTGCCGTCAATCGGATCGCCCCAATCGGCTTTGGTGACGCCAAAACCCGGCCCGGGCAGAGCCATGCAACCGGCGAGCAGGATCACCGAAATTCCCACGGCAAAAAGCGAAGCAAGAGCGAAGAAGTTGTGCATGTTTAAATTCTTTTTCATTGGTTCCGGATTTGCCGTCGACCGGCACTCCAAGCGCAGGATGCCTGAGTTGTTCCGGCGGGAAAAGTACCTTTTGCACTTCAACCTAACCAGTACTCAGCGGTTGCGGCCTTCTGCTTTTGTGCCGCCGTGCTGTAGCTTGGGTGGTCCGCCGCCCAGCAAGGCGATGCGGAAACCGATCAATCCTGCTCGCGAGGAAGCGTGGCCACAAACTGTTTCCAGAGCTCCAACTCGACGTAGAGTTCGACGAAGACTTGCGGCCGCAATTCGGTCATGCCCGCCATGATCCACTTGCGGTCGGACTTGTCATCGAGCCGCGCGTCGAATTTTGATGCGACGACCATAATCGGCGCAAACGGATCCGCCGGAAGTGCATCGTACCAACCCACGTGATGCAGCCGCCGCAAATACCAGGGCAACGGCCAGTAGCCACTTCCCGGGACCACGACCTTTACCACGGTGTCCGCGCCCGCCGGACCTAAGCGCGCCAGCGCCTCGATACGTTCAGCCAGCGCCGGCACTTTGTCCCCCGTCTGGGCATAGACATACGGGTTGCGCGGGTTTGCGGCAAACTCCACCGCCCCGCGCCAGGACTGCCAACCAAGCTGAATTCCCAATCCCACCACCGCCAGCACGGCGGCGGTTTGCAGAGCGCGCACCCGAATAATCTCCAGCAACGCGGCCAATCCGATTCCCGCGAGCAGAATCATGCCGTGATAAAAGCCGAGCAGACACCAGGGAGTTTTGTATGTGATCACCGCGTAAATCGCCGTGAGGAAGATGGTGTAGAGCGCCAGAAAGCGATGCAGCGGATTCTTGGGTGCAACGAGCGAAACACCCGCGCCAATCAGCGCCAACGCGAGAATCAGACCTTCGCTCCACACCGGACTCCGCGCCGGATGAAACCAGCCGAGTCGCTCGAAGTAGAAATACCAGGGATGCAAATGCGGTGAGTGGCCACCGGCCCGTTTCAGCCAAGGAAAATAGGTACGCACCGAATCAACCAACCCAGCCCAATGCGTGCCGAACGAGCTGAAGAAAAGCAACCACACAACCAGAGCGGCAATTGATCCGAGCGCGAAATGGCGAAAATTCAACTGCGACGGCGACGCCGCACCCGTCGCTGGTGATTTCCAAAAGCATTGAAGCACTATTGCCGCGCCCATGGCGGCGATGGCCAACACGAACGTCTCTTTCGTGGCGAACATCAAACCGACACCGACGCCGGCCACCAAAGCCCAACGCGCCAGCCGGGTTTGGTGGTAGCGCCAGCCGGCGCCAATCGTGAGCGCGGTGAAGAACACCAGCAGCATTTCGTGAATGAAATAGCGGCTGTAGAAAACCATCGCCGGAGAAATGGCGACGAACGCGGCGGCGGCGATGGTCGCCGTGCGACCGAGACCGTCCGCCGTAAGCAGCAGAAGCAGGATCAGCCCGGCACCGAACGCGACCGTGACCAACCGGAGCGTGGCGTCGCCCAGTTGCTCCGGCTGACTCGGGCCAGCCAACCAGAGAAATGGCAGGGAAAAATAGTGCAGCGTCGGCCCGTGGTACTCGTCATGATCGTAGGAGTACCGCCCGTGCTGCCAGAGTTCGGTGAGCTTAACCGCATTGACCGCTTCATCGTTGTGCAGCGGTCGCAGGTCGAGTTGCGGGAGGCGCAAGGCCAGCGCGCCGACGATTGCCAGCAGCACTGCCAGTGCGCCCCAACGATTCATTTGGCCGGCAGCGCGTAAACTTCAATTTCCTGCCAGCAGTTCAACGCACTGAGGCTGC
>CAYWCK010000309.1:0-6505 GCA_964456685.1 uncultured Bifidobacteriaceae bacterium | reverse complement strand
GCGCGGCAATCATCGAGGGGCTCATTTACGAGACCTACATTCACCGCAACGGCCGCGAATTGCAGGCGACGGCCAAGGCGTTTTCGCTGATGGAACTGCTGAATGGCCTGGGCATACAGGAACTCACCAAGCCGGAACTCACTGGCGATTGGGAATTCCAATTGCGCCAGGTGCAACGCCGGCAGTTGAGTCGCGATCAGTTCATGACCGGCATCGCGGACATGACACGTCGCATCGTGGATCGCGCCAAGCAGTACGAACACGACACCATTCCCGGCGACTTCGGCATGCTTAAAACGCCGTGCCCGAAATGTGGGGGCGAGGTGCATGAGAAGTACAAACAATACCAGTGCGAGAAGTGCGATTTTGCGGTCTGGAAAACTCTCTGCGGCCGCATGTTTGAGCCGGAGGAAGTCGAAGCGCTGATCACGCAGAAGCAGATCGGTCCCTTGCAGGGCTTCATGAGCAAGAAAGGCTTCCCATTTGCCTCTGTGCTCAAGATGAATGCGGAGCACAAAATCGAGTTCGACTTTGGCAATAACACGCCGAAAGACGGCGAAGCGGCTGCGCCGATGGATTTCACCGGCAAGGAGCCGCTGGGCAAATGTCCGAAGTGCGGTGGGCGCGTTTTTGATGGGGGCATGAATTACGTCTGTGAGAATCAGGCGGGCGTGGCCAAGTCCTGCACGTTTCGCAGCGGCAAGATTATCCTGCAGCAGGAAATCCCGGCCGCGCAAATCATCAAGCTATTGGCCGAAGGGAAAACCGATTTGTTTAAAGGGTTTGTCTCCAATAAGACCAATCGGAAGTTTGAAGCGTTCCTGGTTGTGAAGGATGGAAAGACAGCTTTCGAGTTCGCCCCGCGCGAACGCAAAGCCCGCTCCAGCACGCCCAAAGAGCCGCAGCCCAAGATCGATTTCACCGGCAAGCCGGAAGTTGGCAAATGCCCAAAGTGTGGCGGTAAAGTTTACGACACCGAAGCCGGTTACCTCTGCGAGAAATCTCAAGCTGACGCGAAGGCCTGCAAATTCAAGATTGGGAGGGAAATCCTGCAGCAGCCAATTGAGCCGGAACAAGCGCGCAAGATTCTTGCAGCTTCGAAGAGCGACCTGCTCACGAAGTTCATTTCGAAAGCGGGCAAGCCGTTTCCTGCGTTTCTCGTTATGGATGCGAAAGGGAAGATCACTTTCGAATTTCCGCCGCGGGAAGGGGAGTAGCCGTAAATGGATTTCACGCTCCATCTGAGCTAGGCTCGGGCGGTTGAAGCAATTCATGACCAACGCGGACAGAGCAGGGGAAGCATCAGCAACCCAAGCGGGTGACCTGCACATCCAGAATTTCTTGAAGCATCTCGCCACGGATCGAGGAGTTTCCATTTACACCCAGCGCAATTACCGGCAGGCGCTTGAGGAATTCTGGCGCTGGCACAAGGAGGAACGCGCGAGTGCCCCGGCTTGGACCAGTCTTCAACGCGATGATTTCCGCAGCTTTGTTCGCTTCCTTGGACGACAGAACTTGAGCCGCGCGGCAATCCAACTTCGCTTCTCCGCACTTCGAACCTTTTTCAAGTTTCTCATTCGGCACGGTGTCGTCCAGGTCATGCCCATCAAAGGACTTGCCTTGCCGAAACCGGAGAAGCGATTGCCGAAATACCTCACTCGCCAGCAAATGGGCGAGCTCTTGGTCGCGCCGCTCAAGATTTTGGACCAGCCGAAACGCAAGTCCGCTGGCCGCCCGGTGTCGGTGGCCGCCTGCTTTCGGGACGTAGCCATTCTGGAGACGATCTATTCGTGCGGTCTCCGGGTGAGCGAGCTGTGCGGACTGAAAGTCGAAGACTTGGACCGGGGTGAGCAATTGGTCCGCGTTCGGGGCAAGGGCAAAAAGGAACGGCTCGTCCCGATAGGCGCGCCAGCCCTCCAAGCGATTGAGCGTTACTGGAGTTTGTTGCCAGCGCCGCCAGCCGGCTTGGCGCCGATTTTTCAATCAGAGACCAAACTGCGTTCGCCGATGAGCCCGGTGATGGTGGCGCGGCGACTGAAGCATTACCTTGCGTTGTCCGGCTTGGACCCGGCGCTCACACCGCACAAGCTACGGCACAGTTTCGCTACTCATTTGCTGGATGCGGGTGCGGACTTGCGAAGCGTACAGGAGTTGCTGGGCCACGCTCATCTGGTCACGACCCAGGTTTACACCCATGTGTCCACCGAGCGGTTGAAGCGTGCTTATGACGCCGCCCATCCACGTGCCTGAATTCATTCTTGCCAAGAGCGAGGCGAATCCGTTCAATGTGCCCCCTCCGACCGGGTGGCTGGATAGCTCAGTCGGTAGAGCAGAGGACTGAAAATCCTTGTGTCGGCGGTTCAATTCCGTCTCCAGCCACCACTTTTCCATCAAATACTTATACGTTTTGTGTGCCTCTAGTGTGCCCAAGCCGCGATTTTTCACCCCCCCCCGCGAGCAGCACCGTGAAGGAGATTCCAGCGCAATCGAAACTCGAAATCCACCCCGCGCCGCTCGCGAATCGCTTTCGCCGGCAGCTCAAACAATTCCAGATCCGCATCTTCCGGTGACACCCCGATCCACGGGCCAGACATCACCGTGGTCTTCGACCACATCGTGGAGGACCGCGGTACCCCGCGAAGTCACGGCACCGGACGGCTCGGGCCGGAGGCGCTCGAGCAGCTGGTTCGGGAACTCCAACTGGAGCGCCATGTGCCTCAGCGCTCACTGGGAAGTCGGGGACTGCTGTTGGCAACACCCAAGGTGGGCAATAAACGATTAGACTGGAACAAATAGCAGGGAGAACTTTTCCACCCACTTCACATCATTGGGCCAATCAGAAGCCACTCAACAGCATTCAATTTGCTGGATCGTCGGAGATTAGCAGTGGCACCTGTGATAACTCGAAATCCGACACCTCCCATGCATCGCTCTAAATGTCTCCTTATTCTATGTTTGGCTTGGGCTCCGATAACCCTTTGTTTTGGTTCTGCCAAAACCCTCTACGATCATACCTATTCCAAAATTGCCGCCTACCCGGTTCCAAACGTCTGGTTCGAGGATGAGCCCACAAATTCCTTCGTTGCGGCGATGATCTACACGGGAGATGGCCTGCGACCAAATAACTACTTCCGGGACGTTTCAATCATGGCCACCAGCCTCGGCAAGGATGGAAGCGTCGATGGTGGGGACTGGGCTGACGTCGCTTATTGGAAGGTTTTCATCTTTGATGTCACGGCAGGACCCCGGTCGTTAATGCGAAACCACTTCTCGTTGCGGGCACTGGCATCAGGGACCAACGCGATGGTCAGAAATATGCGCCGGCCAACGAACTCCCTTTGGCGAACCCCGATCGGCACTCACCCCACGACAGGACAAAACATTTACTATTTCACCTTCAGTGTTTGGGTCGAACACTGGCAAGCGGCTGTCAACCATGTGTATGCCATGGGGGCGGTTCCGGTATTCAAAGGCGGCCGGAAAGACATGCCATTTCTCCCCCTAATATGGGTGAGCTACGGCATGGACCACACCAATTCCGCATATCTTGGCTCCGGGACTAACGAAGGCCTGTATGCGGCTCCCGATGTTCCCGGCGAGATGGTGCCGCTCAACGCCGATGGTGATCCAGTCGCACTGTTTTTGTACAACCACCATTTGCCTTGGGGGCATGGCGCTCCCTTTTTCTTGGGGGCTGCCGTGGACCAAGACAGCCCACCGGCCTACAGCGGTCCGTACGATATGGGGACCAAGCTGGTTTCATGGTCTCCAACGAACCTCGTGCTGGAGACCGTGGGGACGGAAGCGAATTACGTCGCCGCGACCCCTGGCCACCTCGGTTTTATGGTGGAATCAACGCCCGACCTATCCCGCCCGCACTGGTTGGATGTCGCTTGGTCCGGCTACGGCACGAATGGTCTCCTGCCTGTCGGCAGCAACTATCAATTCTCAGTGCCCATTAACCCGGGACTCACACAGCAGTTCTTCCGCATCCGCACCGGTGATTACGGGCAACCTTCATTTGAACCCGATCATGTTCCCGCTGGGTTGTCGACTAACTACGCCAACCCAGTGCCACACCCAACTACTTTCGCCACCGCAACACCCATTCGCCCGACCAACCACTTGTATACGCCGTACACGGGCCAGTTCACTGACAACGGACCAGTAACGTTCGCCGCGCCGAATGTTTCGATTGAGCCGGTGGTTGCGCTGACCCAAGCGTTGGCTTCAGTTCAATATTCGCCCGACGAGGCGCAAGGCGCTCTAGCTAAGACCTCGTATTCTCTGATGGCGACGCCGGAGTCGGTGGCAGACGATGGAGAGGTGTCGGTTGACCACGACGGGCGCGTCGTGCAATGGCGGAGTAAGGCCGCTCGGAAGAAAGCCACAAACGCGCATCTCAGTTCGCTTTCGCCGCAACAATTGCGCGCCAGCGATCCAGCCAGATTTTATGGTCCGCATGCCTCGGCCGAGCGATTCATTTCGCAGTTCGGAAGGCTTTTTGGCGGGGCCAATCCGAAGAGCGCCTTCCGCGCCCAAATCGCGGAACGCGATGGTCTTGGGCTAACCCATGTTCGTTACCGGCAGTTCGTCGAGAATACGCCGGTGTTTGGTGCCGAAGTCGTAGTACATGTCGATGCTGATGGCAAAATAACCACCGCCAATGGCTTGGCCGCCAAGGATCCCAACGTATCCGTTGCGCCATCGGAGACCGTCGAGCATGCCCGGGAAATCGCTTTCAGCCTGTGGCGCAAGCAACCCGGAAGCTGGAGCGGTGGGAAGGTGGAGTTGGAGGAACTCGAGGTGTTCTGCCCTCGCCTTTTCTTGTGCGATGCGACGCCTGAGTTTTCGGAGACGAATGTCGTGGATGTTTCCGAGCGGCCGAACCAGCCGGACAATGATGTGTTGGCAAAACCGACCGGCTGGGTGAACTCGGATTATCTGACCTGGCGCATTCGTGTGGCTGGCGAGCGCGACGAACCGGACCTCACCTATTTCGTAGATGCGCATAACGGGAAGCCGCGCTTTGCGTACTCCAATCGGATGCGTCTGACCAACCGGCAAATCTATAACTGCGGCGGTGGGACGAGCCCCTCGAACTGCGGGATGGCCCGTTCGGAGGGGCAGGTCGCAACCGGCATAATCGATGTCGATGCCACATACGACTGTTTCGGCAACCTCAATGACTTCTACAGGAATGTATTTGGCCGCGACGGAGCGAACGGCTTGGGTGGCATGAGCGTTGGCAATGGCGGACTCACAGTTTACGTGAACTACGGGGCGGCGTACTTCGCCCCGGTGTTGGGTGGCTCCCAGTATCTGCCACCCACTGCGACCTCGAATACGCGGATTGAAACCACTCATGAGTGGTATGATCTTGGATCCTTTGGCCATGAGTACGCCCACGCGTTGGACTATTTTACTCATCCGCCATCGGGGAGAACCTATCAATCCCAAAGCGGTGCGCTTATGGAAAGCACCGCGAATATTTTATCGGAGTATTTCGTGAATTACATCGTCGGGAGCAACAATTGGATGATTCAATTTACGAATTATTCGCACGGGAGTAATGAGTACATGCGTGGTTTTCAAGTCGTGATGAGCGATCCTTGGATGGACGCGAGTATTTATGGAATGTACGGCGATCCGAAAAATCTCTATGGTCGGGACTATTATTGTGGGAGCACAGCCGTGGACAACGGCGGGGTGCATGCAAATTCTTACCCGATTTCCTATGCCGCTTATCTTCTGACTCACGGTGGTTATTTCAACAACTGCACGATCAATCCCATCGGGCTCGAGGCGGTGGGTGCGATCTGGTATCGGGCAAACGGTTATTATTCGGCATCGGCAAATTTTGCAGAAGCGTTCTTGGATTTGCAGCAGGCCGCGGCGGACCTGTATCCGTCCAATGTTGTTGCCGAAGTGAGAAAAGCATTGCAGGCGGTCGAGATGGATCAACCCGGCCGCTGCACCAGCACTGCTACCACACCCCGAGCCAAACCCGAGCCTGCCAGCACCACTTGCAGCGCGCCCGATTTCAATAACCCCGCCGTGCTGGGCAAATGCTACTTTTATGAGCACGAACTTTGGGACTTCATCATGCCTGGTAACATCCTGATCAAGTTCGGCAGTGATGGGGGAAATCCGGCCGGCGCACTTCGGCAACGACCGAGTCTCGTTCGAGATAGACGATATGGTGCATCTCTCAGTCCAGGAAAGGTTTGCCGTGGCGGGTGGCGATCGCCGCCACCCGGGTGCCGAGCTCCCGATCGCCGGCAAAGCGCACCATGCTCACCGCCGGGGCGGAACAGAGCCCTTCGACGGCCGCGAGGTCGCCGTGCAGGAGATTGACCACGCCACCCGGAAAACCGGCGCGCGCCGTCAGTTCGGCCAGGGCAAAGGCGGCAGAAGGCGCTTGTGGGCTTGGTTTGAGGACGATCGTCGCGCCCCCGAGCAGCGCCGGAGTGGCAAGTTGCAGCGGGCCGAGCAAGGGCGCGAG
>CAYWCK010000308.1:0-6522 GCA_964456685.1 uncultured Bifidobacteriaceae bacterium | reverse complement strand
TGACGTCGCCGTGATCAAGATCGAAGCCGCGAGCCTGCCCGTGGCAAGATTCGCCAGCTCGAGCAAAACCCGCGTCGGGGAATTTGCCATCGCCATCGGCGCGCCATTCAGCCTGGAGTATTCGGTCACGTTTGGCCACGTCAGCGCCAAGGGTCGTTCGAATATCATCCCCGCCTCCTTCAGCAGCACCATGCAGGACCAGGATTTCATCCAGACCGACGCCAACATCAATCCCGGCAACAGCGGCGGGCCGCTGGTGAACATTGACGGCGAAATCATCGGCATCAACACGTTGATCCGCGGCCTGCGCACCGGGATTGGCTTTGCCATCCCGAGCGATCTGGCGCGGGAAGTCTCCGAAGCACTGATTACGAGCGGCAAATTCACCCGGGCCTGGCTCGGAGTCGGCATCCGCGGCGTACGCGAATCAACGGAATTGCAGGAACAGTTTCCCGGCATCGAGGACGGTGTGCTCGTCACGGCGATTGTACGCGACGGACCGTCCGCCAAATCCGACCTGCGCGTAGGCGACGTGATCACCAAAGTGGATGGCAAACGCGTGGCGACGGTTCAGGAATTGCGCAACCAGGTGCGCGGCAAAAAAATTGGCAAACCGGTCGCGCTGGAAGTTGTCCGCAAGGAGAAGACCCTCCGTGTCAGTGTGTCTCCGGGTGAGTTCGTCGAGCCCAAGCCGATCGAGGTTGCCCACCGCAAATCCTCCGAATTAATCTCAAGTTACCTCGGCCTGAACGTCGAACCGCTCACGGCCGAAAGTGCCAAGAAATATGGCATCGAGCTCAAAGAAGGCGTCGTCGTTTCCGCCGTCTTCGCAGGCAGCCCGGCGGCAAAAATCAAACTCAAGGTTGGCGACATCATCACTTCGGTAAATCAGCAGCCCACGCTGAGCCCGGCGCAATTCCGGGAGGCGTTGCAGGAAGCCAACTTGAAAAAGGGCCTGGAGCTTGAGTTCTTGCGAGGTGAAAAGAAGCACACCGAAACGTTGCGAACGCTCAACGAGTAGCCGGCCGGGCGCCGATCACTGCTCGGCCAGCAACTGATTCAAGCCTTCACGGATCGCACCTTCCACGGCTCGCCCGAAGGTGTTGCCCGCATAGAACGGAAACATTAAGACCACTCCCGTGACCTTCGTATGACCGTGATAGCCGTTCGCGGTCCGCACCAATCGCGGCTCGGCAAGTTCCCACAACTCAAGCTTCGCCCGCACTTCCCCGCCCCACGTCGTAGCCACCCCGCCCTCGCTGGCAGATACCTGCGGCGTGTCTTCTGAATAATAAAGCCGCGTCCGGATCACCTGCTTCGCGCCCAGTCGGCGTTCGGCCAGCCTCAGCATCGCGGCTTCGGTTTCTGCATCGGTTACAGCGCTGCTATTTCTCGTCGTGGTTAACGCCGGCAAGATGACCAAACCATCCAACGCTTTCATCGCAGTGCTTGGCCGGACCAAATGCCCAGCACCTGAAGACGCGAGTTCATTTAGAACCTGATTGCCCACCCGAACCATTTTATTGGTCGGCACGCCACAGTAGCCTACGTCGTCCACGGTAATTGGCAGAAGCACCACCGGTTCCTTGGGGCACGCGCTTGCCCTCAATCCGGCACCCGTTCGGGGAACGACCACGCATCCAGTCATCAGCAAACCCAGGCTCATCCACATCAAAGTTCGAACCACTCGCCGATCCCAGCTCCCGCAACTGATGTTCAATTCCCTCATCGCCCAGCCCTTTCGCGCACTTTGTTTACCCGCTCGGCACGTCCGGGACACTAACCACGGCCCGCGCACGAGTGTGAGTTGGAAAATTCAGCGGGAGATTGACGCAAACGATACCTGACGCTTCAACTTTCGCAGCGCGCCGCGTACACTGCCCACGTGCAAAAACTTCCGCGCAAGTTCTACGATCGCGACACCGCACTGGTTGCGCGCGAGCTGCTTGGAAAATGGCTCGTACATCAGACGCCGCGTCAGCAACGCATCGGGCGGATCGTGGAGGTCGAAGCGTACTTGGGCCCGCATGATCTGGCGGCTCATTCGGCGCGCGGACTCACGCCCCGCACCCGCGTGATGTTTGGCCCGCCGGGTCATGCTTACGTGTATTTCATCTACGGCATGCACTACTGCATGAATGTGGTTACGGAGCGGGAAGGTCACGGGGCGGCCGTCCTGCTGCGCGCGCTCGAACCCATCCAGGATCTGCCCGATCGCACCAACGGGCCTGCCTTGCTGTGCCGCGCCATGGCGATCGACAAGCGCCTGAATGCCCACGATTTGCTCAGTGACAATTTCTTCATCGCAGCGTCACCACGCGCGGAGCGTTTCACCATCGTTAAACGCCCACGCGTTGGCGTGGACTACGCGAAACACTGGGCCCGACGTCACCTGCGCTTCTACATCAAGGGCAACGCATACATCTCGCGTCCTTGACCGCTGGTAATCAAACCTTGACGGCTGGAACGGCTACCAATTATCGCTACCCCCGTCATGATCAACCCGCACGCGCGAATCGGCACCCTGCTCGCTATCACACTGGTTTTCGGCGCCATCAATTTGCCCGCTCAACCGAATCCGCGGCGCAAAGCCGCCAAGGCGCAAGCGGAAGAAAGCACGGAGGTCGCGGGCGGACGCCCGGAAATTTTCAAAGCCATCGGCGATGTAAAACTGAGTTTGTACATCTTCAACCCCGAAGGTCACCGGGCTGAAGACCGCCGGCCTGCGATTGTTTTCTTCTTCGGCGGCGGCTGGGTGGGCGGTACGCCCAAACAGTTCGAGCAACAATGCCGCTACCTCGCCGCGCGAGGCATGGTGGCGATCACGGCGGAGTACCGTGTTTTCAATCGCCACGGCACGCTCGCGGTGAAGTGCGTCGAAGACGCCAAGTCCGCGGTTCGCTGGGTGCGGGCCAATGCCAAAAAGCTCGGCGTTGATCCCGACCGCATCGCCGCCGGCGGAGGCTCAGCGGGCGGGCACATTGCCGCCTGCACGGGGGTTCTCGATGGTTTCGAAGGCGAGGGAGAGGATTTGAAAATCAGTTCCGTCCCCAACGCGCTCGTGTTGTTCAACCCCGCCTTGGTGCTCGCGCCCATCGAAGGCCGCCCGGAAAGCAACAGCGCGCGGCTCGAGCAACTTGAACCGCGGCTCGGCACGAAGCCGCAGAATCTCTCCCCCGCCCATCACGTCCACAAAGGCGCACCGCCGACGTTGGTGTTCCATGGCAAGGCCGATACAACCGTGCCGTTCTGGACCGCGGAGGCATTCGCTGGGGCGATGAAAAAAGCCGGCAACCAATGTGAACTCATCGGCTACGACGACCAATCCCACGGGTTCTTTAATTACGGCCGCGGCGGCAACAAATATTTTCTCGCCACCACTCAGAAAATGGACGAGTTCCTGGCCTCGCTGGGCTACTTGAAGGGCTCACCGACGGTTGAGAAGTTTTTCAAAGCAGCGCCATCGAAATAGCACCGAAGTCCGCCGCAGTCCGTGACGGCAACGTCTTTGTCGCGAAGAGTTTTTTGTTTGGCCCATCGGACGCGCGTCAAACCAAGGCCTTGAGACAACCTCTCCAACTTCGGGCGTGATATTTATTCAGCGCATGCCAAAGAATTGACTTCTGGGGGCGCAAGTTTCTGTTCAGCATCTCCGATATGTTTAGGAGTTTCGGTTTCGTCGCGGTGGCAAGATTGGTTTGCGGTGCGTTTCTGCTGGTCGCTTCCAACGGTTTTACGGCAGGCGAAGAATCCTTCCGCCGGGCAGAGGAGGACGTGGATAGTCCCGCGGTGCGCGAGCGCCAGGGATTGCGCCCGAATGAAAACCTGTTGTTCAACGGCTGGGGCGTCACCCCGGCGGGGGCACAAGTCCCCACCCCGGATTTGCCACTCAAACTGCTCGTCACGCCGGACAAGAAGCGCCTGCTGGCCGTGCACGGCGGCTTCAATCGCCATGGCGTGACCGTAATCGATCTGGCCACGCGCGAGCAGACGCAATTCCTGCCGCTGGCCAAGGCGTGGAACGGACTCGCGTTCAGCCCGGATGGGAAACAATTCTACGTCTCTGGTGGCGATTCCGGATTGATTCACATTTTCAAATACGCCGACGGGAAGGCGACCCTTGAACAATCCGTGCAGCCGGGCAGCGGCGAGGTTTTCCTGGCGGGCATTGCGGTGCATCCGACCACGGGAAAACTCTACGTCTGCAACGAGGCCAATCACGAGATCTGGGTGTTGCGACCAAAAACCTTCACGCTCGAAGCCACCGTGGCCGCCGGCCAACATCCCCATTCCTGCGTGATCGGCGCGGACCGCGCGCATCTCTACGTCAGCAACTGGGGCAGCCGCAATGTCAGCGTGGTGGACCTGGCCAGACTGCGCCGCGTGCGCGATATCGCGGTCGGCGTGCGGCCAAACGAAATGGCCGTGTCCCCCGACGGCCGATTGTTCGTGGCCTGCGCCGGCGACAACACCGTGCACGTCATTCAAACGCGCAGCCTGGAAAAAGCGGAAACCGGCCCGAGCCTCACGCGCCGGATTCCGGAAGGCACACGCGAAATCATTTCCACCTCGCTCTACCCGGGTTCGCCGGAAGGCAGCACGCCGAATGCGGTCGCCATTTCCCCGGATGGACGCACGCTGTTCGTTGCGAACGCGGACAACAACAACGTCATGGTCGTGGACATTTCCAATGCGCTCTTCGAGGAGGCGCGACGCAACGGCGAATCCGTTTCCGTCGTGGAAGGTTTCATTCCCACCGGCTGGTATCCTTCGGCCGTCGCGGTCAGCCCGAATAACCAGACGCTGCTCATCGGCAATGGCAAAGGCCTCACCTCGAAACCGAACGTACCCGCGCACACGCCTCGCCCCCGGCGCCGCAACACTCCCGGCGCGTTCGATCACATCGCGCGCACGCTGAGCGGCTCGATCGCTTTCGTCGCCCGGCCGGATGCGAAACAAATGGCGGCGTACACGCAGCAGGTGCGGCGCAATTCTCCCTTCACGCCCGAACAATTTCGGCGCGCTTCGCTCCCGGAAAGCTCCATCATCCCCGCGCGGGTCGGCGACCCCTGCCCCATCAAATACGTCCTCTACATCATCAAGGAAAACCGCACCTACGATCAGGTCTTGGGCGATTTCCACGACGCCAGCGGCAAACCCGCCGGCAACGGCGACCCGCAGCTCACGCTCTACGGCGAAGCCGTCACCCCCAACCAGCATCAGCTCGCGCGCGATTACGTGCTGCTCGACAACCTCTACTGCAACGGCGAGGTCAGCGCGGATGGTCATAGCTGGTGCGACGCCGCCATCGCCACCGATTTCAAGCAACGCTCGTGGATACTATCCTACTCCGCTCACGGCAAACTGCCGGGCAATCAGGAAATGGAAATCCCCACGGCCGGTTACCTCTGGGATTTGTGCAAGCGCCACGGGCTGAGTTTCAAAAACTATGGCGAGGGCGCCACGCGCGTGCCTTCGGCCAATCGCGGCCGGTGGGACGCGGGACGCGACATGGACCGCGTGGATTCGTGGATTAACGATCTGCACCTTGCCGAAACCAACGGCGTGCTGCCGCGCTTCACCATCATGTCGCTGGGGGAAAATCACACACGTGGCACGACGCCCGGTGCGTTCACGCCGGAAGCCTGCGTCGCCAGCAATGACATCGGCCTTGCCAAAATTGTGGCCGCCGCTTCGCGCAGCCGCTTCTGGAATGAGATGGCCATCTTCGTCATCGAAGACGACGCCCAGAACGGCCCGGACCACGTGGACGCGCATCGCACCATCGGTTTTGTCATCAGTCCGTGGTGCAAACGCGGTCTGGTGGACAGCACACTTTACACAACCGCCAGCATGATTCGCACGATGGAACTCATCCTGAGCTTGCCGCCGTTGACGCAATACGACGCCGGCGCCACGCCCATGTTCAATTGCTTTGCCAAGGAATCCGTGATCACGCCGTTCAACGTGCTGCCGCCGAAAGTGGATCTGTTTGCCAAGAACACAGCGCGTTCGCCCGGCGCGAAGCAATCGGCGCGGATGGATTTCCGCGACTACGACCGCGCGCCCGAAGACGAACTCAACCGGATTCTCTGGGCCGCCAGTAAAGGCGTAGATGCGCCCTACCCCACGCCGATTCATCGTGCGGTGTTCACTGACGTAAACAGCGCGGGGGAGACGTCACCTGATGGAAACACCCGTTGATCTGTAGCAGCGCGCTTCCGTCTTCGCCGGCTGACGCTCCGGGTTCATTTCATGGGCAACGCCACACTGGACAGCTTGCACTGCTCACAATAGTGTCGCCCTAGGAACCGAAATCGGCGGAACATTTTTACGCCCGTCAACCGGTAGGTTAATTCGCATCATGAAATCGAAGGCAATCTCTGCAATCCTCGTGGTCGGCGTGTTGTTGTGCTTGCTGACTATAATGTTGCTTGGATCGATGAAGGCAGTTCACTTCACGGAGGCAGCAGGCAGTAGTAGCATGGGCCTGCTTGTGGTGGCGGTATCCTTGATGCTGCC
>CAYWCK010000307.1:0-6522 GCA_964456685.1 uncultured Bifidobacteriaceae bacterium | reverse complement strand
CTCACGGCTCTCGCCCACCCTCGTCAGCCCCGCCGCCCGCTCCGGAAGAAGAGTGTCCAAAGCGGACAAAGCGTTGAACCGTACACGCCATTCCGAATCTTTCAGCGCACCGAGAAGTGCAGGCACCGCTAAACTGGCGCCGGGACCAATTCCACCCAAAGCGCCCGCAGCCACGAGTCTTACTTCTGAACGGGAGTCGTTGGTGAGGCAGACGATCAACTCGGGTAAATGTTGGCTGGCGACCGGCCCGAGCGCAATGTAACCAAGTGAAGCCTGTAGGTGCTTTTCCTCCGCCGACGTCAAGGGCACTCGCATAATGCTCTGATGGCCGAGTAATTGCATTGCGATCTGTTTTACCCTTGAGTCCTCTGCTTTTAGGCGGCGCAGAAGCGTCGGCAAAGCATTCGTGCCGAAGTGCCGCACGGCTCTCTGAGCCGTCTCCAACCTGCGCAGATCCGGACCGGATTGATGCGCGCTGGAAGCCTCGGTTAACCACCAGTCCAAGGAATGATCTTGATAGGTTTCACCGCGAAGACTTAGCCACGCGAGCAAGGCTGCCGCCAACACCGCCGGCAGAATTCCTGCAACCAACCAAACGCACCGTCCTTTGCGAAGGATCTTCACGAAACCAGTCCAAGCCGTCTACTTTTTCCCGTCGCGCTTCCGCCACACATACCGAAACATCACCACCCGCAACGCCGCCGTGAGCGGGATGGCGAGGATGCCACCGAGAATGCCACCCAGCAGCGTTGTGCCCACCATCAGCGCGATAATGATCGTGACTGGATGCAGGCCCACGCGGTCGCCGATGATTTTCGGCTGGATGACGAAGCCTTCCAGTCCTTGCACGACGGCAAACACCGCGCCCACACCCAGCGCCGTTTGCCAGCCGCCCGACACAAGCGCAATGACCAACGCCGTGACACACGTCGTAATGGCGCCGAGGAATGGGATGATCGTGAGGAAGGTGGCCATCACACCGATGAGCACCGCGTACGGCAAGCCGATGATCAAAAATCCGACGGTGTAAAGAATGCCATCGCAAATTGCCACCAACACCTGGCCGCGGAAAAACGTGATGAGATATTCGTTGATCGAGTTCAGCACGAACACGACTTCCTCTTTGAACCTGGATTCATGAACCGGCAGGTAATCCGTCCACTTCGACTTGATGCTGCGTTTCTCCAGCAGGAAATAAAACGCATAGATCGGCACGAGCGCGAGCCCGGCGACGATGCCGAACCAGGAGCCGATGTATCCGACGGCCTGCGCCAGGCGCTTGCCAATCACCGGAAGTGTCTTGGCGATCCAGTCGGCTGCGGATTTCACGGTCGCCGTGTCAATGGCAGGAGGTTGCACCGGTGGACGCTCGGGAACGACAGGAACGACGACGCTCGTCACCGGCACCGTGGCGGCATCGACGGAGGCGGCATTGGTTGCCACCACCGACGGGGCATCGGCTGGAAGCGCGGATTGCTTCGGCAGGAAGCGCTTGAGCCATTCCGGCGGACGATTGATGAACTCCTCCGCGTTCTTCTCGATGCGGTCGGTGTAAGCGGGGATCTTTTGCCCGAGTTCGCGGGTCTCCAGCACAAGTTGCGGCACCAAGCTGGCGAGCAATCCGACCAGGAGCACGAGGGCCGCCAGAAATACGACCGTGATGCCCCGGGTTCGCGGAATGCCGCGGCGCTGCAGAAAATCCACCACTGGATCGAGCAAATAGGCGATCACGCCGGCGACGGCGATGGGCCAGAGCACCGGCGAAAGCACATTGACCACGCGGCTCAACCCCCAGATCGCGGCCACCACGAGCGCAACGATGAGCGCGGAGGCAAGCCCCGTGAGCGCGATCCAAATCAAACGCGCCTGCTTTTCGGTCGGAGGTGGAAAGTTCATGCGTGGGCCAGTGTTCCGCCTTTTGGCCGGTGAAACAATGGGAATTTCCGGCTGAAATTGTAGCCCCAGCCAGTTCTATGTTCAGGCGATTCGGACTGGCATTGACGACCAGGGCGGACTGCAGGCGATACTGCAAATCCGGATGACCGGGCAACCCGGGCGACGGCGGCAGTGATCTTCAACGCGACGGGAAACGCGTTGGACCAGCGCACGCGTTGCAGTCAACCCTGCCCCAGTTTCCTGGACTTTTCCGTAGCCGCGCGCACGGCGCTGATGACTGTCCCGCGCAACTTGCCCTTCTCCAATTCGTGCAAACCTTCGATCGTTGTGCCGCCCGGGCTCGTGACCATGTCCTTCAGCGCGCCAGGATGCTGCCCGGTTTCCAAAACCATTTTGGCGGCGCCGAGCACGGTCTGCGCGGCGAGCTTGGTGGCGACATCGCGCGGCAACCCCGACGCCACGCCGCCATCACTCAACGCTTCGATGAATTGATAAACGTAAGCCGGTCCGCTGCCGCTCAAGCCCGTGACCGCGTCGAGCAAACTTTCCTTGAGCGGAAACGCCACGCCGACGGACGCGAGCAAGCGCTGCGCGAGTTCACCGTCGGATTTGGTGGCCGCACTGCCCAAGGCAAAGCCCGAAGCGGATTCGCCGAGCAATGCCGGCGTATTCGGCATCACGCGGATCACGCGCGCCTTCGCCGGCAAAGCGGCTTCAAGTTTTGCCGTGGTTACGCCGGCAGCGATGCTGATCAGCAGATGGCGCGGCGTGAAGCAATCGCGCAGTTCCCGTAGCACGGCGGTGGTTTGATCCGGTTTCGTGGCGAGGATCAGCACATTGGCAAATTCAGCCACTTTGAGGTTGTCAGAAAAGATTCGCGCGCCGGTTTCCTTGCCAAACGCCATGCGGGCCGCGGGCACGGGATCACTGCCGCAGACCTGCCGGGCGGTGACCAGGCCGGCGCGAATGAAACCCCGCGCCAGTGCGGTTGCCATTTTGCCCGTGCCGAGAAAGCCGATCGTCAACTTGGAAGCCATGCCGGTTATGTAGCAATTCAGGCCGCGTGGCGGAAGGGAAATTCCGGTCACGGTCGGGTGAAATTGTCCGGCGCAGCGCTTGTCGCCCCGGTCGCTTCTGTTATGTTCACGCCGCCTCAACCACGTTTTGGCGCGCATGAAATTGAGTCCTCGTTTGTTGCTGCTCGCGTTCACGGGCTTTCTCAGCTCCATCTTCGCCGGGCCGATAGTTCCGGCGCCGGGCCAGCCGAATGGTGCGCTGTCGGGACGCATTGTCTTCACCAGCGGCGGCCATGGCTGGACGTGGAGCGGGAGCAGCTGGGTTTTGCAGCGACCGGTGCTGCTCGAAATGTGCGAGGACTTCGGCAACGTGGATCAAATGAATTTCTTCGCGCTGTATTGCTTCAACGCCGGGGCGACGGTCGTTCCCATGCGGCCAGTTGGCCAGCAGACGAACGAGGTCGTGCTCGACAACGATGACGCCGGGGTGTCCTACGACGGCGCGTGGTCCGACAGCACTTTTCCGACATATTACGGCAGCGTTGGGGATGTGCCCTATCGTTTTACCGCCCTCGCCGCCACGGAAACCGCCACCGCCACCTACACCCCAACCCTGCCGCGCGAAGGGTATTATCCCGTTTACACCTGGGTGACGCATGGCACGAACCGCACCAGCCAGCTCTATCGCATCCGGCACACTGGCGGTGAATCCACGGTGCGGGTGCCGCATCACATGGTTGGCAACGGCTGGGTGTTCCTCGGCATTTACCATTTCAACGCGGGCTCGAATTCAGCGAGTGGCGCGGTCGTGATCAGCAACCTGCAACCCACACCCAGCGTCGGCAGTGTGGTGATTGCCGACGCGATCCGCTTCGGCAATGGAATGGGTTCGATTGATCGCGGCGGCGGCGTCTCGGACTACCCGCGGGAGGAGGAATGCTCGCGCTACTGGGTACAAAACTCGGTGAGCCAGGGCCAGCCCAGCACAATTTACGACGATCCCACTTTGAGCGATCAAAACGACAACGTCGGCAGCCCGCCTCGTATGGCGCGCGAGATGAACCGCGAGGATGCCGGAAACATGTTCAAACGGATTTTCATCACGTTCCATTCGAACGCCACCACTGGCGACACGAACACAGCGGTGTCCCGCGGGGTGGTGGGACTTTACAACAGCACGGCGGGCGACCAGACACCCAACCAGTTTCGATTGGCACAAATCGCCGGCGCCGAGGTGAACAACGACCTCACCGGTTTGAACGCGTTACTGGAAGTGCCCTGGGCCGATCGCGGCGCGAACATAACCTTGGGCGGTAGCTATGGTGAAATTCGCAACAGCGCCATCAGCAATGAATTTGATGCGACCCTCATCGAAGTCGCGTTCCACGACAACACGAATGACGTGAAACTCCTGCGTTCCCCCAACGCCCGCAACTGGATGGGCCGGGCGGCGTATCACGCCGTTGTGAAATACATGAACGAGTTTGACGGTCTGCCGCTGAATTTCCTGCCCGAACCGCCGTTTAATGCACGCGCTCTCGCCACCAACAATGGCATTGCGCTTTCGTGGTCCGCGCCCCTCGCCCAGGCCGGCAGTGGCACGCCCACCAATTATATCGTTTACCTTTCCACCAACGGTTACGGCTTCGGCAATCCCATCTCCGTTGGGAACGTGACCGCGTGCACGGTGACCAACCTGCCGCCGGATACGGATTTTTATTTTCGCATCGCCGCCGGGAACGCGGGTGGTGAGTCGTTTCCCTCCGAAGTGGTCGGCTGCCGGCGCACCTCCAACCCGGCGCAATCACGAGTGCTGGTCGTGAATGCGTTTGAACGCCTCGACCGGTTCACCAACCTCCGACAGACCCCGGCAGTCGAGAATTACAATCCACCAAGCAACACCGGCACCATCGAACGCGTCCACCCGCGCGCGAACAACTCTTTCGACTACGTCATACCGCATGGCAAAGCCATCAGCGCTTTTGGTTTCCCCTTTGATTCCTGCGCGCGTGCAGCCATCACGAACGGAACGGTGGCGCTGACGAATTACCAGATCGTGGTCTGGGCGGCGGGCCAGACATCGACCAATAATTTTCTAGCGCTCGAGCGAAGTGCGCTCACGAACTTCCTAAGCCGCGGCGGTCACTTGTTTGTTTCCGGCTCGGACATCGCCTGGGATCTTGACCGTGCGTCCGGTCCGACGACGGCCGATCGCGCTTTCCTTAACAATGTCCTGCATGCAGATCTGGGCGCCGACGCCAACAACAATTCGACCAGTTACAACCTATCGCCAAGCGTGGGCTCGATCTTCGCCGGGGCGGGCAACAGCACATTCGACAATGGTTCGCGGGGAATTTATTGGGTGCAAACCCCGGACACGCTCATTCCCACCGCGGGCGCGACGGCGGCAATGGGTTACGTGGGCGGGAACGGCGGGACGGCGGCGATTCAGTATGACGGGGCGACCGGCGGGGGCCGCGTGGTGTACCTGGGCTTTCCGTTTGAAACGATTACAAACGCAGTTGCGCGGAGCGCTTACATGGCGGACGTGTTGAGGTTCTTCAGCCAGCGCCCGAAAATTGAAGATCTCACCCAGTTGCCGGGCGGATGGAAATTAAAGGTCTCTGGTGAGCCGGGCGTCACCTACGGCATCTGGGCCTCGCTGGAATTATCAAATTGGTCTCTGCTGGGAAATTTGCTCGCTACCAACGGCGTGGCGGAGTTCACGGATGCGCAGCAGTTTGAGCAGCGCTATTATCGCGCAGTCTTGTCGCCTTGAATCAGGCGCGCCGGCGGTTTGCGATCCGGCTCAGGAGCGCCAAGCCACCGAGCAGCAAGACGGCGGTGTGCGGCTCGGGCACGACGACGAGCGAGATTTGTCCCGCCGTACCGGTGTCCAGCGCCAGACTGTAACTCGGATCCGCCAAAGCCGGCAGCGAGCCCAAGGTCAGGCCGTTATCCGTGAGCGTACCCGTGTAATTGATCAAACGCCACTTGTCGCCACCGTTGGCCAGCAGGAAATTACCCGCCACCGTTTCGGTCACGTTGAGCGTGCCATCGAGCGTCAAATTGCCGCTGATCGAAATGAGATCGTTCACCCCGCCGCCCACAGTGGTGTTGTTGCCCGTGAGTTCGTAGGCGAGTTGGGTAGTGGTAGCCAAGCTGAGACCGCCGTTGACGGTCAATGTGCCAGCTGAATTGCCCGGGGCGACCAAGCCGTTGGCGGTAACACTGCCGCTGACCGTGCCCGCGCCTTTGAGATACTGACCGGAATTGAGCGCGAAAGAAACCAGCGTTACGTCAAAGGTGCCGCCAGCCACGTTGACGCCCGCAGAATTGGCGATGGAGCCACTGGCGCCCAACTGAAGCGTTCCGGAGGTGACTTTCGTTTCGCCCAAATATGTTTCGGCGTTGTTCAACGAAACCTTGCCGGAGCCGGTCCCCTGCACGTCCACGCCACCGCCGCCGCTGATGACACCGCTGAAGGTCATCGTGGTTGCATTTGCGGCTTTCAGGATCAAAGCCGTGTTGTTGTTTACGATGTTGTTGTTGGCCGTGATGTTGATGTCGTCAATATACAAGTTATTAGATGCAGCACCTGCTTCGTATT
>CAYWCK010000306.1:0-6530 GCA_964456685.1 uncultured Bifidobacteriaceae bacterium | reverse complement strand
GATCCTGCGCTACGACGCAGCAACCGACAGCGTCGCGCCCGTGGCAGGTGAGGATATGAAGAAGGATTACTTCGGCCTCTACGATCCCATTTCCCCGGGCCACATGGGCTACAACTGGCGTTCCACTTTCTGGCGGGCGAAGGACAAAATGATCTACGGCGTTCACGGCAACTCCGGCTACCTCTTCCGTTTCGATCCGCGCGCGCCGCGCATCGAAGTGTTGGATCGCATCACGTCCGAACCGTCAAAGCGCTGCGGCATGTTTGATCAATTCAGCTACGGCTACCTCGGCTTCGGCATCGGGCCGGACGGCAAGACGATCAACTATCTGACCGGCGGGCCGATTTACGTGGACGGCAAACGGCTGAAAGGGAAGGAGCACATCGCCATGGGCGCGGCCAAAGGCCTCGAAAACCTGCACCTCATCACCTATGACATCGATCAGCTGAAATACACTGACAACGGCGCGGTCTTCTACGAAGACGGTCAGCGCCCGCTGTACGTGAACGCCATTACGGTGGGCCACGATGGGACGGTTTACACGCTGCCGCGCATCAACGAGAACGGCAAGACGCGCTCCGACCTGGTGGCGATTCCCAAACCGGCTTTATGAAAACTGCAAACGAATCCAACTGCACCCGCCGGCAGTTTCTGAAGACCAGCGGTGTCGCCGTGGCCAGCGTTGCCACGGCCGCGCCCCTGTTTGCGGCGGCAACGAAGGAAACCCTCGCGCTGAACGGCGGCGCGAAAACGGTAACCTTTCCGGACAAACAACACACGGCGCTGACGCGCTGGCCCCGCTACGGCGACGCGGAGAAACAGGCGGTTTGCGCCACGATTGACGGCAACACGTTCTACGGGGAATTGCCCGCGTTCGAAAAGGAATGGCAGACGTACTTGAAGACGCCGTTCGTCAAATCGCACATGAACGGCACGAGCGCGTTGACCTCGATGTTCTTCGCGCTGTCCCTCGACCTGCCGCCCGGCAGCGAGATCATGGTGCCGTCGTACACCTTCTTCGCGACGATCGCGCCGATGCGCTTCTTTCAGTTCGTGCCGATCTTCATCGATCTCGATCCGAAGACCGCGTGCTTCGATCTGGCCGACGCGAAAAAGAAACTCACACCGCAGACACGCGCGATGATCCCGATGCACTCGTGGGGCATGCCCTGCGAGATGGACAAGATCAACGCGTGGGCCAAGGAGAAAGGTCTGATCGTTTGCGAAGACGCCGCGCATGCGCACGGTGCGTCCATCGGCGGCCAGAAAGTCGGTACGCTCGGCAGCATGGGCATCTTCAGTTTTCAAGCCTCGAAGGTCATGCCGTTGATCGAAGGCGGCATGGGCATTTACGCCACGCGCGAATACTACGAACGCGCCACGGCGTACGGTCATTACGAAGCGCCGCCGACCTTTCCGCAGGACAGTCCGTACCGGAAATATGACGGCACCGGCTTCGGCCAGAAACTGCGCATGCATCCGCTGGCGGCGTCCATCGGCCGCGTGCAGCTGAAAGGTCTGGACACTGCAAACGACAGCGTGCGCCGGCGCGTGAAGGCGTTGAATCAGCGCCTCACGCAACTCCCCGGCTTGAGCGAGCCGTGGATTCGCCCGGACATGGAACGCGTTTATTACGCCATCAATATGCTCCTGCTCGACGAGCGCAAAGCCGGCCTCACCCGCAATCAGGTCATGAAAGCCTTGCAAGCCGAGGGCGTGCGCTTCGGTGGGTTTGCCACTGGTTATCCAGAACAACATAAATTCCACCTGTACTCGGAAGCGAAATGGTGGCATCACCCCATTACCATCCCCGCTTCCCTGCCTGGCACCGAGCAGGTCAATCGCACCGCGCTCCACCTGCCGCTCTTTTACGAGGACGCACCCGAACTGGACGAGCAATACGTGAAGGCGTTCGAGAAAGTGTGGGCGCGCAAAGGTGACGTGGCCAAGCTTTGACCGCTTGTGTAGAATCGGGGTGTGAAAATCGAAGCACTCCACATCGGCATGAGTGTCCGGCATCCGCAGTATGGTCTGGGCACGGTCAAATCCATTTCCGAAGTCACGGCTGAAATCCAGTTCACCGACGGCAAACGTCCGGTGGAGCCGGTAGCCGCGGGACTTGAACCCGCCGAGCCACAAGCGGCGATCAGCGGGTTGAATCTGCCGCTCCATCAATTCATCCAACAGACGGTCGAAGCCGTGTCCGCGAAACTCGGGTTGGAAAAGCCCGCGGACTTTGCGGGCAAGCTCGGCACGCGCTGGCACGGGGGAAAGGTGGTCATGCATCCGGCGGATCCAACGTTGCAGACCAAGGAAGTGGAACTGGAAACCTTCTTCCACAAGGTCGTGATGGTGCGCAACCAACTGCGCGTGCTCGAACAGAAGATCAACGCTCACGAGAAACTTTCGGAAGCGGAGAAAGTTGAAATGCAAAGTTACATCACCCGCTGTTACGGGTCGCTGACCACCTTCAACGTGTTGTTCAAGGAGAAGGAAGATCAGTTCTAAGCACCCTCCCGCCCATGCCCAAACCTGCTCCCGATTGGACCAATCGCGGTAAGACAATTGCCCAGCTCATCCAAGAACTGCGCAGCTTCGAAGATCAGACGCTCGAGGTCAGGATTTCCTTGGATGGCGGCCACTCGTCCGTGCCCATCTCGCTGGTGGGCAAAATTGATGGCGCCGCCCTGTTGATGAATGCCGAGGATAAACCGACCACGCGACAGCATGACTGATTTCAAAACTCAATCCGCTGGGCCCAGATTCGTGCTTCAGGCTGGTCAACGCAACCAATCCGCCTAAACTTGGGCGGCAACAAGCTCCACCATCATGAAAAACTTCAATCGTCGTTCGTTCCTGGGTGCCGCCGCCCTCTCCGCGGCCGCTTTGTCGACTGTGGTCCGCGCCGCCGAACCGGCGGCCGGCTCCGTCAAAATCATCGGCCTCGTGGGCAGCATGCGGAAGGGCAAATCCTCCTTCAAGGCCATGGAACTGGCGCTGGAGTCGGCCAAGGCGGTCAGTCCCGCCATTACCACCGAACTCATCGAACTTTCCGGCCTCAATCTTGATCCCTACATCGCGGTGGGGGCGAAGAGTTCGGACCGACCGGATGATTTTCCGGCGTTGGCCGCCAAGCTGCAAGCGCCCGAGGTGCACGGCATCCTGATGGCCTCGCCGGTTTACATGGGCATCGTGTCCTCGCCGTTGAAGGCGTTGTTTGAGCGCATGTCGGCGTTTCGATCCGGCGGTTTTCCCCTGCGCAACAAAGTGGGCGGCGCGATCGCCGTCGGCGCGGGTCGCAATACCGGAGTGGAATTGATCCTCCAACAACTCATCCTTTTCATGCTGTCGCAGGAAATGGTGCTCGTGGGTGATGGCAAACCCGGCAATCACTGGGGCGGCACGATTCAATCGCAGGGCGACGACTTGTCGAAGGACGATGGCAGTCTCGCGACCATCCGCGGTGTGGGCAAGCGCGTTGCGGAAATCTCGCTGCGCATGGCCGCTTCCGGCAAGTAGCACAGCGCCCTAATCAGCGGCCGGACGAGCAGCCAAAATCCCCCGCAAAGGTTGGCGGAGCCGCCGAAGCGTTTACTTCGGCTTGACCTCTTTTTCCGCGCGACGCAGGACGTCATCCATTTCATCCGGGTCATCCATCGGAAACGACGGCAACTTCCGCGCCTTGCCGTAATCCGGGTCTTTCGGGTCCACCGCCTTTTCCGGATCGAAAATGCGCTTGTCTACCGGCACGCAAGTGTACGGGCGATAGTCCGGCGTCGTGGTGAAGCAATCGGAAAAGTCGTTGGCCAGCCCATCGAACATGTTCAACGCCGGGAGGCCGAAAATCTGATACATCGTGCGGTGCATGCTGACGATGGTCGTGTGGCGATGGGAGACATTGGCGCGCTTCGCCCACGGACTGATAACGAGCAGCACGCTGCGTTGCGCATCGACGTGATCGGGCTCACCACCGGAGTCGTCCTGCGTCACAAAGATCGCCATGTTCTTCCAGTAGGGCGTGTGGCTCAGGAATTCCACAATGCGCCCCAAAGCCAGATCGTTGTCGGCCATCCACGAAGCTTGATAGGGATAACCGCGGTCAGGCTTCAGCCCCGCACCGTGATCGTTGCAAATGGCGATGTTGACGAACTGCGGAAACGGCTTGCGGGTTCGCAGGAACAAACGCTCCACGTCCTTCATGAACCAGTGGGCGCGGTACTGGTCGGGAATGTTCGTGTTGAAAATCGGAAATTCGCGGCACGTGTTGTCATAAAGCGCCTTGGGCATCGGGATGTTCACCACCTCGCGGGCGCCGGTGGGATGCTCGTCGTTATCCTCGATCACGCCGGGCAATTCGAAGCCTTCACCGTAGTTGCGGAAACGAATGTCACGGCGCGTCAGATGTTCCCACATCGAACCGGCTTCCGGATAGTCCTCCGGGATCAACGAACCGTTTGAGCCCATCGCATAACGCCGGCCGGGTGCGGTGCTGTCCTTCTTGAAAGACCATCCCACCGAGTACGTCATCTGCATCAAATTGTTCGGCTGCACGCCTACCAACCAACGGTGGCCGACGCCCGAGGCCTCCGGCTCCATGTAAAAATTGTCGCTGACGGTGAACTGCCGCGCGAGGGCGTTGTGGTTGACCATCACACCGACGTCTTCGAGGGTGGGCTGGCCTTCCTGACGGAGCGTCTGGTGCAAGCCCCAGCGCAGCAGACTCGGGTCATGTTTCGCGCCCGGAATGCGGTCGAAGATCGTGTCGTACGTGTGGTTCTCCTTGGTGATGAAGACCACGTATTTGATCTCCTTGGAAACTTTGCCGGGCACGGTGGGAATGACCGGGGAAGCCATCTTCTCGCGATCGGCGCTGGCATCCACGATGCCGTTGAATGCCAGCACATCGACCGTCATCTTCTTCAGTTCGCCGTCCGTTGGCACATCGAGGACGCTCAGCACGCCGCGCATCCCGAGGAATTCACTCTTGGGAATCTCCTTGCCCGCGTTGGGGCCGTTGCCGAAGCCGCGGAAGTTGATGCACGCAAGTTTGCGCCCGTCGGGCGAGAGCGCCACGCGATACGGGTACCACGCCGTGGGAATCTGCCCGAGCAACGCGAGCGAAGCGGTGTCCAGCACCGCGATGGCGTTGATGCCCATTTCCGCGACGTACAGCCGCTTCCCGTCCGGCGAAACGGCCATGCCCGCCGGGCTCACGCCCCGCAAGTGATCCACCAAGGGCGACGGACTCAGGCGCTGCTTGGCGACAATCTGACTCCGGCCGAGCGCGATGCGCTCGATGATGTCGTTGTTTCCATTGGAAACGAAAAGATCATCCCCGCGCGTCGCCAGAGAATTCGGCGCGCTGCCGCCGACGGTCTTGCCGTTGTCAGACGGAGCGCCGACCAGCAATCCGGTTTTCACACGGCTGATGACTTTGGGCGCGGTGGGGTTCGCCACGTCCACGCCCCAAACCGAGAAGGACTCGGGCACGTTGGGGTCGCCAAGCCCGGGAATTTTTCGTCCTTCAAACTCCACGCCATCCCGCGCCTCCTTGCTGGGATAGCCGTACGGCGGGAACGTCAGCCCGCGACGATCAAAGCGATCGTCGTTGGGTTTGCCAATGGCGGTGTATTCGAACAGGCCGATGTTCGCGGCGTAAACTTTGTCCCCCGCCACGGCCAGCGCGTAGGGATAGCGCCCCACCCGCACCGAACCGACCACCGCGCGCTTGGCTACGTCCACCACGACCACGCGGAAATTCGCCACGTCGGCGGCATAAAGATAGTGACCGTCGCGACTCACCTTTACGTCCACCGCGTAACTATCTTCGTAATCACGCCCGCCATACGGACAGTTGAGTGAAACCTCGGCGACCTTCTCGCGCTTGGTCACATCGAAAAAATAAATCGCCCCCGTCTCGCCGCTGCTCCAATACAGTGATTTTCCATCCGGTGAAAAATCCGCGCCGCCGGCGTTGGTTGGTTTCGGGCGTTTGCCCGGCCGGGTTGGCTGAGTGGGCGGAACAATCGGCGAGACCACCGGCTTCTCGCCGCGCCAATCGGTGACGAATTGCCCCGCGCCGTCGCTCGCGATGAACAAGGTCGCTCCGTCCGGGCTCATGGCGAGGCCGTAGGGTTGCTCGACCAAAGGAATGTGCCGCCCCACCGGCTTGAGATAACGACCGTTCGACAAAATCGTCAGCCCGTTGGGATCGTGGTGGGCATAGGTTTCCACGGATGGAGCGTGCAGGTAGGGTGGCAGGGCGCCCAGCGCGGGCAACGCAAAGCCCGCCAGCGCGGGCAAAATGGTCAGGCGGCGCATGCGAGCGGCCAACTCAAGCTGGCGAAGTGCGCGGGGAAGCGAAACACGTGACAATAGCATCCTGCGGGAGAGGCGCGTGAGGGTACGCATTTTCATAAAGATTGTCCTAGGTTGAACAAACCGCGCGCGCTTGTCCATCGTGGCGAAAGATCGATCGCGTTCCGGACCACGCGCACGAACCCGCGTGCAGGCGCCGGCACAATTGTGTC
>CAYWCK010000305.1:0-6547 GCA_964456685.1 uncultured Bifidobacteriaceae bacterium | reverse complement strand
TACGGTGACCAACGAGTTGCTGCGGTCTCTGGCTTACGGCGGCGGCGGCGATGGTTTCGTGGCGAAAATCAGCCCTAGTGGTTCAAGCCTCGTTTACTCGATGTTTTTGGGCGGCACCAACATTGATGCGGGCAGCGGAATCGTCGTTGATCCGGCTGGCGTTGCCCACGTGACGGGCTACACCCGATCCACCAATTTCCCCGCCGCCAATGGGCTGGCTGGCGGCGCCGATGTATTTGTTGCGCACGTTGCCATGGCCACGAACGTCGCTTACGTGGCCGATTCGAGATTGATGGGTGGCCGCGGAGACAATTTCGCTTATCGGATCGCTTTGGACGCGGAGGGTAACGACTACATCGTCGGTTCGAGCGCCGGTGATTCGGGCCTGCCAGTCACGCCCAGTCTGTTGAATCCCGGCGGAATTTTCCGGAGCGACGACGCGGCCGCGAACTGGCAGGGCATCAACAGCGGCTTTCACAGCATCGCTGCAACCGCCCTTGCGGTGGACCCAAATAATTCCGCGCACCTGTTTGCGGCGACGTGGCATGGTTTGCTTCAGAGCTGGGATGGTGGCGCGCACTGGGATGGTGGGATTTTACTGCGTCCGAACGTCAACGGCTACGCTTCGATCGGCGAAGTGGGCACGGTGCTCTCGGTCATTTTCACGCCGGACTCGCCTGCGGTTATTTATGCGGGCAGTTCCGCCGAGGGCGTCGGTAAGAGCGTCAACGGCGGCACAAACTTCTTTGGTCTTGATGGCCTGACGAATCAAACCGTGCGCGTGCTGGCCGTGGCGCCCGCGACCAGCACCACAATTTACGCCGGGACGGATACAGGTATTTATCGCAGCACGGACAGCGGAACGAACTGGGCCAGCCTCGGCGTTGGTCTGGCAAACGTCAATGTCCGCGCGCTCGCCCTGCATCCGGCGGCGCCGATTTATGCTGGTACCTTGGGTGGCGTCTTCCGCAGTCTCAACGGCGGCACGAATTGGTCGGCCTTCAACACCGGCCTTTCGAACCTGACCGTGAACGCGCTGCTCATCCAATCCAACGCGCCCCTCACGCTTTACGCCGGGACGGCGGGCGGCGTCTTCCGCAGCCTCAACGGCGGCACGAATTGGACGCGCCTGAACACGGGTCTGACCACCAGCAACGTCCTCTGCCTGGCCATGGATCCGGCAACGCCGGAGACAATTTACGCCGGTACGACCAACGGCCTGTTCAAGAGTCTCAACGGCGGTGCCGAATGGGCGAATGTGACCAGCGGCGGTCTGGCCGCCCCTTATGTTCTGGCCGTGGCGATTGATCCCGCCGCGCCGACCACGCTTTATGCCGGCACGAAGGGTACGGCCTTCTTCGGCGGCTCGGATGGCTATGTGGCCAAGTTCGGCACCAATGGTTACCTCACGGTGCTGGGTGGCTCGGCTGACGACGAAGCCTGGGATTTGGCGGTGGATGCCCTTGGCCACGCACACGTCACCGGTTGGACTGCCTCCAAGAATTTTCCGACCAACTACGTTTACGGCGCGCTGCGGGGGACCAATTCCGGCAGCGCGGACGCCTTTGTGGCCGAGGTGAGTAGCACCGGTGATCAGCTGTTGCATTCCGCCCTGTTGGGGGGATCAAGTTTTGACTTCGGCTACAGTATTGCGCTCGATTCGTCCGGTAATTCCTACATCGTGGGCGAAACGCTTTCGACCAACTTCATGAGTACCACGGGCACACCCGGCTACGCGCCTTTCCAAGCCAGCCGGGGCGGGACCAATGATGCCTTTCTGGTGAAGCTTGAGCGCCAGCCGGTGCTGACCATTCATTCCACGACCAACGTCAACGCCGAGGCGGTGCTGACGTGGCCTTCCTACTGGTCGGATGTGATCATCCAGTCCACCACCAACCTGGGCGGAACGAGTTTCTGGGAAGACCTCTCCGGGGGGGTGCTCATCAATGGCGAATATCGCGCCAGCGTGCCCGTGGGTTTTGATGAGGGCGCGGGCCGATCCTTCTTCCGTTTGCGCCTGCGCTGAAGGCGGTTTCCCGTTTGCTGAACGAAACCCGCTCTGACCTGTCTCATTTCCCGCCGGCCCTGAGAATGCAGTTGGCGCGGCAGCTTAAATCTGGTTTCCTGAACACATGAATAAATTGATCGGTCGGATGATTTTGATAGTGGGCTTGGCGGGCTTTTGCGCGCTTACGGCGTCGGCGCAAACCCGCATCGCCACCGTGGACGGCAAGAAACTCATGAGCGGTTATTGGAAGACCAAGGAGGCGAGCGCTGCCTTGAAGGATCGCCGTGAAGACTTGCTCAAGGAACTGAAGGGATTGGGCGACGACATAAAGAAAGCAGAGGAAGAGTACAAGAAGCTGGTGGAAGAAGCCAACGATCCAGCCGTGTCCGGTGGCGAAAAGGACAAGCGCAAAACCAGCGCGGAAGCCAAGCTGAAATCCATCACCGACCTGAAGGAGCGCGCCCGGGAGTTTGATCGCAACGCCTCGGCCACACTGAACGAGCAGGCCCAACGGATGGCGGAACGCATTGACGAAAAGATCAAGGCCACGGTGACGGCCCGCGCCAAGGCCGCGGGTTACACGCTGGTGTTCGACACCGCGGCGCGCGGGCTGGAGAACAAGGCGACGGTCGTTTACGCCTCGGACGACAATGACATCACCGCCAGCGTTCTGGAACAGTTGAATTCCGATGCCCCGGCGGAAGCCACCAAGCCCGCCGAGAAGAAGGTTGAGAAGAAATAGCTGACGGGTTACCCAAGAGCGGCCGGCTTTCTAGAAACGTCGGCCGCTTTTTATTTTTGCCCGCGTCAGCTTGCGCTAAGTCGCTTGGCCGGCTTGTCGTAGAGCATCTGGTGGGCTTCCGCCAAAATCTGCGGGATGCGGGCGGCGAATGGGCTTCGTTTTAGCACGGCGTCGAGTTTCGGCAGCTTCAATTTGCCCGCGTTCTCACCGGGAAACCAGTGGTCCGCCTGGCCGAGCAGGTTGTAACGCATCTTGCCCCACGCGACGAGGTCGAGCGATTTCGCATACGTCCACAACCGAAGAATTTCCTTCACGTTGACCTCGCCCGGCACGTCCACGTATTCGGGCACGCCCTCGAACCATCGCGCGCACCAGTCCGCGCCCAGCTGCTTTTGCATCTCGGCCCGCAAGCGCTTTTCAATCGGCGCAATCGTCTCGGCAATGCGGTCGTAATGCTTCAGCGCGCGGACGTGGATGTCGAAATCCCCGGGCCGGGCCGCCCCGCAGCTGAGCGTGTGCACCTGCGGGCGGGCGAGGCAGTAGAGGGCGTTGAATTCCATTGGCGTGAGCGGCGCGCAAAGTTCGACGAGTTTCGCGGGCGGTTCGTAAAGTTTTCCGCCCTTGTCATTCGGGCTGATGATGAACACGCCCATGTCGCGCTGCGTGGCGGCTTCGATGCTCGACCAGTTGAGGTCGTTCACAAAATACCAGTGCAGATTGACGTAATCGAAATCGCCCTGGGTGATCGCCTCGTTGATGAGGTCGGTGGTCGCATGCGTGGAAAAGCCGACGAAACGGCAGCGGCCTTCGCGCTGGAGTTTGCGGGCGGCGTCGAGACAGCCACCTTTCCGCAGAGCCCAGTGCAGCAATTTCCGGTTGTTGATGCCGTGCAAAGCCAGCAGGTCCACGTGGTCGAGCTTCAGATATTTCATCGAAGTCTCGAACGTCTGCACGAAGCTGCGGGCGAAAAACTTCGGAGCGACCTTGGTCTGGACGATGATTTTGTCACGCGGCAGTTTGGGCAATACGTTGCCAAGCTGCATTTCGGAGGAACCATAACCGCGCGCCGTTTCGATGTGGTTGATGCCGAGTTCAAGCGCACGATGGATGGTGGCCTCCAGATTGGCCTGACCTGCAGGGGGGATTTCTTTCGGATCAACATCCTGCCATTTGTGCTGGTAACGCATGCCGCCGCAGGAGATGACAGGCATCTGGAGTTCCGTGCGGCCAAAGCGACGGTATTTCATCGCGCGCAGGATAGGATGGGAGTTGGAGCGTGGCAAGTGGGCGGCCGGGCGGGGCCGGGTTAAAGTGTTGGTCAGGCCTTGAGATTCCGGACGAAACAGACTTATTTCGCGGGCCGACGGTTCTCCCTCACCCTTGATCCCTCTCCCGCTGGGAGAGGGAAGTCCTACGCGCCCGACACATCAATTCCGAGCGTCGCTCAGTCACCCACGAGATTCACATTGGGGTAGGACCGCTGCGTATTCTCCCTCGCCCAAGCGGGCGAGGGCAGGGGTGAGGGAGAATCGCTGGCTCAGCCACCCACTGCGATGTGCCCCCGGAGTTGCTCCATGAGGTGACGACAGTTAACAGTCGCTCTTGGCCAGGGAGTGCGCGCGAGCGGCTCGGGCGCGCGCCGTGCTAACCATGCAGCCTACAAGTCCTGCCGCGCCCGGTAATAGCGCATCAGGACGTTGGTGGAGGTTCTGTCCGTGACATTAAAGCTGTTCGCTGGCGCAACATTCGTGGCCAGAGCGGACCAGTTGATCAGGTTGGACGAAAATTCGCTCGCGTAGGTTTGGCCGGTGATTCCTTGGATAGTGAATTTGAATTCCCCGCCCGGCAACCGCTGTGGGTTGGTGATCGTGGCGTTGGTGAGGATCAAAATGTTCACCGCCGCCGAGGTGGCCGAGAGACCACCGTTATCTTGGGCGACGGCCGTGAAGCTGTAGTTACCTGCGGCCAGGTTGTTAACCGGCAAACTGAAGGGAGCGAGCGCGTCGTTCCCCAGCGGGGTGGCGCCGGCCCAGAACTGAACATTCGTCACGCTGCCGCCGGAACTGCTGGCGCTGGCTTGCAGCGAGAAACTGGCGGGCGCGCGGAAGCGCTGGTTGTTAACGGGATTCGTGAGGCTGACCGAAGGCGGCAGAATTGCGGAGGCGACGATGACGTGGCCGGTTTGTTCGCGGTGTGGACTGACGACCGCGAAGAAATGGCGGTTACAGACGTAGAAGAAATCGCCGGCTTGGGTGAACGTCAGTGAATACGTGCTATGGGCCGTAACGTCGCCACTCGCCCAGGGGAACGCGGCATTGGTGGAGGAACTGTCATGGATGGTGGAAGCGGTCGTGTTCGTCCAGCGGATGGTGTCGCCAACCGCGATGTTGATGTTGGTGGGAGTGAAATAAAAATCCCGCATCTGAACCTGAAAGGTCGCCGCGCGCAAGGCAACCAACTGGCTCGTGAAGATGAGGGTCAGGAGGATAACTGTGTGTCGCATAAATTTTTTCAGGGCAGCCGCCAGGTGGTGGATGCCATCACGGCGTGGGCCGTATAATCATTGAAGTGGCCGGAGCTCGGTTCGGAGTACTGGTAAAAACCGTACTGTAGTTTCAACGTCACGTTCTTGTTGCGACGCGAGACGAAGCCGGCCTGCAATCCGTGCAGGTCGTACACCATGCCGAGCGGCAGCCCGATAGCATTGTCCTGTTGAAAATCAGCGGCGGAAAAACTGTAGCCGGCGGTCAGGTCCGTCTTCTCGTTAAGCACGTAACGACCATGCGTCATCACGCTCCAGATATTTCCGGAATACGGCACGACGGCTTGGGAATTATCGTGTCGCGCGCGGCTGCGCACGTCCTGATACGACGCGGTCGTGAACCAATACAACCGCCGCCACGGGGTAAGCGTGGTGTTGAAACTAAACACCTGCGCATCGTAATTGCCGGCTCGCAAGTGGCCGCCGGGTGAGATGTCGTGCACGGCATCCTGCGAATAGGGCTCGGTGGTGGTTTCGTAATCGGTCGCCACCAGCCGGTGCGTGAGTGTGGTCGTCAGCCAGCGCACGGGGCGTAGCGTCAGGCGAGATTCTACTTCGTGGGTGGTGCGCGCGAGGGCACTTATGAACGTGGGATAACCGGCGACGTCGCCCGGTTCGTCATCCGCAAATCCGTCGTCGAGCGTGGTGGACTTGTGGAAATGGCGATAATGCGCGCCGAGTTTCAGCCAGTTCTGGGGCGAGGAGTCAAAGCCCACTCGCGTGTCATAGGAATCGCTGAGGGCGTCCGTTTCGCGATCGAAGACGTGTTCGAACTCGGCCGCCTCATGATGACCAAGGCATTCCTGCTGCCAGCGTGTTTCGGTGAACAGGGTTGTAAATGGCAGGCTGGTGAAACGCCACGCAATGCTTTCATCCACCGTGGTCCGGTCCAACTGTGAAAGAAAATCCACGTGGTCGTGCAGGTTGAGAAAGGAAAAGTCCGGCGTGAAGATCGTGTCGTAAAATCCCTGCGCCGCGCCATGTTGCTGCGTCCATTCCGCCTGCGCGCCGATTGTCAGCGTGTGCCCGCGCCACGGTCCGAGCAACAGATTTGCGTTGGCCACCTGGGACTCGCGCTCGAGGAGGATTTGCTGGCTGTAGGAAGCGATCTCTTGGACCGGGAATTGCAAAGGCGCTCCGGTGGGATTGAGAATTTCGAGATTGAAATCCGCATCCGCGCTCAAATGGCTGTAGAGATGGCCGGCGGAGGCATAAAGCCAGTCGCGAAACTCATGTTCCACCCGAAAGGTGTTCG
>CAYWCK010000304.1:0-6623 GCA_964456685.1 uncultured Bifidobacteriaceae bacterium | reverse complement strand
GATACGCCTCCGCAATACTCACCGCCGTGAACGCCGTGGCGGTCGCCAGCAAATCGGCATCCCGCAATTTCAGCTTGCGGCCGGCGGCGAGAAAATCCTTCAGGAATGGCTCGCCGAATTCCTCGCGGCCCGTCGTTTTGGGTGGCGTTCGTTTGAGATACGGATGCTGCAGACAGCGCGCCAGCAGCGTCCCGGAAACCCGACCGCGCGCGGCCCATTTGCCATCGCGGTCGTAGGTCAGCTTGCCGCCGCTGAGCTGCGTCACCAGCGCGTCCATCACCATGTTGCCGGGGCCGGTGTCAAAAGCGCGCACGTCGTTCAATTTCGCCGACGGCGGGAGGAATGTGAGGTTCGCGATGCCGCCGATGTTTTGGATGATGCGCGGCCTCGTTTCATGCGTGAACAAAGCCCAATCCGTGTAGGAAACGAGCGGCGCGCCCTGACCGCCCGCCGCCATGTCCCGCACCCGAAAGTCCGCAACGGTGGTAATGCCGGTCCGTTCCGCAATCACGGACGGCTCGCCGATTTGCAGCGTCGAAGGATGCTTGGCGTTCGGCAGGTGATGGACGGTTTGGCCGTGCGAACCGATGGCGGTGATCCGGGCTGGTTTAAGGCCCGCTTTGCGAATGACGCCCAGCGCCGCCGTGGCGAAGCGTTCGCCGAGTTCGAAGTTCAATTCACATATTTCCGTCACACTGCCGTGCAGACAGGCGTCGAGCACTTGCGCGCGAAATGCCGGCGGAAAACTTTGGTGCTGATGCGCCACCACCTTTGCCCGCAAACTACGACCGCTGCCAGCAATCCGGGCCACCACCGCGTCAATGCCGTCGGCGGAAGTGCCGGACATCAGGCCGACGAGGTAACGGGGGTGTTTGGTGGAGCCGGCAACCGATCTCATGCCCCGAGCCTACGAGACTGGCTCAGGTCAAACAAGTCCCCGCTCGCCATCAAGCTCCAACTCCAGGCTGCCCCCCGACGATGCACGCGTAAGCTGCAGCTGAAATGAGAACGCTCGGCGTTGGTTGACCCCGAGAATTCTCGGTCCGAGAATTCGGTTGAATATGTGTCCCCCGGTTTTAGACTAATGAACGTCCCTTGTCGCCATGACACATTTAGACGCATGACCAGCCAGTCGGATCAGTTCTCTTTGAGACGGTGGCCGTTGCCGCTGTTACCCCTCGTTGTCGCGGTTGGTGTTTCCCTGTCGCCGGCCTCGGCCGCGACCGCCAGCAAGGTTGATTTTAACCGCGACATCCGGCCGATCCTCTCGGACAACTGCTACGCTTGTCACGGTCCGGATTCCAACAAGCGCAAAGCCGGTTTGCGCCTCGATTTGCGCGAAGGCGCGTTGGGCAAACTCAAATCCGACGCCTTCGCCATCGTGCCCGGTCATCCCGAGAAAAGCACCCTCGTCGAACGCCTGCACACGAAGGACGAGGACGACCGCATGCCTCCTGCAAACTCGGGCAAGAAGCTCACGCCCGAGCAGATCGCGTTGCTCACCCGCTGGATCGCCGAGGGAGCGGAATGGAAGGCGCATTGGTCTTTCATCAAACCCGAACCTCCGGAATTGCCCGCGGTCAAAAATAAATCCTGGCCCGCCAACCCGATTGACCGATTCATCCTGGCGCGCCTCGAAAAGGAAAAGCTCAAGCCATCACGCGAGGCGGATCGCGCGACGCTGATTCGCCGGGTGACCTTCGACCTGACGGGTCTCCCGCCAACGCCTGCGGAGGTGGACGCGTTTCTCGCGGATAATAAACCAGGCGCTTACGAGCGCGTTGTGGACCGCTTACTGCAATCGCCGCGCTACGGCGAGCACGAAGCGCGTTACTGGCTGGATGTCGCGCGGTATGGCGACACACACGGATTGCACCTGGATAACGAGCGCTCCATGTGGCCGTATCGGGACTGGGTGGTGAGCGCTTTCAATCGCAACCTTCCGTTCGATCAGTTCACGGTGGAACAACTCGCCGGCGACCTCCTGCCGGACGCGACCCAGGAGCAAAAGGTAGCCAGCGGTTTCAATCGTTGCAACGTGAGCACCAGCGAAGGCGGCGCGATTGATGAAGAGTTTTACGTCCGCTACGCCGTGGACCGCACGGAAACCGTGGGCGTCGCATTCATGGGGCTGACCCTCGGCTGCGCCACCTGCCATGACCACAAGTTCGATCCGATTTCCCAGCGCGAGTTCTACTCGCTCTACGCGTTCTTCAACAACATGAACGAGAAGGCCATGGACGGCAACGCGCTGTTGCCGCCGCCGACAATGAAGCTGCCCACGGTCGCGGAGCAAAAAAAGCTGGAGGAATTGAACGCGTCTATCGCACCGATTGAGACAAAGCTGTTCGAAGAAGCCAGCAAAGTTTCCTACAAAGAGCCGAAGGCGAAAGCCGTAGGTAAAGAGCGCGAGGATTTTGTGTGGGTCGAAGATGATTTTCCGGCGGGCGCGAAGGTGGAGGTTGCGGGTGCGCCGTTGAAATGGATCGAGGGTGAGCGCGTCTTCAGCGGCAAGCGCGCACTCGCGCGCACCGACACAGGCCTGGCGCAAGATGTTTTTTCCGCGACGCCACAGCCGTTGATGGTCGGCAGCCAGGACACACTGTTCGCCTACGTTTATCTCGAACCCACCAACCTGCCCAAGGCGATCATGTTGCAGTTTCACACCGACGGCTGGAATTATCGCGGCAACTGGGGCGACGAAGACATTATTCCCTGGGGCGACAAGGGTTCGCCGCAGAAACTTTTGCTCGGCCCGTTACCCAAAGCTGGCGAATGGGTGCGGCTCGAAGTGGATTGCGCCAAGCTCGGCCTCGTCACGGGAATGAAGATTGACGGCTTCGCGTTCACGCAATTCGGCGGCACGGTGTATTGGGACAAGGCCGGCATCCACACGATGACACCGCAAGAAGATCGCTCCGGCGAATCGCTCGCGGTCTGGGAGCGGCAGCAAGAAGCGAAACCGGCCGAAACCTTGCCACGAAATGTTCGTGAAGCGCTCAACGCGCGTGCGCGCGTCCGCACCGAGGAACAAAAGAAGCTGATCCGCAACTATTACATCGCAAACATTTACCAGCCGACTCGCGCGCAATTCGATCCGTTGATCAAACAAATCGCCGACATCCGCAAGCAGCGCGACGAATTGGAAAACAAGTTTCCCGCCACCATGGTTTCGCAGGACATCATGGACAAACCGCGCGAAGCCTACTTCCTCAAGCGGGGGCAGTACGACCAACGCGGCGATCTGGTGTCGCGCGCCGTGCCCGCGGTGCTCCCCCCGCTGCCGAAAAGCGAAACCACCAATCGCCTCGATTTCGCCCGCTGGCTTGTCCGCCCCGAACACCCGCTTACCGCGCGCGTCACCATCAACCGTTTCTGGCAGCAGTTCTTCGGCACGGGCATCGTGAAGTCCTCCAGCGATTTTGGCGCGCAGGGGGAATGGCCTTCCCATCCCGAATTGCTCGATTGGCTCGCCACGGAATTCATTCATGTTGGCTGGGACATGAAACAGATGATTCGCCTGATGGTGACGAGCGCGACGTACCGGCAAAGTTCCGCCGTTACTGCGGAAGTCCTGCAAAAGGATCCGTCGAACCGGCTCTACGCCCGCGGCCCGCGTTTCCGGCTCGACGCGGAGATGATCCGCGACAACGCCCTTTCCGTGAGCGGGCTCTTAATTGAGAAGCTGGGCGGCCGCGGCGTGAAGCCATATCAACCGCCCGGCATCTGGGAAGCCGTTGGTTACACCGCCAGCAACACCGCGCGGTTCGAGCAGGATCACGGCGAGGCGTTGTATCGCCGCAGCCTCTATACTTTCTGGAAGCGCACCGCCCCTCCGCCCTACCTTACGACCTTCGACGCTCCTTCCCGCGAGAAATATTGCCCGCGCCGCGAGCGCACGGACACGCCGTTGCAGGCGCTCGTCACGATGAACGATCCGTGCTACGTCGAAGCCGCGCGGCATCTCGGCGCGCGGATGATCGAACACGGCGCGAACGAGAAGGAGCGGTTAACCTACGGCTTCCGCCTGCTGACCGCGCGCCCGCCCACTTCCTCGGAAATGCAAATTCTCCGCTCCACGCTCACCAAGTATCAGGCGAAGTATGGAAAAACAGCGGACGCCGCGCAGAAGCTGATCACCGTCGGCGAATCACCAAAGAACGAGAAGCTCAATCCAGCCGAGCTGGCGTCCTACACGATGGTCGCGAGCTTGCTGCTGAATCTGGATGAAACGCTGAACAAGAATTGAGTCATGAACCCCGCCCGCGACCATCTTCATCTCCTCACCCGCCGCCACTTTTTCAAATCGTCCGGCGTCGCGCTCGGAAGCATCGCCCTCGGCGGACTGATGTTTCCCGAACTGCTCAAGGCGGCCACGAAGAACACCGTTCGCGCGCATCCGGCGCTGCCCGGCCTGCCACACTTCGCGCCGAAGGCCAAGCGGCTGATCTACTTGTTCATGAACGGCGGGCCGTCGCAGATTGATCTGCTCGATTACAAACCCGGCCTCGACAAGATCTACGACACCGACCTCCCGGATTCGATCCGCCAAGGCCAGCGGTTGACCACGATGACCAGCGGACAATCGCGGTTTCCCATCGCGCCGTCGCGCTACTCCTTCAAGCAATACGGCAAGTCGGGCCTGTGGTTCAGTGAATTGCTCCCGCACACCGCAAAGATTGCGGACGACATCGCGGTCATTCGCAGTGTTCACACCGAGGCGATCAATCACGACCCCGCCGTCACTTACATCCAGACCGGCAATCAAGTGCCCGGGCGGCCGAGCCTCGGCTCCTGGTTGAGCTACGGCCTGGGGAGCGAGTGCGATGATTTGCCGGCGTTTGTGGTGATGACGCCCAGCTGGTCGGCGAAGCGCGACGCGCAGGCGCTTTATCAGCGGCTCTGGGAAGCCGGCTTCCTGCCTACCAAGCACGCCGGCGTGGCGTTACGGGCGAAAGGCGATCCAGTGCTTTACCTCAACGATCCGCCCGGCGTGGACCGCAACGATCGCCGGACCATGCTCGATGCCCTCGCCAGGCTCAATACCATCGAGCACCGCAAACTTGGCGATCCGGAAATCAACACCCGCATCGCGCAGTACGAAATGGCGTTTCGGATGCAAACCTCCGTGCCTGACCTGGTGGACATCTCGAAGGAATCCAAGGCCACTCTCGACCTTTACGGTCCCGAAGTCACCACGCCCGGGACGTTTTCCCACAGCGCGATCATGGCGCGGCGTCTCGCCGAACGCGGCGTGCGGTGCATCGAGCTTTTCCATCGCGAATGGGATCATCACGGCGATCTCACGCGCGACCTGCCGTTGCAATGCCGGGACGTTG
Organism: uncultured Bifidobacteriaceae bacterium; assembly: GCA_964456685.1. Taxonomy (GTDB): domain Bacteria; phylum Verrucomicrobiota; class Verrucomicrobiia; order Limisphaerales; family JADLHS01; genus CAYWCK01. The sequence continues at coordinate 1,284 of CAYWCK010000304.1, read as the reverse complement.
ACCACGCCTGCTACGGCCTCATTGCCGATCTGAAGAATCGCGGCATGCTGGACGAAACGCTCGTCGTGTGGGGCGGCGAATTCGGCCGCACGGTTTATTGCCAGGGTAAACTCGCGCGCGACAACTACGGCCGCGATCATCATCCGCGCTGTTTCACCATGTGGATGGCCGGCGCCGGCATCAAGGGCGGCACGGTCTATGGTGAAACCGACGACTTCAGCTATAACGTCGTCAAAGACCCGGTTCACATCCGCGACATCAACGCCACCATGCTGCATTGCCTTGGCATTGACCACCGGCGGTTGACCTACAAGTTCCAGGGCCTCGATATGCGGTTAACCGGCGTGGAAGAGGCAAATCCGGTAAAAGCAATCCTCGCCTGATTACCTGACCGCCGCGGTTGCGAGGCCGCGCACTTCGCAGCCGGCGTCCTTCTGCGCCGGCGTGAAGTCAGGTAGGGCGCGCACTCCGTTGCGCGCCGCGCCGGTCAACGGACTGACCACCCTGCCTTGGGCCCATGGGCCGAAAGTTTACTCGCGCCCGCCGCGCCTCCCGGGCAGACTGTCGCGGGCATGAAAGAACCAGAGTCGCTGCAACAGGTTCGTCGCACCTATGTGCGCCAGGGTGGTCGTGAACTCTCCTTTTTCTCGGGTTGCGATTATTTCCGGCTTTCGAGTCATCCGAAAATTCTGGCTGCCGTGCGCACCGGCATGCAGCGTTACGGGCTGAACGTGGCGGCTTCCCGGCGGACGACCGGCAACCACGCGGTTTATCTCACCCTCGAGAAAGAGCTGTGCCGCTTCTACCGCGCCGAAGCGGCGCTCGTGGTCAGCACGGGCTATCTCACCAACCTCGTCGTCGCCCAGGCCCTGGCCGGCAATTTTTCCCACGCCCTCGTGGATGAAAAATCCCATGTCTCCCCGCAGGATGGCGCGCAATTCTTCCAGTGCCCCATCTTGAAGTTCCAGCATCGCGACCCCGCGGATCTCGCGCGGGTGCTGGCTCGTTGCGGCCGTGGCGCCCGGCCGGTGGTGCTCACGGACGGCATGTTCTCCGGCGACGGCTCGGTCGCACCGCTGAAGGCCTACTTGAAATTGCTTCCGCGGGACGGCCTGCTGATTGTGGATGACGCCCATGGTGGTGGCACCATCGGGGCGCATGGCGGCGGGGCCGTCGAGGTTGAAGCGGCGGATCGACATCGCCTCGTGCAATGCGTCACGCTCAGCAAAGCTCTCGGCTGTTACGGCGGGGCCGTCCTGGGTTCGCCGGAACTGCGCGAGCGGA
>CAYWCK010000303.1:0-6636 GCA_964456685.1 uncultured Bifidobacteriaceae bacterium | reverse complement strand
ATCCTCCATGGCGGCCTCGTTGACCTTGTCGTCCGCGCGGGAGCCGCGCTCGGTCACGCGGGCCGCCGCCACTTCAGCGATGATGTCATCGACGCTGTCCGCACGGCTTTCTATCATGCCGGTGCTGATCATGTCCGCGATGGTGCGCACGCGGACGATGAGCTTGGCGTGTTTCTCGGTCGGCTTCGGACGCGCGCCGGCGTAGGGATCAGGCTTGGTGGCATCGGCATGCGCGGGCGGGATCGGCAACCACTGACCGCCGCGGCGGAAGCACTCGCGCTCGTGACTGAAGTAAATGTTCGGCACTTCGAGCTTCTCGCGCTTGATGTATTCCCAAACGTCCATCTCGGTCCAGTTCGAGAGCGGAAACACGCGCATGTTCTCGCCGGGATTCAGCCGGGCGTTGTAAAGATTCCAAATCTCCGGGCGTTGATTCTTGGGATCCCACTGGCCGAAGGCATCGCGGAAACTGAAGAAGCGCTCCTTCGCGCGGGCTTTCTCTTCATCACGCCGCGCGCCGCCGATGCAGCAATCGAAACGAAATTCCTCGATCGCACCGAGCAGCACGGGAATTTGAAGCTGATTGCGGCTGACCTGTCCGGGCGCGATGTGCGCCGTGCCGTCTTCAATCGCCTTGTCCACCGTGCGAACGATCAACTTTGCGCCAAGTTCTTTCGCGCGGCGGTCGCGGAATTCAATCAACTCGGGAAACTCGTGGCCGGTTTCCACATTGAGAAACGGCATGGGAATGTCCGATGGACGAAATGCCTTCTCCGCGAGCCGCAGAATGCAGATCGAATCCTTGCCGCCGGAAAAAAGAATGGCGGGCCGCTCGAATTCCGCCGCGACTTCGCGCAAGACGTGAATGGCCTCGGTTTCGAGATATTGAAGATGGTCGAGATGATAGCTGCTCATCGTTAATCCCTGTTGCCCTGTTCAGGCCGTGGCGACAGCCTTGCCGCCCCATGCCGCGTGCAAGCCGCACTCGCGCTTCTCATCGGCTTTCGCTGGATCGAAGTAATCCCACTCGTTCGGCAGCTGGTGCTGTTTGAGATACGCCTCCATGTCCGCGTCGCTCCAATAAAACACCGGGCTGACTTTGATCGTATTGAAATTCTGATCCGCAACCACGATGTCGAGGTTCGCGCGATTTGGATTCTGCACTTTGCGCAGCGCGGTAAGCCAGATCGTCGGTGCGAGTTCCTTCATGCCGCGCAGAAACGGCTCGAGTTTCATCACGGTGCTGAACTGCTTGATGCGCTCTTCGTTCTCGGGCGTCGGTTCGGGCGCGCCGCCGAACGCCGCGTCGTAATGAGCCGCGGTGACTTTGGGCACGAACGCCTTCACGTTGAGTTTGAGCTGTTTTTTCAGCGCCTCGGCGTGCTGGTAGGTCGCCGGGCGATTGTAGCCGTGATCGGCCCACAACACCGGAATGTCCGGCTGCACCTGCGTGGCGAGGTGGAGGATGACCGCTTCGTAGGGCCGATAATTCGTCGAGACGATCGCGCGTCCCTTCGCTTGCGCGATGGCCCAGCGGACGATTTCGAGCGCGGACTTGTTGCGCAAATCGGCGTTGGCTTGAGAAATTTGTTCAGGCGTCATGTGAAGACGAGGATGCGAGGTTGATCCGGCGCGAATCGACCGGAAATTAGTTCGCCGCTGGCGCTTGCTCCTTCCACAGCACCCGCGCAACCCAATCACCGAATCGTTCACCCGCAGTGCGCTCGGCTTTGAAGCGCGTGAGCAACGGGCGCAATTCGTTGTCGATCTCCGCATCCTTGAGCATGTCTTTCCAGATGCGGTTAAGGCGCGTGCCAGAAGCATTGCCGCCGAGCCAGAGTTGGTAGCGACCCGGCGCTTTGCCGACGAAGGCGATCTCCGCCATGTACGGCCGCGCGCAGCCGTTCGGGCAACCAGTCATGCGGACGATAATCTCCTCTCCGTGGAGGCCGACATCGGTGCAAAGCACTTCGATGCGATCCAACAATCCGGGAAGAAATCGTTCCGCTTCACCCAGCGCGAGGCCACAAGTCGGCAAAGCCGGGCACGCGATTGAGGCCGCGTGCAGCACACTGGCTTGATTCTCCGTTTGCACGCCATGATCAGCGAGCAACGCGGTGATCGCGGCTTTGTCCCCTTCGGGAACGTTTGCCAGAATGACGTTTTGGTTCGCAGTCAGGCGGAATTCCACGTGCGGAAACTTTTCGGCCACGCGGCGCAGGCCCGTTTTCATTTCGTGGCTTTCCACGTCTTTCACGCGGCCCGTTTCGACGAACAGGCCGAGAAACCATGAGCCATCCACGGCTTTGCCCCAGCCGTACAGGTCGCCCATCGTCGTGAAGTTGTACGGCTTTGCGGCCGCGAGCTTCACGTTCGCGAGTTTCTCGACTTCAGCCCGCGTCCAATCCACGCCCTTCTCCGCGACGACATACTTCAACCGCGCGTGCTTGCGGTCAGTGCGGTCGCCGTAATCGCGATGGATCATCAGCACGGCTTTCGCGATGTCCACGAGCTTGTCCGGCGTGAAGAAGCCGATGACATCGCCCACGCGTGGATACGTCTCCGCGTTGCCGTGACTGCGGCCCATGCCGCCGCCGACCACAAGATTGTAGCCGACGAGCTGGTCATTCTCCACGATGGCGATGAATCCAAGGCAATTCGTGAACACGTCCATGTCGTTCACCGGAGGAATCGCGAAACCGATTTTGAATTTCCGCGGCAAATACGTTTTGCCGTAAAGCGGATCAACGTAGTTTTTGTTCTCCGGCGCTTCGTTGTTGAGTTGCACGCCATCGATCCAGATGGAGTGATATGCCTTGGTCTGCGGCGCCAGCGCCATGGCCACGCGGTGGCAATCCGCAAAGACCTGCTCGCGCGCCTTCGTGTAGGCCGGCGTCGGCGGGGCCATCACGTTGCGATTCACATCGCCGCAAGCCGCAAGCGTCGAGAGCAGCGATTCGTTGATCGCTTTGACGACCGGTCGCAGGCCGGACTTCACGACGCCGTGAAACTGGATGCTTTGCCGCGTCGTAATGCGGAGCGTGTTGTTGCCGTATTTCGTCGCGAGGTCATCGAACACGCGCCATTGACTCGACGTCATCACGCCGCCGGGAATGCGCCCGCGGATCATCATCAGATACTTCTTGCCCGACTTGCGGAGATCGCGGTCGTCCTGCTGATAGCTGCCGTGGAATTTCAGAAACTGCCCGTCGTCGTCCGAGAAATGATCCGTGCGGTCGTCGGCGATCGTCGTGGCGATGTCGCCCGCCAGCGTGGGGCTGGCATACTTCAAGAACTCGTTGCGCGTGACGATTGATGTTACGTCGTTTTCAATCATAAAATTCCAAAACGGATAGAGATTATTGACCGCCTTAAAATGCCTGTCAAATAAGTTTTATTCGCATTTCAAGTCAGTTGAATCCACATAACCCGACTTGTTTGCTCGGGATTAAATTATCTCGCGACTTGAAGCCGATTCAACGCTCAGCGATACAGCGCGAACCCGATCCGCCACGCGTCGCTGCGTTCGTTGTAATGGAGGAGACTCTCGCCGTATCCGGTGAAGTATTGTGCCTGGAGATACCAGGTGAAGCCGGTCCAACGGATGCGGCGCAGGGGAATTGTGAGATCGAGCTGCAGATTCGCGCGATCAAAATCGTCGCCGAACCGGCTGAAGGCCGCCAGCTCAACGCCCCACGGCGTGCCGATCGTCGCCCGCAAATCCGCATGGCCGCGATAGCGCGCGATGTCGGGATTGTCGCTCAGGTCACCGACGTAAAACCACACGCGCGACGCGAGCGTGAACTGCCAGTCGTCGTCGTGACCGAAAATCAGCTTCGGGCGCAAGAATGCGAGATTCAGGCTGCGGGAATTCGCGCCGTCGCGCCCGTTCGACTCATGCATTGCGCCGGCTTGCAGGTCGAGGCGAAACCAATCGTTGGTGCCCGCATGCGCCAAGCGATTGAATTGAAACATCAACTCCGGCTTGTAGCTGCTGTCCTCGAACGGCGCCGATTCCTTGTTCCAATCCCACAGCGAAGTCTGTGTGAAACCGAAAAAGAAATTCGTGACGAAGCCGACGTGTTCCACCAGCCCGCTGCGGTCATCCACGAGCTGATACTTGAAGCTGAACTGGAACTTGGCGTTGGGCGATTCCGTTCCCGCCACAAAATAGAACGGCTCGTGCGGAAACAGGTGGCGCTGGAAGTAATCAATCGGATCGAATTCAACCGTCTTCCACCGCGGTTGATCATTCGGCTCAGTGTAGGCGATCGGTGTGGTTGGTTTGGATGTTGTTGTAGCGCTCGCGGAAATCTGTGGCGGCTGAATCTTCAAGATCGCGGCGCTTCCGGGAAATTCATCCACCTCCAGCACGGCGCTTCCTTCGCAACTTGCAGGCAGCGCGAACCTGTAATCCGCCCGGGCAAAACCTTGCGCCCCGATCGTGACCGCAGTCACGGGAACATCCAAACGAAGTTGAACCGCCGTCGTTCCGCCGCCACATCGGAGCTGGGCATGCAATTCACCGGGAAATTTCCAATCCGCAGCCACCGTCGAAGGATTCAGAACATTCAGCGTGACCCGGACCTCCATTCCGCTTGCAACCGGTGCAGTCGGTCCAAGCAAAGTGGCCGTAAGTTCACCCGCTTCAACTCGCTCCCAACCGCCAAACCCAATGATCGCGAGCAAAACGAACCACGCGCAGCGTCCCCGTATTTTCGAGCACTTACTCATTCACGTGGATCACCTTCGCCGGCGGAAAGCCGTTGAAATAAGTCGCCGATGCGCTGCCATACGCGCCGATGTTCTCCGCGTAAACGAGATCGTCCACTTCAAGGTTCGGCAGCAGGTCGGACTGCGAGATGCAATCCAGCCCGTCGCACGTCTGGCCGAACACCGCGCACACTTCCGTCTTCCCGCCTTTGAACGCCTGCAACGGATACTGGCAGTGATCGAAAATGATTCCGCTGAACGTGTGATACACACTGTCGTCGATGTAATAGCAGCGCTTGCCGTTGCGAATCGCCTTGCCGATGACCCGCGCCACACTGGTCGCTGCCGTCGCCACGAGAAAGCGTCCGGGCTCGGCGAGGATCTGGATGTCTTTCGGAAACAGACGATCGATTTCCGCGTTGATGACGCGCGCCAGTTCGGGAAACGGCCGCACGTGTTTGTTGTACGGCGCGGGAAAACCGCCGCCGATGTCGAGAATCTTGATCTCGTGCCCGCGCTCGCGCGATTCCTTCATCACCGCCGCCGCCGCGTTGAACGCCTGCACGAAGTTTTCGAAATTCGTGCATTGGCTGCCGACGTGAAAGCTCAGGCCCTCAACGTTCAATCCACGCTTGAGGGCTGCGAGAATCAAATCCACCGCCTCGCCCGGCTCGCAGCCGAACTTGTTCGAGAGTTCGCATTGCGAACCCGTGTTCGCCACCGCGAGCCGAAGCACCACGCCGGCATGCGGCGCGAATTTTTGGATCTTATCCAGTTCCGTCACGTTGTCGTAGGTGACGAGCGGCTTGTATTGATCGAGCGCGAGCAGCGTTTCCTTCGGCTTGGTCGGGTTGGCGTAAATGATTTTGTCCCAGATGAAATCTTGCTGCGCCTTCGCGGGCAGTTTTTTGATGTTCTCGTAAACAAGCATGAACTCCGGCAGCGACGCCACATCGAAGCTCGCGCCCGCCTTGTAAAGCGTCCGCACGATCGCCGGCTCGGCATTGGCCTTCACGGCGAAGTAACACTGCACGCGGGGCAAATGTTTGCGGAACGCGGCGTAGTTCCGGCGGATTTCATCGTGGTCCACGATCACGAGCGGCGTGCCGTGTTGTTTGGCGAGCGACTGGAGTTGTTTCTTCGTCATGTAAAACGCAAATTGCTGCCGTGGCTCTAGGGCGTTTTGCCGCGGCGCACAAGACAATTTTCGCCCTCTGCTGGCGCTGGCAGTTCCCTGTGGCCGAATGGCAAAATTCTCAAGAACTCCTTGCTGACGCCATGGCCTGCCAACGGCATAATCCTTTTGTTCTCAACGAAGCCACGGAATTGTGGCCGCAACATACGAATCGAACATGAAAAAGCTCCTGCTCGCTCTCTCCGTCACCTTAGCGCTTCTCATTCAAGCCAGCGCCGCAGACAAAACCAAAATCGCCGTCGTGATCTCCACGTTGAACAATCCGTGGTTCGTCGTGCTTGGCGAAACGGCCAAGGCGCGCGCCATCGAGCTCGGCTACGACGCGACAATTTTTGATTCGCAGAACGACACGGCGAAAGAGGCTTCGCATTTCGAGAACTTAATCGCAGGCGGTTACAAGGCGGTGCTGTTCAATCCCACCGATGCCAACGGCTCGGTCGCCAACGTGCTCAAGGCGAAGGCCGCGAAGATTCCGGTGTTCTGCATTGATCGCGAAATCAACTCCACCAACGCCGCCACGGCACAGATGCTCTCGGACAATTACTCGGGCTGCGTCGCGCTCGGGCAACACTTCGTGAAAGTCGTCGGCAAGGAAGGCAAATACGCCGAGCTGCTCGGCATCGTCGGCGACAACAACACATGGAATCGATCCAAAGGTTTTCACAGCGTCGTAGATCGCTTTCCCGGTTTGAAGATGGTCGCGCAGCAGAGCGCGGACTTCGATCGCG
>CAYWCK010000302.1:0-6663 GCA_964456685.1 uncultured Bifidobacteriaceae bacterium | reverse complement strand
GCGCAATTCGGCGAACTCGAAGTGCAGGGCGAACTCACCAAACGCGCGTGGGCCATGCCTGCCGAGGATTTTTGGAACGTAGCCGGACGCGCTGGTCGGGTGGACCAAGGCTCGGTCGGTATAGTGGCGTTTGCTGCAATAAACAATGATAAGGCAGAAAAGCTGCGTCAATTTATTGACGAAGAGGTTGGTGCGCTGAATTCGACCTTGGTTGCGCTGGTTCAAGAGGCGGTGGAGAAGTGGCAGACGCTTGAATTGAACACACTACTGTTCAAAGAACCGAAGTGGTCAAGTTTTCTACAATATTTGGCCCACAGTTACCGACAGATGGAGAACGGCCAGGAGTTGACGCTAACAAGGCCCGTCACCCGGGTTTGGTGTGGGCCAAGGTGCAGGCGCGGTTGGAGGCTAGGCCGGACAAGCTGTGGTCGCTCGCGGATTAACCCTTCATGAGTGACGCGCCCAAATCCAATTCTGAACTCGTCCTTTACCAGACGGAGGACGGGCGGACGCGCATTCAGTGCCGGTTCGAGGCGGACACGGTGTGGATGACGCAGGCACAGATGGCGGAGCTGTTTCAGACGACGCCGCAGAACGTGACGCTGCATTTGAAGGCCATCTTCGCCGAGGGCGAACTGGCGGAGGCGGCAACGTGTAAGGATTACTTACAAGTTCGCCCGGAAGGCCGACGGACGGTGTCGCGGAAGCTGCGGCATTACCGGCTGGAGGCGATTCTGGCGGTGGGTTACCGGGTGCGCAGTCACCGGGGCACGCAGTTCCGGCAGTGGGCCACGGCGCGCTTGAGCGAATACCTCTTGAAGGGCTTCACGATGGATGACGAGCGGTTGAAGAATCCGCCGGGCAAGGGGCAGCAGGATTATTTCGACGAGTTGCTGGAGCGCATCCGGGACATCCGGTCGTCGGAACGGCGGTTTTACCAGAAGGTGCTGGATATCTACGCGACGAGCGTGGACTACGATCCGAGCGCGGAGGCGTCGCAGCAGTTTTTCGCCACGGTGCAGAACAAGATGCACTGGGCGGCGCACGGGCAGACGGCGGCGGAGGTCATCCACGCGCGGGCCGATGCGGGGCAGCCATTCATGGGAATGAAGTCCACGCGGCCCGGCGGCATCGTGCGCCGGGAGGACGCGGCGGTGGCGAAGAACTATCTGACCGAGCCGGAATTACAGACGCTCAATCGCATCGTGAACCTCTACCTCGAATACGCGGAACTCCAGGCGCTGGAGCGCAAGCCGATGACGATGCGGGATTGGATCACGAAACTGGATGAGTTCCTGAAAATCTCTGGACGCAAGCTGCTGGATCATGCCGGAAGCGTTTCAGCGGAGGAAGCGCGGGCCAAAGCCGAGGCGGAGTATCAGAAATATCGCGCTTTTCTGGATTCCCAGCCAAGGCAGGTGGACGCGGATTTTGAGGCGGCAGTGAAGCAGTTGCCGAAGGCGGCAGCCAAACCCAAGAAGCTGAAATGAAAAACGAATTGTCCCCCAAACAACGCGACGAGTTGCTGGCCGCGTTGAAAGCCCGGTTTGACGCGAACAAGGCCCGTCACCCGGGTTTGGTGTGGGCCAAGGTGCAGGCGCGGCTGGAAGCCAAGCCGGACAAGCTGTGGTCGCTTGCGGAAATGGAACGCACCGGCGGCGAACCGGATGTGGTGGGTCAGGATAAAAAGTCGGGCGAGTTCGTCTTCATGGATTGTGCCGCGCAAAGTCCCAAGGGCCGCGTCAGTTATTGCTACGACCGCGCGGCGTTGGATGCGCGCAAGGAACACAAACCCAAAAACTGCGTCATGGATGCGGCGGCGGACATGGGCGTGAAGGTGTTGACGGAGGAGGAATATTTCACGCTGCAAAAACTGGGCGAGTTCGACACGAAGTCGTCGAGCTGGCTGCAGACGCCGCCGGAGATCCGCGAACTCGGCGGCGCGATTTCTGGGGATCGCCGTTACAACCGCGTCTTCATCGGGCACAACGGCGCGGAGTCTTACTACAGCGGGCGGGGTTTTCGGGCGTGCTTGAAGGTTTGAAGCAAAGGCAGCGGGAACAACCACCTTTCACCGGCGCACAGCCCGGCGGATCTGCACGTCAGGGGTGTAAAGGATGCGCACCAACAAATCACCACGCCCACCACGCGGTTTGGGGAGGCCTTCGCCGGAAACGTGAAGGATTTCGCCGCGCTGAACTTTTGGTGGAATCTGGACTCGCAAGAAGTTCCCTGTCGCACCGCGAATGGATTCAGTTCCCCCCTGCCGGGCACGCTGGGAGTTGATCTTCAAATCACAGCGCAAGTCTGAGCCGCGCACCTTGAAACGGAAATCCGGTCGTGCCTTCACGCGCACGGTAACCACACCGCCGCCGGGACGGGCCACACGAAAGCGACTGCCGACTGCGGTTTCAGGCGGGATGACAAGTTCCAGAACTTCTGTTGGCGCCGCGGGGTCGGCTTCCGTCACGCGCACTTCCAGTCGGGTGCCGCGGAGGAATTCCTCAATCCGCAGTTGGACTTCCTTGGTGACGTTGCGTAGCGGCGTGCTGGTGCGAGGCGTGCGTTTCTGACGCGCGGCAAGTTCGCGGTCGTAATCACGACGGCGCGCGGGGTCGCTGAGAATCTCATACGCGGCATTCAGAGCCTGCGTGTGGGCTACGGCTTCGCGCGAGCCGCCGTTCAGGTCGGGATGATGCTGCTTGGCGAGCAGGCGATAGGCCGCACGGATTTGCGCGTCGGTGCAGCCGCGATCGAGGCCGAGCGTGGCGTAATGATCTGGCAAGGTGGATTGCAACACGGCGATGCTACGAAAGAATCAGGCGTTGCGCCATGCCAAGTAATTGCGTGCCATTGCCGTTGCGCCTGCTATTCTCGGCGGCTATGTCATTTCGACCTCTTGGCCTTGATGCCCGAATTTTACAGGCGGTGACCGAAGCCGGTTACACCGAGCCGACGCCGATCCAAACCGCCGCGATCCCGCCGATCCTCGCGGGGCACGACCTCATCGGCATCGCGCAAACGGGCACGGGCAAGACGGCGGCATTCACGCTGCCCATTCTCACGAAGCTCGCGGCGCTGCCGCCGAGTCCGCGTCGCGGCACGAAGCTGCTCGTCATTGCGCCGACGCGCGAACTTGCTGTGCAGATCGAGGAGAACGTGCGCATCTACGCGAAGCATCTTTCGCTCACCGTGGCCACCGTGTTCGGCGGCGTGGGCGAACAACCGCAGATCCGCGCGTTGCGGGCGGGCACGGATGTCATCATCGCGTGTCCGGGTCGCCTGCTTGATCTGATGGGGCAGCGGTGCGCGGATTTTTCGCAGTTGAAATTCCTCGTGCTCGACGAAGCGGACCGGATGCTCGACATGGGTTTCCTGCCGTCCATCCGGAGCATTGTGCAACAACTCCCGAAGCAACGGCAGACGCTCCTGTTCTCCGCCACGCTTTCGAAGGAGATCGAATCGCTCACGCACCAGTTTCAACATCACCCGAAGACGATCCAGATCGGCCGTCGCGCGAATCCCGCCGAGACGGTGACGCAACTGGTCTATGAAGTGCCGAAACATCTGAAACCGGCGTTGCTGCTGCATCTCCTGCGCGATCCGCAGATGAACATGGTGCTGGTGTTCTCGCGCATGAAGCACAGTGCCGATCGCCTGGCGCGGAGTCTGGAGAGCAAGGGGATCAAGACGGCGGCGTTGCACTCGAACCGGTCGCAGAACCAGCGGCTGCGGGCGCTGAAGGATTTCAAGGACGGCGCGGTGCGCGTGCTGGTGGCGACGGACATCGCGGCGCGCGGCATTGATGTGGATGGCATCTCGCACGTGGTGAACTACGATTTTCCGATGCATGTCGAGGACTACATCCACCGCATCGGGCGTACTGGGCGCGCGAACGCCATCGGTGATGCGATCAGTTTCGTGACGCCTGAAGATCATGGCGAATTGCGCGCGCTGGAACGCTTCATCGGACGCGGCATCGTGCGGAAGAAGGCGGAGGGGTTCAACTATTCGGCCGCAGCCCCGGCATTCAATCCTGCGGACGGGCAACGCGGATTTCCCCGTGGACAAAATCAACAACGTCCGCAGCGACCCGCACAACCGCAACGTCCGCAGGGACACGGCGGCCCGGCGCGCCCGCAGCAGAGTGGCCGGCCACACTCCGGCAACCGCCCGCAGCACGGAGGCAACGCGCGGCCGCAATCACAGCCGGTGAGCGGCAATCGCGAGGGTGGCAACGAGCGGCGTCTTCCCAGCGCGGCACCGCGGTCTGGTGGATTTCGCCGCCGCTTCGGCCGGCGTTAAATTGGAGAGCCGGAGGCGATCCGGCCTCACGCCTTTTTCACGAAGCACGCTTTAAGCATGACGGCGGTGCCGTCCACCTTGCAGTCAATCTCGTGATCACCGTCCACCAGGCGGATGGGTTTGGATTTCGAGCCACCTTTGAGCACCGCCGAGCCACCAAGTTTCAGATCTTTGATGAGCACCACGCAATCCCCGTCGGCGAGGACATTGCCGTGGGCGTCTTTCACCACGCGAGGAGCATCGGCGGCCTCAGGCGCGGCTTCGCGCGGCCATTCGTGACCGCAGGTGACGCATTCATAGCGTTCGGCGTGTTCCAAAATCTCGTTCGTCTCGCACATCGGACAGGCGTCGGGTTTGCTCATGAGCGGACATGTTACCCGGAAGAAACGTAGGCAAACAAGAACCGATGTCCCTGAGCCTCGACGATTCACACGCAAAACTGTTCGTGAAGCTTCGCGGAATTTCTGTCAGATTCGAATCGTGAACACATTTCAAGGCTATCGCCTCATTGCGCCAAGCGATCTGCATTGGCGGCCGTCGAATCTGATGAAGATTCCGAACGCGGATTTTCTGGAGCGCACGAGCAGCGAGAATCTTAGCGCGCGACTCTGGCGGTTGCCGCCCAAGAGCGCGAACACCTTGCACAAGCATATCCGGCAGGAGGAATTTTATTTCGTGTTGGAAGGCACGGGTCGGATCCGTGTAGGTGACGAAACGTTAACCGTCCCGAAGCATGGAGGGCTGCTGGTCGGGCCGGATCAGCTGAGACAGGTATTCAACGATACGGACACAGAAGTGCTCTGGTTGATTGTCGGCGCGCCGGAGGAACTGGAATTTCTGCAAGGTTCAAAGTCCAAGATGGACCTCTCGCTCATCTACCCAACCGATCCGACGCAATTGCCCCAGGAACTCAACGGCGTGCAGTGGCCGCCGAAAGCCGCGAATCCATGATGCAAACGCAAGCGAGCGCGGAAATCTTTCGATCGGCGTGGTCGGTCTATGACGCGATCATCGAACTCAATTACATGGCGCACCAGGAAATCCACGCACTGGTGCGTTCGGCGCTGGCCGCGCGTGCTGGGCGGGGAGCGTATCGCCTGCTCGATCTGGGCTGTGGCAACGCGCGATTGCTGGCGGATACGTTGCGGGAGTTTCCGCCGGCGCATTATGTCGGCGTCGATCTTTCGCGGCCGGCGCTGGCTGAGGCGGCTCAGCAATTGCGCGGATTGCCGGCGGTGGAATTGCGCGAGCAAGACATGCTCTCGTGCGTGGCGTCGCAGGCCGACGATTCGGTGGACGTGATCTACTCGAGCTTTGCGATGCATCATCTTTCGACGGCGGAGAAGGCGCGGTTGGTGGTGCAGATCGGGCGCGCTTTGAAACCGGACGGTCAATGGATCTTGGTGGATGTTGTGCGGGCGGAAGGGCAATCGCGCGACACCTACGTGCGGGAGTATCGCGAGATGATGACGCGCTCGTGGGCGGATTTTGCTCCGGAACACATCGAACAGGTTTGGGGGCACATCGCGCAGTTTGATTATCCGGAACCAGTGACGTCGCTCGCGGCCATGGCGCGGGCTGCGGGGTTGACTGAGCCAAACGTGTTGGGTCAGTTCGGTCCGCACGCGGCAATGACCTTCGCTTTGCCGCGTTAGATTGTTCTCAAGGAAACTTCACAACCATTGGTGACGGCGCAAAACCGCGGGACTGACCTACAGAAGCGGCGCGCCAATGGATGCAGAAAATTAAAAAAGGCGTTTGCAACGACGGCCGAAAATGTAGGCTCACGGCCCGAAAATCGAAATTATGTTACGCCAATTCACCTTGTTCATTTTGTCTTCAGTAGTCGTTCTGAAAATTTCGCCCGGCTTCGCCCAAGGCAATCTCGTCCCGCCGGGCGCGCCGGCGCCGGCAATGAAATCGCTCGATCAGCTCGAACCGCGCACGCCAGTTTCGGCGTTGCCCTTTGTGATCACTCAGCCGGGGGCGTACTACCTGACGACCAATCTGTATGGCCAGGTCAGCGATTATGGCATTCAGATCTTAACCAATAACGTGAACTTGGATTTGAACGGTTTCGCGCTGCGTGGTCGGACCGATTCGTACGACGGCATCGTGATATTTCAGTCCAGCAGCAATGTCGTCGTGAGCGGCGGCAGCCTCACGGGTTGGGGCACGGGATTTTATGCCGTGCGCGGCCTGGCGCGGCATTCGACGTATCAACAGCTCACGATCGTGGGCAACAGCTTCGGCGTTTCCTGCAGCGACGGCAGCGTCATCCGGGATTGCATGATCGGCAGCAACCAACGGGACGGCATCGACGTCAACGGCAACGGTTCGTTCGTGCTGAACAACACG
>CAYWCK010000301.1:0-6686 GCA_964456685.1 uncultured Bifidobacteriaceae bacterium | reverse complement strand
GGCGTAGCGTAGCCTGGCTAGCGCGCTTGTTTCGGGTACAAGAGGTCGTGAGTTCAAATCTCACCGCCCCGACCATCTCGCCCAACACGACCTCGGTGTTGGAGATCAGTGAATCGGTTCTTGTCGGTATGGACGGTACACACGGCACCCGCCGTTAAGTTGACTGTCGCGCACGTGGCGGAATTGGCAGACGCGCTACTTTGAGGTGGTAGTGCCGTAAGGCGTGCAGGTTCAAGTCCTGCCGTGCGCACCATTCCTCCAGTTTGACTGTTTTCCGCGCCCGATAATCACACTTTCACGGGCACAACGGCTGATTGGGATTCAGCAACTTCGGCTCTCGCTCGCCGTTTTCTTCGCGGTCAACATTTTGGTCAGCATTACGCGAACAGTTTTGAGCAGTCGAAGATTGATCGCATTGATCCACGCGTGCTTTTGCCTTGCAGCAGTAATGGACGGTTCGCACCGGACAGTGAGCCGACATTGTATTTGACGGAGATTGCCCGACAGACAGACTTCCCGCGTATGCCAGCTCCCAGCGCTGATGGACTCGCCCCGCGCAAGTATGCAGTGTTTGTTTCCTACCGCCATGCGGACAACCAGGAGCCAGGGCGCCAGTGGGCCACTTGGCTGCATCATTCGCTCGAGACATACGAAGTGCCGCCGGAACTGGTCGGCAAACCCAACCAGCGGGGCAATCCCATTCCGGCCAGCCTGTATCCCGTATTTCGGGACGAAGAGGAATTGCCGGCGGATGCTGATCTGAGCAACAACATCCAACTGGCATTAAAGCACTCCGACTTGCTTGTTGTGCTTTGTTCCCCCCGTGCCGTCGCCTCGCGCTTTGTGGCGGAGGAGATCCGGTATTTCAAAGAATTGGGTCGCTGCGATCGGATTCTGGCGCTGATGCTCGATGGCGAACCGAACGCCTCGGATGACCCGGCCAAACAACAGGCCGGGTTGGTCGCCGAGCAAGAGTGCCTGCCCGAGCCACTCCGTTTCGGTGTGCCCGGCCCAGACGGTCGAGTAGATTGGACGTTGCGCACGGAGCCGATCGCGGCGGATGTGCGACCGCAGGGAAGGCCGAGGCAGGGTTTTACCACCAGCGCAGCCTTGCGGGAACAACTCCGGCAGGAAGGCCGCCTCACCCCGGCTGAAATCCAGAAGCAAGTCAGCGAGTACGAAAGCCGGCTCCATCTTGCGAAACTCAAGGTGGTGGCCGGCGCCCTCGGCGTCCCCTTGGGTGAACTGACCCGGAGGGACAAGGTCTATCAATTGGAGAAGGCGCAGAAGCGCGCGCGAGATCTGCGTCGCTGGCTTGCGGCCGTGACCGTGTTGACCGTATTGGCGGCAGCCGGCGGAATGCTGGCTTGGTTTCAGAAACAGGAGGCGCAATTGCAGCGGCAGCGGGTATCGGCTTCGTTCAGCCGCTCCGATTTTCTCCAGGGCACCAGCCTGTTGGAGCAGGGCGAGACGCGTGAAGGGATCGCTCATTTGGCGCGAGCTGTGCGGACCGATACCAACAATCTGAGCGCCACGGCCCGGCTTTATTCGGCGGTAGCCAATCGCAGCTTCTGTCGGCTGGTGGCCAAATTGAATCACGAGCGGCGTGTTTCATGCGCTCGGTTCAGCCCGGATGGCCACCGTGCGGTCACTGGATCAGACGACCAATCGGTTCGGCTCTGGGACTCAGCCACGGGCCGGCCGGTGGGCGAGCCGATGCTCCATGAAGGCCCGGTGAAATTTGTACAATTCAGTCCCGACGGTGGCCGTTTGCTCACCGCAACCGAAAACGCCGTCCGGGTTTGGGATGTCACGAGCGGCAAGCCCCTGATCGAGCCAATTGAACTCGAGGGACGCTTCAACTCGGCCGAGTTCAGCTCCGATGGACGACGGCTGCTCACCAGTACGGACAAGGAAGCACGGGTTTGGGACGCAGCCACCGGGCAACCGATCACCGGGCCGTTGAAGGGCGACGCTTGGCTGGGAAATGCCCGGTTTAGTCCGGACGGTCGCCGAGTTCTGGTTTCATATTCCGACTCCCGCGTTTGTGCCCGGGTGTGGGATGCAGATACAGGCAAGCTCTTGTGCGAGACACCCAATGGGGAGGATTTGTTCGGAGCGCTTTCGGAGTTCAGCCCGGACGGTCAGTGGGCTGCTACGAGTTTCGGCTCGGGGCACTACGGCAAAGTCGTGATCTGGGAAGCCGCCACTGGCAAGCTGGTCTCAACCGAGCTGATGGCGCATCAAGGTTCAGTAACTTCACTCCACTTCAGCCCGGAAGGCCGTCGGCTGATTTCGGCATCCATGGACTTCAGCGTGCGGGTTTGGGAAGTCAGCTCAGGAAAAGCTGTCGCCGAACTCGTTGGCCACGCCAGCCCGGTAATGTCGGCTAAATACAGCGCCGATGGACGATGGATCGTGACTGCATCACAGGATCGTACCGCGCGAGTGTGGGACGCGGAAACCGGGGCCCCGATTATCGAACCAATCCTCCACGAGGCATGGGTCAATGACGCTGAACTGAGCCCCGACCAGCGTTACGTGCTTACGGCCGCAGACGATGGAACTGCTCAAATATGGGAAATTGTGCCTGCGAGGGCGGCGGTGCAATTACTGCAGGTTGAGGCTGGGCTACGTGCGATTCAACCCACCCCGGATTGTCAGCGCGTGGTGTTCGCGGCTGAGGACCAAACATTACAGATGTGGGATCTCAACCAAGGACAACCGGTGTGGTCTTCTATCAATCTGGATTCTCTGCCGAGAATCCTCGCTGTAAGTTCAGACGGAGACCTGATTTTTACCGCTTGCGAAAACCTGACTGCAAGAGTTTGGGACGCTACCACCGGTAAACCGGTGGCTGGCCCAATGTCGCAGACAAATAAGATCACCCAGGCAATTTTCAGTCCCGACGGCAGCTATGTGCTCACGGCAGCCGATGATAACATCGTGCGCGTTTGGAAAACCAAGGATGCCAGTCTGGTCTCTCAGCTCAAAGGACCAGAGAACCACATAATTCAGGATGTCAGCTTCAGCCCGGATAGCCAGATGGTGGCGAGTGCGTATTCGGATGGCTCGGCAGAATTGTGGGACGCCGTTTCGGGCCGAGTCTCCACCAATCGTATCCAACATTCCCCCATGATCATATGCATCCGGTTCAGTCCGGACGGTCAACTGGTGGCGACCGCATCGGGATACGAAGCTGGCCTTTGGGACGCGGCTACAGGAAAAGCACTAACACCACCGTTGCGGAGTGTTTACCCGATGATTTCGGTCGAGTTCAGCGCAGATGGTCAGCAGCTGTTGACTCTCTCCGGGGTTCCGCCAGGGGTCTTGCAAGGGTCTGGCGATCAACTGAAATGGGAGGCCAGAGTTTGGGAAACCGCCACCGGCAAGGCCACTTCGGCCGCCATGCGATTTGAAGCAGAAGACGCATTTGCGCATTTCAGCCCCGATGGCCAATGGGTTCTGACCGCTTCGGAATCGGAGGTGAGGATTTGGGAAACCGCCACTGGCAAACCTGTCACGGAAGCCTTGCCGCATCCGCGAGTGCTGCGCGCGGCTCAGTTCAGCGCCGACAGCAGGGTATTGCTGACCGGCTCCTCTGACGGAACCGTCGAAGCTCAGGCTATCTTTCCGGCTGAATTGCCAGAAATCGCAGTCGCGCTGGCCGAGGCAGGGGAATGGCTCGCGGAATGCCGCATCAATGAACGGGGAGCCTTGGAGCGCCTACCCGCAAGAACTCTGACGGAGCAGGCCGAATTCTGGAAAACCAATCGCCACTCCGCCATCGCACGCACCTTCTTCGAATGGCTCATCTCCACGAATAGCCTTGCTTCGCCAACCGCAACAGGCGGTCGGTAGTCAGGAAATTCTTACGGAGGTCATACCGTCCATGGGCGCGGCTCGTTGACGGAAGCGCTGGCTTTCTTGACTGACCTTGGCAATCAAGCTGCGGTTGGGTCAGCCGGGAGGATAAGCGGAGTTGCGGAGGACAGGCTCGGGCGGTAGCAGTTGAAGTTCGGCCCTTTTGTTTTGGGGTAGCCGGTTCGCTGAGGCCACCGTCCGAGTCCTGTCTGGTTATTTCTTCGGCATGAGCGGCTCATACTTTAGTGCAATCTGAAAATACCTGCGTTGTCGCTGAATCAGACTAACTTTTGGCGTAGCAAGCCCACGTCATCGCATTGAACAACCCCGCCGGCACGACGCCGAGGGACGCACGCTGAGTCGGCGATTCACCGTTGGGTTTCGTTGCCTCGGCCAAACCTTCTGTGTGCGATGGCTCTGGTCAACGCTTCCGGGCGATGCAATCAATCTCCACTTTGATCTGATTCCACAACACGGACTGCACCGTGGTTCGGGCCGGGAGGACGGTCACGTCCTTGAAGAATTCCCGATATACGGCGTTGTAACGGTCGAACTCGGCAATGTCCGCGAGGTGGGCGGTGCATTTGACAATGTCCTGCCGCGTGCAGCCGGCCGCGAGGAGAACCCGATCCATCTGCGCCAGCACATAACGCGTTTCTTCTTCGATGGTGCCGCGAACGGGCAGGGCGGTTTTGGGGTCAACCGGACCGATGCCGCTGAGGTAAACCCAGCCATCCACCTCGACGGCTGCCGAATACGCGCCAGTACTTTTCTCTTTGTCCGGGTGCTTGATCTCTTGCTTGGGCATGCGGCGCGTTATCCGGCAACGGACGGTTTCTGTAAAGCCTGAAGCGCGGCGGCTTTTGTGGTCCCTGCGTTTCCGCCGGTCGTTTGGTCGACTCCGCGTGAACCTCTTTTTTGTTCGCCTGCCCCGGCAGGTTTTTGCATATTCCTCCGCGATGAAGTCCATGACGGGATACGGTCGCGGAGAATGTTCGCGCGACGGATTCAAAGTGACGGTGGAGTTGAGTTCGGTGAACCGCAAGCAGGCGGAAATCTCCGTGAACCTTCCCCGAGAGATGGAGGCGCTCGAAGCGCCCATTCGCGATTTGATCAACCGCAGCGTGTCCCGCGGCCGGTTGACGGTGCGCGTGTCCTTGCACACCTCCGAAAGCAAATCTTCGGCGCGCATGCACATCAATCTCGATCTGGCCAAGGCGTACGCGAAGGAGCTGGAGAAACTGGCCAAGCATCTCAAGCTGGCCGGCCCGGTGACGTTGGATCAGTTGCTGCGCGCCCCGGGCGTTTTCCAGACCGACGAGGAACTGGCCGATGCCGAGGACCTCTGGCCGGCCGTCGAGAAGGCCATCCACCAGGCGCTCACAGCGCTGTTGAAGATGCGCTCCCGCGAGGGCCAGAACCTCGCCAAAGACCTGCTCACGCGCATCAACATCATGCGCGACTGCACGGAACGCGTGCAGAAGCAATCCCCGCAATCCACGGAGCGCTACCGGCAGCATCTGATCGAGCGCATCAAGAACGCCGGACTGGAAATCCCGCTGCACGAGGATGAACGGCTGCTGAAAGAGGTGGTGTTCTTCGCCGACCGCTCGGACATCTCGGAGGAAGTGACGCGGCTGCACAGCCATTTCGAACAGTTCGACGATTGCACCAAGTCGGCAGAACCCGTGGGGCGCATGCTGGATTTTCTGGCGCAGGAAATGAACCGCGAGATCAACACCATCGGCTCGAAGGCGAACGACGCGTTGATCTCCCGGGAAGTTGTCACCATGAAGGCGGAGCTGGAAAAATTCCGCGAGCAGGCGCAGAACGTCGAATGACATGAAGGGCGAGAACCGAGAAACCAGGGGTGACAACGCGGAACGATCGGCGAATCACAATCCGCTGCTCATCCTGATCTCCGCCCCGTCGGGTGGCGGCAAAACGACGCTGCAAAACGAATTGCTCAAGGCCCGCCCGGAAGTTGCCGAGGTGGATTCGCTCGATCACAAGCTGAAGGTCACTCTGACGAGTCACGACATCGACCACAGCATCGTGGCCGACGCGCTGGTTCGAGGGGGGGCCAAATTGATTGAGTTGCGAGAGGACGAAATCGGATTGGAGGAAGTTTTCCTGCGAGTCACCCGCGGGGAGACCCAGTAACTGACCTGCAAGGAGTTTATGGGAACTCCATATCGCTGCATTTCATTTGTTGGGTTGGAGAACGATTACTGCCCATGATCCTTTCACCCATAGTAGTGCGGGAGATGCAGGTGTTGGCAACCGATAGGCGGTTCTATTGGGCTCGCGTGATGATTGCGAGCTTTGCGGTGTTGTCGTGTCTGCAATGGTTCAACTTCAACGCAGTCGGATTTGCAAGTTCAAGCTCGGGAAGCACCGGCTTGAGTCTCCTTTCACTCATCGGTTTGGTGCTGGCGTTTGGTGCGGTAGCACTGAGTGCAGATGCCCTCAGCCACGAACGCAGAGAGGGAACCTTGCCGTTGTTATTCCTAAGCACGCTAAAGAGTCAGGACGTGGTTTTAGGAAAGACGATGGCGTTAGGCCTGGTAGGACTGTACGGTTTGCTGGGGTTTGCCCCCGTGATGATGTTGACCTTGCTTGCCGGAGGCGTGACGGGGAACGAAGTGGGACGTCTGGCACTGGCGATCCTGAATGTCGTGTTTGTGGCTCTCGCAACGGGGTGCGTGGCTTCGGTGTTTGCGCGAAGCCAAATGAGTGCTTACCTCAACGGCTTCTTACTGATGGGTGCCGTGGCCGCAGCCCCGTTTGTTCTTGAGGTGATAAACAGCACGACACTGCGG
>CAYWCK010000300.1:0-6692 GCA_964456685.1 uncultured Bifidobacteriaceae bacterium | reverse complement strand
CGATGTGGTGCATCGAGCGCGCGGCCACGATGCTGATCACGTCGATGACGGCGTGATCAGCCCGATGCGGGGCGGCTGATCAGCCGGTCGTGCTGGTGGTGGCGTCGACGCCGGGCAGCGTGGTGACGGCACCGGGAATGGTCGTGGTGCCGGGCGTGCTGGAAACTGAACACGCGAAACTTCAAGTTCGCGCTTGGGACAACTTGAACGGCACCCTCAAAACGTGGCCGGAAGCAAAGGCGGCCTGGCAAGCCGGTATCATTGCGGCCGGGGTCAGTGAGGCTGTGATTACCGAGCCACTCGGCGGCAACATCTGGGTGCCACCACCCTCCATCGGCTGGACTGCGTTCAATATCTTTTTCCTTCCCAGCAATCCGCCACCGCTCGCCCCAATTCTCACCGGCCCAGTTACGAATCAGGCCAATGGCCATTGGTATTATCTGCTCGCTCCAACCAACTGGCTTGCTGCCGAGGAACTCGCAATTCAACTGGGCGGTCACCTGGCCACGATCAACAATGTGACGGAGAACCAGTGGGTGTTTGACACGTTCAGCAAATTCGGCGGCGTCGAACGTGCGCTTTGGCTCGGCCTAAATGATATCGCCCAGGAACAATCGTGGACGTGGGTAAACGGCGAACGCGTCGGTTTCCTCAACTGGGCTCCGGGCCAACCCACCGGCACAGTCACGACGTTGCCAACCGAAGATTACGCGATGATGTGGCCGCCCAGTTCCGGCGCGCCGCTCGGCGCCTGGAATGACGCCGCCCCCGACACGCTCAATGCAGCGGTGGTCGAAGTGGGTGGCCTCGAGTCTCCCCCACCGCTCATTCTCGCCGGCCCGATCACCAATGCGACAAGCGGCCACTGGTATTATCTGCTCAATTATCTGAACTGGCCGGAGGCCGAACAGGCTGCTGTCGGTCTGGGCGGCCACCTCGCCACCATTGCGGACGCGGCGGAGAACCAGTGGATCTTCAACACCTTCAGCGGCTACGAAGGCGGCAAACGTGCGATGTGGATCGGGCTGAATGATTCCGCCAACGAAGGGACGTGGACATGGAGCAGTGGCGCGCCGGTGACTTATCTTAATTGGGCGCCCGGCGAACCCAACAGCGGCGCCGGCGTATTTCCGGACGAAGATCACGCGTTGATGTGGAACGCGAACTCCAGTTGGCCGGCCGGCAGTTGGAACGACGCCGGCTCCAACCAACTGCACAGCGCCATCGTCGAGGTTGCAGCGCCGCCGGCCATCCTCGCGCCGGTCATCACCGCGCAACCGACCAACCTCTCCGTCGTCATCGGCAGTAACGCTACGTTCCGCGTCACCGCCACCGGCGAAGCGCCGCTCGCGTATCAGTGGCGGTTCAACAGCACGAATCTGGTGGGGCGCACCACCAGCGTGCTGGCGTTCACATCGGTTCAATTCAATCAAGCTGGGCCATACTCGGTCGTCGTCACCAATCTTGGAGGTGCGGTGACAAGTTCGCCCGCCCTGCTCACCGTGAATCCATCGCCGACCTGCATCAACCTCATCAGCAATTTGGTGAGTTGGTGGCGTGCCGAAAGCAACTCCCTGGACAGCGTTGGTGGTGTTGCGGCGCAGTACTCGGGCATCCTGACCCAAGCCTTGCGTTACACTGCGGGGGAAGTCGGAGCTGCCTTTCGCTGTGGGGTGCGTTCCTATTTTCTCACGCCCGCAGCACCGCAGCTCGATCTGGGCGCCGGCGACGGTTTCGCCGTCGAAGCTTGGATCAAACCCGACGCGCTCACCACGTCCCAATCCCTGATCGAATGGAGTGGCACCCGCACCATTGAAGGTGTTGGGTTGATGATCAGCACGAACGCACTCCTAGGTTTTCTCACCGATACAAATGTCCAGCCCGCCCGCACAGTGATCTTCCGCTCGCCGGCCGGCACGTTGCCAAAAGGCGGCGGGTGGCAGCACGTGGGTCTGACCTATGAGAAAAACGCCGGCGTGGCGAAACTCTTTCACAACGGCCAGCTGGTCGCCCAAACCAACGTGGGCGCGATCCGTCCGCACACCGCGCCCCCGCTGTACTTTGGAGGTTTTCACTCCTCAACCACACTTCTGCGCAATTATTACGAAGGTGGATTGGATGAAATCGCCCTTTACGACCGCGCCATCACGAGCAACGAAATCCTGTCGCTCTACAACGCCGGGGCAGCGGGACGATGCGGAGCGACGCCAACCATCGTGCCACCATCCATCGTCGTCCAACCGCTCAGTCAGCGCGTCACCATCGGGTCGAATGTAACGCTTTCGGTTGTCGCCACTGGTTCGCCCGTGCTGGCTTACCAATGGTTGCGCAACAGCCAGCCCATCGCGACCGCAACAAATTCCGTACTTTCCTTCACTGCGACGACCGCTTCCTTGGCCAACTTCACGGTTCGGATTACCAATTCGGCCGGCTCGATTCTCAGCACCAATGCTTCAATCACCTTAAACCGCGTGCCCGGAGCGAACACCTCCAGCTACATCTGCTACGAGGATACACCCGCCCTGCTGCGCTTGAATGTTTTCGATGCCGACCGGGACCCTGTGACGGTCACACTGGTCGCGCCGCCCGAACACGGATCGCTTTCCCCGCAAACCGGCGGAGATCCTTCGGAATACCTCTATACACCATCGCCCAACTTCAATGGGGTGGACCGTTTTAGCTTTTTTGTCAGCGACGGGCTTGCGAGTTCCGCCCCAATCACCAACTCCATCCTCGTGCTGGCCGTCGAAGATCCACCGGTGGTTTTCAATCAAGAGATCGCGCTTGATGAAGATAGCACCGTTGCGATCACCCTCGGTGCGGCAGACGCGGATGGCGACGCGCTCGCCTTCACCGTCAATGCGCCCGCCCACGGCCTGCTCACCGGAACGCCGCCGAATGTGGTTTATCATCCAACCACGAATTATTTCGGTTCGGACAGTTTCACCTTCACCGTCAGCGACGGCCAAACGAACTCCAACGTCGCCACCGTGAGTCTTACGGTTCGCCCAGTCAACGATCCACCCGTGGCGCGGTTCCGCGTCTCACCGCTGACAACGTTCCCGGATTTCACCAACCAGATCATCCTCGCTCCGTTGACCGGCGACGCCGACGTGGTGCTGGACGCCTCGGCATCAAGCGACGTGGAGAACGATCCGCTGCAATTCTTCTGGTGGGAAGGAACGAATCTGTTCGCGACGGGCATGATCGTGACGAACGCCTTCCCGCCCGCGACGCATGAGGTGACGCTGATGGTGAACGATGGCCAGGCCGGCGGAACGAACAAGAGTGTCTTCGAGGTGCTGACGCCCGCGCAATCGGTGGGCTTGGTGATGAGCCTGCTGGAAAATGCCGACCCGCCGGTCAAAAACCTGCGGCCGTTGCTGACCAGCCTGAGCGCGGCGGAGCGAGCCTTCGCGCGTGGCAACGCCACGGCGGCCCTCAACGAGCTGAACGCCTTCCTCAACAAGGTGGAGGCACAAATCGCACCGACGAACCCGGAGCTGGCCGCAAAACTGACGTTGGCGGTGCAATCCATCCAAGCCGCCAGCGGTCCACAGCGGTTCGGCAACGGCGCGCGGGACGCCGCGCGTCCGTAGCGGCGCGCCTCAGAGCCGCGAGATTTTTTCCAGGATCGCAGTGGTGGATCGGCCCGGGACAAACGGGATGATCACGATGCGGCCACCGTTGGATTCCACCGCATGGCGCTCATCCTGGTTCAGCGTGTCGAGCGTGTAGTCGCCGCCCTTCACGTAAATATCCGGCTGCGCCGCGGCGAGAAAGCGCGTGGCCGTCTTTTCCGCGAAGATGCAGGTGGCGTCCACGCATTGCAGCGCGGCGAGCACCGCGGCGCGGTCGGATTCGGGGACCACCGGACGCGTCGGCCCTTTGAGTTGCCGGACGGAATCGTCACCGTTCACGCCGATGAGCAACGCGTCGCCCTGGTTGCGCGCGCTTTCGAGATACGTGACGTGACCAAGATGCAGCAGGTCAAAGCAACCGTTGGTGACCACGAGTTTTTTCCCCGTCGCCCGGAAGGCGGCACGCCAGGCCGGCAACTGCGCCCACGAAATCATTTTGTCCCGGAAATTCACACGCGGATTGTGGCGAATGCGCGCCGGCCTTGGCAACGAAGTTTCTCCTCGCGCACTTTGCCGGCCCACGACATTTTCCCGCCATGCAACAACTGCCCCATTCCCGTTCGTGCTACGTGTGCGGCGAGTCCAATCCGCTGGGCTTGCAACTGCGGTTTGAAACAGATGGGCGCACCGTCCACGCCCGCTTCACGCCGCGGGCAGAGCACAATGGTTTCAAGGGCATCGTTCATGGCGGCATCATTGCCACGGCGCTGGACGAAATTTTATCCTGGGTGTGCGCAATCCACGCGCAGCGTTTTGCGTTCTGCGCGGAATTGAACGTGCGCTACTTGAATCCCATGCCCACAGGCGGGGAAGTTCACTTGCGCGCGGAACTGGTGGCGGATCGCAAAGGGCGGCTGTTTGAGGCCCGCGCGGCCGCGCAGGATGACGGGGGAAAGATTTTCGCCGAGGCAACGGGAAAATACATTCCGTTGAAGAACGTCAACGTCGCCGAACTGGAATCGGACCTGATCGGGACGCTGCCGTGGGCGCAATCAGCCAAGCCCGGCGCTTAGCTCACTGCACTTGCAAATTGATCGCCCGGCGTTCGAGCGTGCTGCCTTCACTGCGGGCCAGATCAGCCAAGGCCTTGTTGTAATCGGCCAGCGCCCCAATCTCCGCGGAGCGGGCGGCGGTCAGGTCTTTCTGCAATTGGAGGACCACGAAGCTCGTGCTCTTCCCGTTCTCCAGTTTCTTGCGCTCGGCATCCAGGGCGGCTTCGGAATAGAGCCGTGATTCCCGACGGGCGGTGACGCGCTCATAACTCACGCGAGCGGCGGTGATTTGATTGTCGATCTCCACGAGGATGCCTTGCTCCGTCCGCTTGAGCGCCAGTTTGATCTGCTCCACGGTGAGTTTAGACGCCCGGTAATTGCTGCGCGCGGCGCGATTGCCCAACGGGATGCTCAAACGAGCGCCGTACGCATACGCGGGATTTCGACCGGTGCGGAAGTCTTCCAAAGCGTCGCTGAATTCCTGCACCGCCACGCCGCCGGCGCCGTGGCCGTAGGAGCCGGTCAACGAAAGGTCCGGCATCAACTGGTTGCGATCAAACTTGTAGTTCAACTCGGATTGCTCGACGTTAAGTTTGGCCTGCAGATATTCCGGACGCTGCGCCAAGCCCTTGCCCCAGCTCTGTTGCAGGTTGAATTGCTGTGCGGGCGCCGCCAGTTGCCCGACGGGCTCGATCAGCAATTCCCGATAATCCCGGTAGTTGTCATTGATGAGCGCGCGCAACGCATTCTCCGCCGCGGAAAGCACCTGCTGCGTGGAAAGGAGATCCGCCCGGCTGCCGGCCACCTGAGATTCCGCCTGCTTTTCGTCAAGCGGCGCCATGGTGCCTACTTCGACACGCTTCTTGTTCTCGGAGAGCAATTGCTCGGCGAGTTGCAGCGCCTTTTCCTGAACCTTGACGTTTTCCCGTGCGGCAATGAGATCGTAGTACGCCTTTTCCACGCGCGTGACCACGTCCATGATCCGCACCCGCAAACCCATCTCGGAATAGTTCAGACGGTTCTTGGAGACCGAGATGCGCAGGCGCGTGCCATCGATCAGGAAATTCTTCAGCAACGGCTGGCTCAAAGTAATTCCCACACTGCCCCGCGAGGTATCGGAGCGGTTCGTGGTGAAGGTGGAAACGGATTCCGTCACGCTCGCGGCGATGTCGTAGGTCGTGCCCCACGGCAGCAAACCACCGGATAATCCTGCGCTGAGCGTGTCAAATTCGCCTTCGGTGGGTGGAATGTTGAACTGGATGCTCGGATCAAAGCCGCCCCCGGAAAGTTGATAGCGATGTTCGCCCGCGACTCTGAAGGTGGGATCGTAGCCCGCGTATGAGCCGCGTAACTCCTCCCGCGAAACCTGAGGATTGATGCGCTCGATCTGCACATCCAGATTGCGCAGCAGCGCCTCCTGCACACAGTCGGTCAGGGACATCGAGCGTTTTCTGGTCGAGTCGCCCTCCGCCGATGCCAGCGCCGCCATCAGCGCCACCGTGAGAATCAAAGTCACCTTTTTCATTCGCCAGCCAGAGTGCGACATCTCAACCCTTTCGTCAAATCCTCGCAACGTGGGAACAGCGGAGCCCAACACTGGTCGCCTGTCCCGGCTTAATGCTCATCATAATTTTTCCGCTCGTCGCCCCAACCCAACGCGCGGCACACCGCGACAAAATAAAACAGCAACGCCGCCGCCAGGGCAAAATTTAGCTAGCGTGCGCTGTGACCGCGACCGCTGAAAAACTGGATGACCGGATGCCAGCGAGAATCTCGGTGCGGGCGGAAGGCTGGTTTTCCGCGAACCGAGAGCAGCGTTCGCGCATGCCGGGCAAGAGTAAATGGCCGGCTTCAAAATCTAAACTCGTCGTTGTCGCCGCTGGCCGCACGCGGACAAACCACCGAACTCCAGCACGACCGGCCGATTGCTGAGGTGACTTATAGTCAACATTGTTGCCGAGCGCTCCGCTGGACAAGTTGGTGAGACCGTTGCTATAACAACTCATCGCCACTGATTTTTTCGGCAATCGCAGGCCAGAGCTTTGCCGAGGGAATGTGG
>CAYWCK010000299.1:0-6697 GCA_964456685.1 uncultured Bifidobacteriaceae bacterium | reverse complement strand
GTGCTGAGTTATTCGGGACGTTGTTGAGGCCTTCGCCAGGGAAGATTGGCCTGGGAGAAAGGGGGTCTCGTCATTGGCAGGGTTGCCAAGGAATGAAAGTGTGTCTGCAGGCACAGGCCGCTGACTGCTGGGCGCAGTTGGAACAACAATCTCGCGACACCACTTCACGGTTGCTGCCCTCCTCGCCGCCGAGATCGAACGCAGCGAACCGGTCACCGCTCCCGGCGGCCGGAAGATTTATCGCGCCGCAAAAAAACTGGTGACGGAAGATTGCATTCAACCGCCGGGCTCATAAAAAATGCGGGCCAGGACCACACCATGAAGAACGAAGTCATCCGCGTCGGTCATATTGAAATCCGATTCCTACAGGAAGCCGCCGAGACGAATGGGGCGGTGGCGATGTTTGAATTCACCGTGCCGGCCGGCGCGAAGGTGCCGGTGCCGCATTATCACCGGGCCTACGACGAAACCATCTACGGCGTGGCCGGCCTGCTCACTTTCACCGTGGATGGGAAGGTGGTGGAGATCGGGCCGGGGCAAAGTTGTTTCATTCCGCGCGGGGCGGTTCACGGTTTCAAAAACCTGAAGCCGACGGAGGGCAGGGCGCTGGCCGTCATTACGCCGGCGCTGCTCGGGCCGGAGTTCTTCCGGGAGGCGGCGGCCATCGTGAATGCCGGCGGCCCGCCCGACGTTGAGCAGCTCAAGGCCGTGTTGTTGAAACACGGCCTGGTTCCGGTGCCGCCGGTCCCATCATAATCAATTCAGCCCAACGCCTCCGACCATGGAATACGCCATCGGGATCCTCGCGGCAGCCGCGGTGGGGTTGTTCGCCACCCTGGTTGGCTTCGACAAGGAGCGCAGCTTCTACCCGGTCGTTTTGATCGTGATTGCCGGCTTGTATCTCCTGTTTGCGGTGCAGGCTGGGTCTACTGGCGCACTGGTCGCCGAGACGATTCCGGCGCTCTTGTTTGTGGCGACGGCGGTGTTCGGGTATCGGAAGACGCCCTGGCTCGTGGTGGCTGGCCTGGCACTGCACGGAGTATTTGATTTCTTTCATCACGGATTGATTGCAAACCCCGGCGTCCCGGTTTGGTGGCCCGGTTGGTGTCTGGCCTACGATGTGGTGGCGGCGGCCTACCTGGCTGCGCTCATCATCGTGCGGCGGACTTTACCTCCGCCTGCCTCACCATGATTTTGAGGTAATGCAACGCCTTGCCCGGATCCTCGCAATCGTCATCGCAGGTCTTTGCCTGGAGCCGAAGCTGATCCAACAAATCAGCCCGATCATATCCGGTGCAGCCAGATTCCCTTGCTGGATGTCTCCTTCCTGTCGTGATGCGTCGCGAGTAAGAAGCATTCCCTTCGGGCGGGTGAGTTGCTAATCTGTGCCTGCCATGCTGCTGACCCAAGACGAGCTTCGGACGTTGGTGGAACTTAAACACGGCACGCCGCATCAATTGCTCGGCATGCATCCACTCGGAGACGGTTCGGGTGTGGTGGTGCGCGCCTTCGTTCCGGATGCCGGCGAGGTGACCATCCAGCCAGTGCATGAAAAGCAGCGGCCGGCGTTCAAACTCAAGCGGATTCATGAGGCCGGTATTTTCGAAGGCACGACCACCCACGCCAAAAGGGTTTACGCGTACGATTTGGTGATCACGAACCACGCCGGGGAAGTGCGCCGGGAGCGGGATGCCTATTCCTTTCTGCCCACGCTGGGGGAGGCGGACCTGTATCTCTTCAATAAGGGCGATGAGCGGCGCATCTACGAAAAGCTCGGCGCGCAATTGCGCACGTTGGATGGCGTGGCGGGCGCGAGCTTCGCCGTGTGGGCGCCGAACGCCCGCCGGGTCAGCGTGGTGGGCGATTTCAATTTGTGGGACGGCCGACGACATGCGATGCGTTTGCTCGGCGCTTCCGGTGTTTGGGAAATTTTTGTCCCGGGCGTCGGGGAGGGCGCGCATTACAAATTCGAATTGGAAAACATTCACGGGCAGATCCAGCTCAAAACGGATCCGTTCGGTTTCTTTTTCGAGCCGGCACCCAAAAACGCCGCCATCGTGTGGCCGGGCGGAAAGTTCAAGTGGTCGGATGCCGCCTGGCTGGAGCGGCGCAAGGCGCGCGATCCGTTGCGCGCGCCGATGAGCATTTACGAAGTGCATCTCGGTTCGTGGCGCAAGAAGACGCCGACCGAGTCCTTCACGTATCGCGAACTGGCCGGGCTGTTGATTGACTATGTTCGCCGCCTGGGCTTCACGCACGTCGAATTCCTGCCGGTGGCGGAGCATGCGTTTTATCCGTCGTGGGGCTATCAAGTGACGGGTTTCTACGCGCCGACGAGTCGCTATGGGACGCCGGAAGATTTTCAATTTCTGGTCAACTCCCTGCACGAGGCGGGCATTGGCGTCATTGTGGACTGGGTGCCAGCACATTTTCCGCGGGACGATTGGGCGCTGGCGCGCTTCGACGGCACGGCGTTATTTGAGCACGAGGACCCGCGGAAGGGCGCGCATCAGGATTGGGGCACGCTGATTTTCAACTACAGCCGGCACGAGGTCGTCAATTTTCTCGTGGCCAACGCGCTGTTCTGGTGCGACCGCTTTCACATCGACGGTCTGCGCGTGGATGCCGTGGCTTCGATGCTCTATCTCGATTACTCGCGCAAAGAGGGCGAGTGGATTCCCAATCAGTACGGCGGGCGGGAGAATTTGGAAGCCATCGAGTTCCTCAAGAAATTCAATTATCTGGTCCACACCGAATTCCCCGGGGTGGCGACCATTGCCGAGGAATCCACGGCCTGGCCGCTGGTGACGCGGCCGCCGTATGTCGGGGGACTGGGATTTTCCTTCAAGTGGAACATGGGCTGGATGCACGACACACTGGGCTATTTCAAACGCGATCCGGTGCATCGGAAATACCATCAGAACGATCTCACCTTCGCGATGCTCTATCATCATCACGAGAATTTCATCCTGCCGCTCTCGCATGATGAAGTGGTGCATGGCAAGGGTTCGTTGATCACGCGGATGCCGGGGGACGAATGGCAGAAGTTCGCCAACCTGCGCGTGCTGCTCGCCTATCAATGGCTGTTTCCAGGCAAGCCGCTGTTGTTCATGGGGGGCGAGTTCGGGCAGGGCCACGAGTGGGACGCGGATGCCGGGCTGGATTGGTGGCTGCTCGAGGCTGGCCCCTATCACGTGGGCGTGCAGCGGTTCGTCGCGGACTTGAATCGGGTGTATGTCAACACCGCGGCGCTGTGGCAGTCAGATTATGACTCCGCCGGATTTCGCTGGGTGGATTGTTCCGATCATGAGCAAAGCGTCTTCTCGTTCCTGCGTCAGGACGCGGAAGGCCGGCCGGAATTGCTGGTGGTGTTGAATCTGACGCCCACACCGCGCCAACCGTATCGGATCGGGCTGCCGCTGGCGGGACGTTGGGGCGAAGTGTTGAACAGCGACGCCGGTATTTACGGCGGGAGCAATCTCGGCAACCTCGGCGGCGTTACTGCTGAAGCCGGGGCGTGCCACGGCCTGCCGTTTTCCGCGACGTTTACTTTGCCGCCGCTGAGTGTGGTGGTGTTCCGACCGGAAGCGCCTTGAGCCAGAATGGAACTGGCGGCCGACTTTCGCCGGCCGCCAGTGAACCAAACCCAGTAGAGAAGAGCGTCAGGCTTTGGGCCTGCCGCATTCCAGCGGAGGAATGATGAGCCAGTTTGCCTCCGCGTTGAAGCGGAGAGCGGCGGGGAATACGTGCGCCTTGTTGAGAGGAGCCAGTATTCTGCACATGCCAACTTGCAAAGCACGGCCGATGCCAGCCGCGTCCGTGATGGCCAGAGCTGTGGTGGCCTTTGCAATCGGCCCATCGGCTTGGGGTGCTAAGTGCTTGTCCTGTCTCGTTTGAGGACGATTGTCCCGCCGTCCGGAGGCAAAACTTAGAGCATGAGCCGCAAAAGCCGCTCTTGGAGCTGACCGTTCCAACGGGAAAAAAAGCCCAGCCGACGGCAAATATTTTCCAGTTCGGGCAGGAGGTCCGTCCGGCGGCCCAGATCGGCGGTCCGCTCGCACCAAGTGCGATCGAGTTCCTCCAGCCGCCGCAGCAATTGGTCGTGGTGTTCTTTGAGGGAATGTTGCCGGGCGGTGAGGCGTTCCGTGAATTGCTGAACCTCGCCGAAGGATTGGGCGCGCAGCAGGGGCGAAGTGGTGGCCGCGTACCGGGCCAGGAAACCATCGGCTTCCCGCAAGACCGGTACGATCTGCATGAACAAATCTGCCAGCTCGGGCGGCATTTCCTGCAGCTCGCCGGGTTTGCGTCCGAGTTCCAGTTCCAGCAAGTGGCGCAACCGGTCGCGCGGCTCGCGCAGGCAAAGATAGGCGGCGTTGAGTTCGGCGTAGCGCTGCTGGGCGGCGGCTTTGATGTCCGCCGCGGCGTTGTGAACGCGATCCGGATGGACCTCCGCCGAGCGGGCGAGGAATTTCTGCTTGAGCGAATCAGTGTCCAGCCACGGACGCCGGGCCTCCTCGAGCAGGGCGAAATAGTCCGTCATCCCGGTTCAGGCGCTGAAGCTTTCGCCGCAGGAACAACTGGTGGCCGCGTTGGGATTCTTCACTTTGAAACCGCCATCCTGCAAGGCGTCCACGTAATCCAGTTCACTCCCGGTCACATAGAGGGCGCTCTTCGGATCCACCACCACGCGCACACCGGCGGACTCGACCAAGATGTCGCGATTCGCCGGTCCATCCTGCAAATCCATTTTGTATTGGAGGCCGGAGCAACCGCCGCCGACCACGGCCACGCGTAACACGCCGGCCGGCCGGCCCTGCTTGGTGAGCAACGAGCAGACCTTGGTCGCCGCGTTGGCGGTCAATTTGATCAGGCGCTCGTCGCCGACGCGAAAACCCGGCCCGGCGGCTGACTTGGTGGCAACATTGGCAATCATTTTTGAACCGGGCACACGTTAGCCGCGCAAACCAACCCGGTCAACGTCCGGCGGTTTCCGTTTCGGATGCGGCGGGCTTTTCTTTCTGGACCGCCGTGCGTTCGCCGTGGAAATCCACCACGCGAGTGAAGATCACT
This sequence comes from uncultured Bifidobacteriaceae bacterium, assembly GCA_964456685.1. GTDB lineage: Bacteria > Verrucomicrobiota > Verrucomicrobiia > Limisphaerales > JADLHS01 > CAYWCK01. The sequence goes on along the minus strand of CAYWCK010000299.1, from coordinate 1,627 downwards.
TCGCGTCCTTCCAGATGCCACGTTTCATCGCGCGTGAACCACAATCCATCCGGCAGCCGGTCGCGCTCAAATTGGTAGGTAAATTTCCAGATCGCTCCGACGAGTCCGCCGAGCACGTTAACCCGGTCGGTGAGCCGCAAGTCCACCTTGCTGATGGCGTAGTCCGCTTCATCCAGCCAGACGCGGCCGGCGGCTTTGTTGATGAACTTGTCCTTGAGATTGCGTTCGGGAAGTTTCCCCTTCTTCGGCTCGAAATCTATGATCAACGTCGGCCGCTGGTTGAGTTGCACGCGACCGATCAGTTTGAAATCGAATCGCGTCACGAGATTGCTGCTGATGGCAAAATCATTTTCATCGAATTGTTTGCCCCGGACGTTGGAATGCGTTTCCGAAACGGGCTCGTTCTTGCGCGGCGGCGGCGGTTTGGCGGACTTTTCCCGCTGCCGTTTGATGGCCGGATAGTTGGTGAACACCTTGGCCTCGTGCTTTTTGAGGTCGCCATCGCCGTTGCGGAACTCCATGAGCTTCGAGTGGACGAAGATGTAGTTGAGTTGAAACTGCCGGTCGTTCTCGGTTTCCTGCTTCGCGCGCTCGACCACTTTCGGAAAAATCTCGACCAAGGTGGGCAGGGCCGGTTCGTTGGTGCTGGCGGCGGATAGACCGGACGTCATTCCGGCCAGCACGACTAACATCCACAGATGGCGCAAAGCTCTCATAGCATCCCCGGTCTTGGATGAGCCGGGCGGTGGAAGTATTCAAGCCGCAGTTGGCCCGATCGTCAATGGCAGGCCGTGGTGGTGGCCGGTTGGGGCGGGAGTTTGGGGCTGACGTACGGAATACCCAGTGCCAACCCGCGCAACAGGAGCAAGGTGCCGACAATGGCAAGGCTGGCAGGAATCAGGCGCTGAAGTTTGAAGCGGAAGGCCAGGTGCAGTTTATTTCCGGCGAGCGAAATGGCCAGCATCAGGGGCAATGTGCCGAGGCCGAAGGCCAGCATGTATTCCACGCCGGCGAGCCCATGACCGGTGGTGGCCGCACCGGCGCAGGCCACGTAAACCAGTCCGCAAGGCAGCAGGCCGTTGAGCAATCCGATGCCGAACATGGCGCTCGCCGCGCGGCGTTGCAGCAATCGTCCGAGGGCGGTCTTGAGCCAGTTCACGCCCCGGGTGAGCGGCGCGCCGGCAAAGCGCTGCGGTGAAACTAGCAACGCGGTCAGGATCAGTGCTCCCGCCACGAGCGACACCCAGCGCTGCAGCCCTGCCAGGACGAGGGACTGGCCGAGCAGACCAAACAGTGCCCCGAGCAGCGCGTAGGTGAGAATGCGTCCGGCGTTGTAAGCCGCCCGCCCCGAGACGAAAGTCAGGCGCGACTTGCCCGTGGGCGGCAAAGCCAGTGCCAACGGCCCGCACATGCCGGCGCAATGTGCGCTACCGACGAAGCCAAGCAAAAATGCGGTCCAAAGTTCCATCTCAGTCCACGATGACCGGCTGGTCGAAGTAAAAATCCTTGCCGCCTGCGCTCCATTCGACGCGCACTTTCCACAGTCCGGCGGCCAGTGACCGTGCGTCCACCGCCTGGCGGCCCGTCGGATCCGTACTCAAAGGCACGGTTTGATCCAACCGGGCGT
>CAYWCK010000298.1:0-6705 GCA_964456685.1 uncultured Bifidobacteriaceae bacterium | reverse complement strand
CCGGTAATCGGCCAATAAACGAAGAACGATTTGCCGATCACGTTGTTGGCAGGAAATTCTCCCCAGCCGCGAGAGTCGAAACTGTTTAGCGTATTGTCGCCCATGACCATGTAACCGTCCGGTGCGTTCGTGTGAATGATATCTTGGGTCATGAACAAAGGCGCTAGCGGACCTTGCCACATCTGACGAAAGGTCTCGGCGATTGTCTGGTTCACGTGGCCCGAATACTGGCTTTCGCGCGGCGGTTGCTTCGGATCAAAAGAGTATACATTCTCAAAATGCGGTGTGCCTGCATCCAATCGCTTACCGTCGATAATCAGATGGCGGTCATCGCCAATTTGAACTCTTTCACCACCGAGCGCGACAAGCCGTTTGATGTAAAACTGGTCCTGCGGCATCTGTGGGTGCTGAATTCCAGCCGTCTGAAACACGACGATTTCGCCGCGGGTTGGCTTGCGGAAATTGTAAGTCAATCGATCAACAAACAGATGATCTCCGGCCTGAACTTTCAACCGCAAAACCTGGTCACCTTTGCGATAAAAGTGACCTTGCTCCAAATTCGCCCTGCGTTGCAGGCTTTCTTGTCCATAGTCCGGCGGGAACAAAATCGTGTGGGCAACGCCACCGAGGTAGAAAGTCTGCCAAAATTCGACGATCCGAATGCCCACCGGCGGCAAAATGCGTTCGATTTGCCCGTCGGCCTTGGCTTTGATGTCGAGATAACTGATTCCTTCAAACCAATCCTTAACCCGCTGCCAGCCGGTTGGGATCTTGAAATCAGGCTTTTCCAGGAAGCTTTTGGAAGTCACGCCAAACAAAGTTGGCTGCATTGACCCGGTGGGAATCTTGAACGGTTGGATGAAGAAAGTCCGGATGGCCATCGCCACAGCCAATGCCACCAAGAACACCTCGACGTTTTCCCGCCATGCATGATGCGGATAAGGCTTGAGCCATTTATTGGCGGTTTCTTCGAGTGCGCTCATTTGCTTTTGCAACACGGGCTTCGGCAAAGCGGTCCGCAGTGCGTGCTGCATTTGCTCAAGTGAACGACTCAAGGTTTGATTGGCTTCCGCGGACAGGATGTCCGACTGCGCACGGAGAAGGCGCTCAACGTGCTTTCGCATGGCGGAAGCTTCGCGAACTTTCTTGGAGAGAAACCACCGCAACCCAAAAGGCAGACCACTGTTAGTCGCCGCGGCGCTAGCGGTTTGATCCGCTTGCGGCGACTCGGACTCGGTCGCCGGGGCGACAGTCCCCTGCCCGCTCGGCTTCGGATTGGACCTCGGGTTGCCTTTCATGTTTTCAGAACTTCGATGAAAGCTTCTTGCGGGATATTGACGTTACCAATGGACTTCATCCGCTTTTTGCCTTCCTTCTGCTTCTCAAGGAGCTTCCGTTTGCGCGACACGTCGCCGCCGTAACATTTCGCGGTGACATCCTTCCGGAACGCGCTGACGGTCTCCGAGGCAATGATCTTGCCGCCGATGGCTGCTTGAATCTTAACCTGATACTGTTGCCGTGGGATAACTTCCTTGAGCTTCTCCGCCAATGCGCGCCCGCGCCCTTCGGCCTTGGTGCGATGAACAATGCAAGAAAACGCATCCATCGGCTCGGCATTGACCAGCATGTCCAATTTCACCATGTCGGACTCCAAGTAATCTTCGTGCTCGTAATCCATTGAGCCGTAGCCGCGCGTGATGCTCTTAATGCGGTCATGGAAATCGATCAAAATCTCGTTCAACGGCAGCAGCGCGGTCAGCATGACGCGCTTGGCGTCGAGGGTCTCCGTGTGATCCAGCGAGCCCCGCTTTTCGGAAATCAACGCCATCATGTCGCCAATATTCTCGTTCGGACAGATGATGAACGCTTTCACCATCGGCTCTTCGATGGATTCAATGTAGGTGACATCGGGCAGGAAGGCTGGGTTATCAACCTCCTTCACCGTTTTGTCCGTCAAGGTCACGCGATAAACCACGCTCGGATACGTGGCGATGATGTCCATGTTGTATTCGCGGCGCAGTCGCTCCTGCACAATTTCCATGTGCAGCAAACCGAGAAAACCGCAGCGGAATCCAAACCCAAGCGCCACGCTCGTTTCAGCCTGATAGACAAACGCCGAGTCGTTGAGCTGCAACTTGGCCATGTTCACCTTCAGATGCTCGTAGTCTGCAGTGTTGATCGGGTAAATCCCGCTGAACACCATGGGGTGAATCTCTCTAAACCCTGGCAACTGCGGCGAAGGATTGCGGGCGTCCGTAATCGTGTCGCCCATTTTGACTTCCGCCGCCGTCTTGATGTTGGCCGTGATGTAACCTGTCTCTCCCGTTTCAAGTTTGTCGCGGGTGTACGGTTTCGGATTAAAACTCCCGACCTCCTTCACTTCGTAGGACCGGCCGGAGTGAAGCAACTTGATCATCATGCCCGGCTTCACTTCGCCGTTGAACACGCGCACATGCGTAACCACGCCTTTGTAGGTGTCGAAGTAGGAGTCGAACGCCAGCGCCTGCAAGCTCGGGTGACCCGTGGGCTTCGGCGGCGGCACGCGATGCACGATGGCCTCCAAGATGTCCTCGATCCCGATTCCTTCCTTGGCGCTGCACGGAATGGCGTTCTCGCTCGGCACGGCCAGCACATCTTCCAACTGCTGCTTCGCTTGCGCCACATTGGCGTGCGGCAGATCAATCTTGTTGATGACCGGAATGATTTCGAGATTCTGTTTCGCCGCGAGGTGATAATTCGCCACCGTCTGCGCCTCGACACCTTGCGCGGCGTCAATCACCAGTAGCGCGCCTTCGCACGCGCTCAAGCTGCGGGAGACTTCGTACGCGAAGTCCACGTGCCCAGGGGTATCAATCAAGTTGAGCTCGTAAACCTCGCCGTTAAGCGCCTTGTAATGCATCGTCACGGGATGCGCCTTGATGGTGATGCCGCGTTCCCGCTCCAAGTCCATCGCGTCAAGGAGCTGATCCTCCATTTCGCGCGTGGAGATGGTGCCGGTCAGGTGCAACAACCGGTCGGAAAGCGTCGTCTTCCCATGGTCAATGTGGGCGATGATGCTGAAATTGCGTATATGCGCTGCGTCCATCCAAACAACTCTTGCTCTTTTTCCTGCTCGTTAAGCCAACCGCTCTTCTCAAGATTGAGCGCGGCAGGATAATCCCAAAGCTGTTGAAGAAAAGGAAATTCCCGGGCGCTGCCGCTGCCACAGGCACATCCCCATTTGACCTGCGGGAAGAGTCAGGTAGATTCGGCGCGTGTTCCGGAAGTTCAGCCGTGGCTTTGTGATCATTGCGCTCATTGTCGCAGTGGGTGGCCATTGGGCTTTGCTCCAGACCCTGGCGTGGACGAACATGCTGGCGAGCAATCTCCGCACAAGTTCATTCCGGGAAGCCGTTGGCCGGACTTTTGATGGCGCGCATCCCTGCAAACTTTGCAAAGTGATTTCCGCCGGCAAGAAAGCTGAAAAGAAAACCGATTGCCCCGCGCCGGCAAAGACATTGGAATTCGTCGCCGAGCGCCAAGATTTCATTTTCTCGTCTCCGGTACATTACTGGGAACAAAGCGAGCGCCATCCGCTCGCCCTCTGCCGAATGTATCCCCCTCCCCTTCCTCCGCCTCGGACTTCTTAGGTCAGCGCCTTTTCCTGTCCCGACGCCGTGGCTTTGCCGCTGGCGAAACTATTGCTTTCGAAAATGAAACGGAGCGGTCGTTACCCGATCCGTCCAAAAACTTGGAGTCTATTGGATGAAAAAACTTACTTTGATCTTTCTGACGGCGGCTTGTGCCCCGTCTTTGTTGGCCTGTGATCTATGCGCGGTCTATTCTGCCGCGGAATCGCGTGGGGAGTTGGGCCGAGGCGTCTTTGCTGGTGTGGCGGAGCAGTTCACCCACTTCGGGACCTGGCAGGTGGACGGCGTGGAAGTTGACAACACTCCCGATGAACGTCTGGATAGTTCCATCACGCAACTGTTCCTCGGTTACAATTTCACCGAGCGATTCGGCGTGCAGGTGAACGTACCGCTGATCCACCGCTCGTTTCGCCGGCTGGTTGACCATGACATTGTGAACGACCACGAGAGTGGCCTTGGCGACATCTCGCTGGTAGCGCATCTCCAAATCCTGCGCCAAGAGTCACCCAACTCGACTCTCGCGTGGAACTTGTTGGGTGGCGTAAAGCTTCCAACGGGTGACACCTCACGATTGCTGGAGGAGGTTGCCGAGCACGAGGGACAAGCGGACCCGGATCAGCACGAACACCCCAGCGGCATTCACGGTCACGATCTGGCCTTGGGTTCCGGTTCGGTGGACGGAATTGTCGGCACCAGTGTCTACGCCCGTTGGCAGCGATTCTTCTTCACCGCCGCCACCCAATACAGCATCCGATCCGAAGGCGACTACGATTATGAGTATGCCAACGACCTCGTTTGGTCGGGCGGCCCCGGTTGGATCGCGATTCTCAAGGATCATTTCACCCTCTCGCTTCAAGCCAATTGCACGGGTGAACACAAATGCCAGGACACGTTCCTTGGTCAGGAAGCCGAGGACACCGGGATAACTTCAGTATTCCTCGGACCGGAACTCATCGCCACTTGGGGCAGTCACCTGAGCGCTGAATTCGGTGTGGACGTTCCCGTAAGCATCCACGCCACTGCGCTGCAAATTGTGCCCGACTGGCGTTTACGTGGCGCCTTAACCTGGCATTTTTGACGCGATGAAATCCGCGAAGTCTTATCTGTCCGCGTGCACATTGGGATTAAGTCTCCTGGGGATCGGTTGCGACCGGAAGGCGCCACTCGTTCCGAATTCCGGCACGCCGGTGGCGGAGTTTGGCACGAACGTTATCGCTTACAACGTGCGGGGAGTGTTGCGCGAAATCCGCGCTGGCGGGTCCAAAACGCTCATTGCCCACGAGGAAATCACCGGTTACATGGAGGCAATGACGATGCAGCTCGACGTGAGGGACACCAACGAACTGGCCGGCGTCTCCGCGGGCGATCAAATCACCTTTCGCTTGCTCACGACTGATGCGGACGCATGGATTGACCGGATCAAACGCACGGGCTTGCGCTTCGAAGTTCAGTCCCGCGCGGACAACGAGTCCTTCGATGACGAACTGGCCATTGGCGATGCATTGCCCGACCACGCGCTCACGAACCACCTTGGCGCGGCCTTTCGGCTCAGCCAATTCCGCGGACAAGCGCTGGCGTTCACCTTCATCTTCACGCGCTGCCCGCTGCCGACCTTTTGCCCGCGCATGAACAGCAACTTCAGCATCGCTCACCGTCGGCTGCTGGAAGATGCCGGTCATACCAACTGGCAATTGATCACCATCTCTTTCGATTCCGAGTACGACACCCCAGCCCGCCTGGCGGAACATGCGCGCAGCTACCAGCCGGACCCCAGGCATTGGACTTTCGCCACCAGTTCACCGGACGTCATTCACAAACTCGGTGGCAGTTTTGGGCTGACGTTTGTCCAGGAAGGCGCCACCTTCAACCACAACGTGCGCACCGTGGTGGTTGACACCGCTGGCCGGATTCAAAAAGTATTTGCCGGCAACGAGTGGCAGCCGGCCGAGTTGATCAGCGAAATGAAAACCGCGATGCAGCCACAACCTTGAATTCAGATTTCCTGACGACGCCGGCAGCCGGGCTGCCGCGGCAACCAAACTCGTCAGGCAAAACAAAAGAGAACCCACAAATGCAAAAGACAAACCGAGTCGCAACCATGATCGGAGTGCTGGGCCTGGTAACCGCTGGAATATGCGGCTGGCAGGCGAGTGCCGCGGAGAAGAAGGACGCCATCAAGGAAGTCATGAAGACGCTCCACAAGGCGCCAAAGGGCGAAGAGCCCGTCTGCAAGAAAGCCGTGGACGGCAAAGCCAGCGCGGATGAAATCAAAAAGTTGATCGCGGGCTACAAGGAACTCTGCGCGGCCAAGCCGCCCAAAGGTGACGAGGCCAGTTGGAAAGCCAAAACCGGCAAGTTGCTCGTCGCCGCGGAAGGCCTGCAAAAGAACGAAGCCGGCGCCGCAGCCAAATACAAGGACGCCGTGAACTGCAAGGCGTGCCACGAGGCCCACAAGCCGGAATAGTTGCCCACCAAGCTATCAATCAAATTGAGCGCCGGTGGCGGTGGTTTATCCCGCCGCCGGTCTCAACCTGACTGGCAAAGAGCTGATTAACGAAGGTCCTCCTGCCGTCCGATCGTGCGCAACCTGATCCGAACGCTTACCGCCCTCCTGCTGGTCCTGATTTTGGGCCTGCACTGGGCGTTGCTGCAATCGGTGGCGTGGATGGGAATGATTGTCACGTACTCGCGTGATGCTTCCTTCACGGGGGCGATCAGCAAGACGTTCGATGGCGAGCACCCGTGCAAGATGTGCAAGGTCATCAAGCAGGCGCGCGCCGATGAAAAGCAGAAGGAGCAAAAGCAGAACGTGAAACCCGGCTCGAAGTCCGAACCCGGGCTGGTCTGGCAGGCAACGCTTTTCGATTTCTCGACCGATTCTAATCGAGTTCTTCCCACCGATTCCAAGGCTCCGACCCGTTCGGACCAACCGCCCAAGCCGCGCCCACGGACGGCTTGATCTCCCCTCATTGTCACGCCCGGCCCAGCCGGGTGCTGATGCGCCGCGCTGATTGCTCAGCAGGCGTTGGCCTGTTGGCTTCAATTTCTCCTACACGCTTTGTCGCGTAGCGGGGTC
>CAYWCK010000297.1:2623-6719 GCA_964456685.1 uncultured Bifidobacteriaceae bacterium | reverse complement strand
GGTCACAAGATGGTGAAGCTGCATCCGGTCCATGGATTCGCCGCCGAGGCGACCGGGGCTACGGTGTTGCTCACGGCAGCGCATTTCGGCATGCCGGTTTCCACCACGCACGCGATCACCACTTCGATCATGGGAGTGGGCTGCGCCAAAGGGTTCAATCACCTGAAGCTCAACGTGGTCAAGCGCATCATCTGGGCGTGGGTGCTGACGATTCCCGCAGCGGCCCTTGTGGCCTATGCGCTCGTTCGGCTGGGACAGGCCACGGGCATGATGCCCTGACCAAGGTCAATCCCCGCCGCTACTCGAGAACGCCAAGTAGAGGAAGGCGAACAGATTCGTCACCGGCAAAAGCAAAAGGATCGCAATGAAAATGCTTTTGCCGCGAGCGGAGGTGATTTTGAAACACCAGATGATCTGCGCCAGACAGTTGATGACCGCCGTCACCACCGCCCATCCGAAAAACACAATGAACACAATCGCGGTCGTGTTGGAACTGCCAGAACCAGCCACCAACGGCAGGGCGACCAGCGACAATAAAAACAGCACGCTGGGCACGAGCCACAGCAAGGACATGCTCGCGGCTCGGAGCGCCGAGATCACCTGCAGCAACGGCAACCAGACCAACACTCCCGGTTTGTAGCCCGCCTTCACGCAAATCAGTTTCAAACAGAAACTGAAGAACAGATGGATCACCAGAAAAATGCCCAGGGCAGCGAGCCCGTTTTTCAAATCCAGTTTCGGCTGGCTTCTTTGGAGCTCTTTCAACTTCTGCATGATCTGGGTCTGGTATTGTGCGACTTGTGATTCTGCCTTCGTCGGCGCGTTCGTGCTGACGATGGTTTCCCCGGTCGCCGATTCGGTCACTTCCACCTTCACCAGCGGCGCCTTCAGTCCCAGCGCCACCAACGCATCGTCATCTTCAATGTCCGCCAGCTTGATATTGCCGATGCCCCCGTCGTGACGGATGTAAATATCGCGCTCCGTCTTGGCGGTGATGACCACGTTCGTGTAAGTGCCGCGCTTGGTGGTGAGGGTTGGCAGGCGCAGTTCAGCGGCGGCCGGCCATGCGACGGCCAGGAATGCCGCCAACAGCCCCCAAAAGGCCAACGCCCGAAGTGATGTTCTGGTTCTTCTCATGTTTCTCTCCGCTTCACCGGTCCGGGCCGAAACGTCCGTTCGACTTGCCCTCCGCTCGCTGCTAGCCTCCCAACATGTCTGAATCGAAACTGCATGTCCTCGCCGTCGTGGGCAGCCTCAATGCCACTTCCATTACCCGCGTCGTCGTCAGCGATCTCGCTGAAAAGCTCCGCGCCAACGGTTGCACCGTGGATGTGCTCGACCTGCGCACCGCCCAGCTCCCACTTTACGATCCCGATGCCACCTACGACCTGCCCGCCTATCCGGAACTGGAAAAGCGTGTCCTGGCGGCGGACGTTTTCATTCTCGGTACGCCCGATTATCACGGCAGCGTCAGCAGTGCAATGAAGAATTTCCTCGACCACTTCTGGCAGGAGTTCACCGGCAAACTCTTCGCCCCCGTCGTGGCCTCCCACGAAAAAGGCCTGACCGTGATGGATCAGCTTCGCACCATCGCCCGGCAATGCTACGCGTGGGCGTTGCCTTACGGGGTGTCCTTTGCGGAGAAATCGGACGTCGCGAATGGCGGGATCGTCAGCGACGCGCTGAAGAAACGGCTGGAAATGTTCGCGCGTGACGTGCGGGTTTACGGCACACTGCTGGCCCAGCAGCGCCGCGCCGACCTGGCCGGCAGCGAACCAGGCTTCATGGAAAAGTTGCGGAAGAAATAAACTCCGCGTTCCAAACGCCTTTCAGCCGGCCCGCTCCATCAACTGCAGGCAGTGCGTGAGATAAGGCAGTAATTGCTTCTTGCGGGATACGACCTCGCGCAGTTCGTAAACCCCCGGCGCCACCTTTGGATAATCAATCCGGTCCACGAACTTCTTCGCGCCCGCCACGAGCAACATCGAGCATTGCGTGGTTACATCTGTGACCATCAGCGCTGAGAACAGGTAGCCGTGATGGCGCTGGAAATCGGAGAGCGCGTTGTAGAGTTCCGCCTTCCGCTTGTGGAATTGGTCGAAGCCAATCTCCTCGATTTGCGCGACGCTGAAGGTCGCCCCGGCTTCGCGATACTCTTTGCAATCCGTGGTGACCGCCTGCGGTGCGGGTTTGAGTGTGAGCAGGGAGCCGGAGGCAAAAAGCTTCTCGGTGAAGTCGCGGGCATTGACCTCCGCAATTCTCTCCAGTCTCGCCAGCACTTCGCCGTCGCGCGGCGTCGTGGTCGGCGACGTGAGGTTCAAGGTGTCGGAAACCAATCCCGCCAGCAGGAGACCGGCGATTTCTTTCGGCATTTCCACCGCGTGCCGAAAAAAACAATCAGCCACGATGGTGCTGGTGGAACCCACCGGTTCGTTGCGAAATAAAATCGGCTGTTGCGTGGTCAACGTGCCGATGCGGTGATGGTCAATGATCTCGATGATCTCCACCTGGTCCGCACCCTGCACCGCTTGGGAGAGTTCGTTGTGATCCACCAAAATCAACCGGCGCTGGACGGTCTTGAGGAAATCGGTCTTGGACATCACGCCGACCGTCTTGCCCTTGGCGTCCACCACCGGAAAGGCCGCAAAACCGGAAGCGGCGGCGTGAGCGCGCACCGCCGAGAGCGACGAATCCTCGCGCATCGAAAGAAATTCCTCGTTCAACATATGCCGCACCGCCACCGCCGCGCGACACAGCGCCGCCGTGGTAGCCGTGTCGTGAGGCGAGGAAATCAACGCCACGCCCTTCTTCTTCGCTGCATCGAGGGTCTTGGGTTCGATCTCCAATCCGCCGGTCACGATCAGAACCCGCACGCCTTCGCGAATCGCCAGGTTCTGGATGTCCCACCGGTCGCCGACCACGACGGCGAGTTTCTCCCGCTGATAACTCTCCAGCCGTTCCGCAAAGGACTCCAACCCCATCGCGCCGATCATGAGGATCAAATCCTCCTCGCGCTCCGCCTCGTGCGGCACGAGCAGTTTGCCGCCCAGCGTGCGGGTGAGCGTTTCCAACGACGCCAGCACGCGCCGCGAATCAATCGGCCGGTTGCCGGCCGGGAACATGAACTTGCTGAGCTTGAACAGCGAAAGCAGCCCGCGGCAGGTGCGCTTGGTGTCCAGCACGGGCAGGATGCGGATGTCGTGTTCGTCCATCAAACCGAGCGCCTCGGCCGCCGTGCTCTCGGGCGTGACGCTGAGCACTTCGGATTGCATCACGTCGCGCACCTTTGGCGAAACATCGGCGATGAACCGCGGCGCCGGCACGCCAAAGCTCTTTAACACAAAATCAATCCGGTCGTTCGTGTCCCCACAACGGGCCGCCACGGCTTCGGGCAGGCCCGTGCGCCGCTTGAACTCCGCGTAGCCGATGGCGGAACAAATCGCATCCGTATCCGGATTGCGGTGACCGATGACAAAAACTTCACTCATGATGAGGCCGCGGAGCGTAGCCGTTTGCCACGCGCCCAAGCAAGCAACACCCGGCGGCAATCGTGTCCTGAATGGTCCGGAGTGCCCACCGCGATGAAACCGGACTCGCCAACCGGCTCGCGATTCTGTCGGTCGAGCCGCCCTACCGCCGGAAAAATCTTTTCTCTCCCCGCGAATTCCGGCAGCGTGCGCCTCGATATGGCGCGCGACAATTCGGCCACGGAAGGCGGCTCGGAAAATTTCAAACCTTACATTCCCGCTTCGGCCAGCCCGCGCGAACTCACCCTTCGCGCCGTCATCATGGGGACCATTCTCGGCGTCGTCTTCGGCGCGTCTTCGCTTTATCTCGTTCTGAAAGTCGGCCTCACGGTCAGCGCCTCCATTCCCGTGGCCGTCATTTCCCTCGCGCTGTTCCGGCTCTGGTCCAAGTTCGGCGGGCGCGATGCGACGATTCTCGAAAACAACATCGTGCAAACGGCCGGCTCGGCGGGTGAGTCCATCGCTTTCGGCGTGGGTGTCACGATGCCGGCACTTTTGATTCTCGGGTATGACATGGAGCTTTCGCGCATCATGTTGGTTTCGGTTTTCGGCGGGCTTTTGGGTATTTT
>CAYWCK010000297.1:0-2613 GCA_964456685.1 uncultured Bifidobacteriaceae bacterium | reverse complement strand
CGAACGCCGCGTGCTCCCTCGCCACGAAGGCATCGAAGTCCTCGGGCGTGACCATGCCAGCGATCATGATTCTCGGATTCGACCTGGAAATCGCGCGCGTTACTCTTGTCGCCTTGCTCGGTGGCTTGCTGGGAATCTTGATGATGATTCCGTTGCGACGCGCGCTCATCGTCGCGGAACACGGCAAGCTGAAATATCCCGAAGGCACTGCCTGCGCAGAGGTTTTGAAAGCCGGCGCCGATGCCGAATCGCGCTCGATGACAGAGGAGAAAAAACCGCGTGCCGGAGCAGAATCGTCAGCCCCAAGCGGCACGGCCATCTTCGCCGGATTCGGTTTGGGTCTGATTTACAAAACCGCGATGTCCGCGTTCCGACTTTGGAAAGACACTCCGGAAAAAGTTTTTGGCCCGCCCCTTAAAAGCGGCGCTGTCGCGGCCGAGATTTCGCCCAAACTGCTCGGCGTCGGCTACATTATTGGTCCGCGCATCTCGTCCATCATGATGGCCGGTGGCGTGCTTGGTTATCTCGTTTTGATCCCACTCATCAAATTCTTCGGTGAAGGCGCGGCCACGGTGCTCGCGCCCGGCAATAAACCAATCGCCGACATGAGCCCGAACGACATGCGCAGCGCATATCTGCTTTACATCGGTGCGGGCGCGGTCGCCGCGGGCGGTATTATCAGCCTCGTGCGTTCGCTGCCGACGATTCTGCACGGCGTCCGCTCGGGGCTCTCTGATTTCAAGAAGGCCGCCACGGCGCACGTTTCGGTCCTGCGGACAGAGCGCGACATGTCCATGAAAGTTGTCGCCGCCGGGCTGGTGGCACTGGTCGTGGCGATCCTCGCCGCGCGCACCTTGCACATGAACATTCTCGGCGCGGTGCTGATCGTAATCTTCGGGTTTCTCTTCGTCACCGTGTCCTCGCGGCTGACCGGCGAGATTGGTTCGTCCTCAAATCCCATCTCCGGCATGACCGTCGCGACGTTGCTACTGACCTGTTTGATCTTCCTCATCGTGGGCTGGACGGGTGGACCGTATTACGTGACGGCGCTTTCGGTGGGCGGCATTGTTTGTATCGCGGCCTCGAATGGCGGCACGACTTCACAGGATTTGAAGACCGGCTTCCTGCTTGGCGCGACACCGAAGTTCCAGCAAATCTCCATTCTGATTGGCGCCACCGTGAGCGCGCTGGTGCTCGGACCGATTCTGCTCGGCCTGAACGACGTGAAATCGGTTTACGTTCCCGCCGCGGAAGTCGCGCCCGGCCTGCACGCGCCGGCGGGCGCGGCGCTGGACAAAACAGAAGTCCTGCCCCGCTCGCAATTCAAAGACAGCGCGACCGCCTTCAAGGTCTGGCACAAAACAGATGATGCCGGCGGTCCGGCGGGAAAATATTTGGTGGACAGCACAGGCGCTGCGGTGTGGCTGGTGGATCCGGGCATCAACGGCGCGCACACGAAGCGGCAAGACGGCACGGAGGTGAAAAAGTTTGAGGCGCCCAAAGCGGTACTGATGAGCTACATCATCAAAGGCATTCTCGACCGCAAATTGCCGTGGGCGCTCGTGCTGTTTGGCGTGATGATCGCGGTGACGCTCGAACTCTGCGGCGTTTCCTCGCTGGCGTTTGCCGTTGGCGTTTACGTGCCGATCTCAAGCTCGACACCCATTTTTGTCGGCGGATTGATTCGCTGGCTCGTGGACCGGCACATCCGCAAGAAATTGCACGCGCACAAACTCAGCGAGGAAGAGCTGACCGCTGAAGGCGACAAGAGCCCGGGGGTTTTGTTGGCCAGTGGCTACATCGCCGGTGGCGCGATCGCGGGAATCATAATCGCGTTCCTTGCGGGTGCGTTGCCGAAGCTGGACACGCAGATCGCGCAGTGGGCGGAGAAGGTGAATCCGTTTTTCGGCGGGCCTAACGCGGATGCGCTCTCTTTGATTCCGTTCGCGGCGTTTTCTGTTTTGCTCTACCTTGTCGGGCGCGGAGTTTTGATGCGCGGCAAAGCCCAAGGCTGAGTTCACTGACTCCGGAAACTTTATGAAACGCAAACCGTGTCTCCTCATCTCCACCGCTCTCACGAGCCTCGCTCTTTTGCTGACGACTGCGGGCGCTCTCCGCGCGGATGTCAAATCCGACGCGAAACAATTCCTCGAAACCTACAACCGCACCTACCAGCGGCTTTACACCGTGCTGCAAGAAGCGCAATGGCTCGCGCTCACAGACGTGACCGACGAACACACCGGCCAACGCATCGGCGCGGACCAGGCGCTCTCGGCCTATCTCGGCAGCCCGTGGGTCATTGAGCAAGCGCGGACCATGCTGAAACAGCGCAGCAAGCTCGACGCGCTGACCGTGCGACAGCTTGAACACGTTCTGCTTTACGCCGCTGGTTCGCCGGGAACAATTCCCGACGTCGTGAAGGAACGCGTCATTGCCGAAGCTCGACAGGGTGCGACGCTGGACGGATTCCAATTCAAATGGACGCCACCGGGTTCGGCGAAGGAAGAATTGCTCACCGCGAACAAGATCGATGACATCCTGAATTCCTCCACGAATCTCGCCGAGCGGGTGGCGGTTTGGAAAGCGGCGAAGGAATCTGGCGTCGCGCTCAAG
>CAYWCK010000296.1:0-6724 GCA_964456685.1 uncultured Bifidobacteriaceae bacterium | reverse complement strand
CACCGCGCGGCGTGCTGGTGGGCATCGTCTGCCATTTTTCCGTTATGCCGTTGGTTGGGCTGGCCCTGACCAAGCTCTTCCATTTCGAGCCGGAGATTGCGGCGGGCATCATCTTGATCGGCTCCTGCTCCAGCGGCCTCGCCTCAAATGTGATGGCTTACATCGCGAAGTCCAACCTTGCGTTGTCCGTCACGGTGACGGCGATCACGACTCTGGTGGCACCCGTGATGACGCCGTTCTTGATGACGCAGCTCGCGGGCACGCTGGTGGAAGTGAAGTTCTTCAACATGATGATGGAGATCATCAAGATGGTGATCGTGCCGATTGGCGCGGCGTTGCTGCACGATTATCTAAAGCACGCGTCGGTTCAAAACCGCAGGATAGTGCTGGGCGTGGCTGCCGTGAGCGCGGCGTGGCTGGCGGGCCTGGGATTTGGCGGCTGGAATTATTTCGCCGCACGACTTGGAGTGGAAGCGATGGCTGTGTTGGATGGGCTGCGATTCTTTGCGGGCGCGGTGGTCGTTGGCGTGGCGTATCATTGGCTAACGCGCCAGTTGCCGAAGCTTGATGCTTGGATGCCGGTGGCTTCGATGGCCGGCATCGTTTACTTCACCACGGTGACGACCGCTGCCGGGCGGGACAATTTGCTTCAGGTGGGCGGGCTGCTCTTCTTTGCCTCGGCGCTACATAACGCGGCGGGTTACTTCTTCGGCTACTGGCTGAGTCGCGCCAGCGGGCTCGACAAAAATTCGGCGCGCTCCGTCGCTTTCGAGGTCGGTCTGCAAAACGGCGGCATGGCGTCCGGCCTCGCTGGCGCGATGGGCAAGCTTGGGACGGTCGGCCTGGCGGCGGCGATCTTCAGTCCGTGGATGAACGTGAGCGGTTCAATTCTCGCGAACTACTGGCGCAAACGACCCGTTGAAACCCAGCAATCTTCTGTGAATCCATTTGAATCGACTGAATGAAGCGGTAGAATCACTCCATGGGCTGCGCTCGGGTCAGCGTTTATTGTAGTTGTCTGTTTATTACGCTGCTTGGATGTCTCGATAGCGTTCGAGGCGACACTATCTTCGTTTGGAGTTGGGACGGTAGCATCACCAGATTTGCAACCAATGGCAGCTCCTCTGTTCTCGGAAATCTCTCGGGTTGGAATGGACCCGTCGGATTAACAACTGATGCTGACGGGAATCTGATCACGGGCTCTCCTTCCGATAGTCGTATCAGAAGATTCTTCCCAGACGGAAGCTCGGTGATCATTGGCATGGTGGATAGCGTATCGGCACTGGCTTACGATTCCGCCGCAGTACTCTACGCCTCGATTCCTAACTACACGGAAATCTGTCGTCCTGCGTTCACAGCTGGGTACGGATACTACACCTTACCAGGGACGGATCACACGCAATCGAACCTGAGCTATCCCACCGGGCTTGCTATTGATACCAACGGAATAATTTTCGTCGCGAATGGCATTGGTCCATTTGGACAATCAACGAACTACCCTGCAAACAGTGTAGTTAAATTTTCCAAGTCTTTTGAGTTTTTGGGAGTAGTCGCCACTAATCTGGGCAATCCCTTTGGCCTTGCGTTTGACGCCGCAGGTAATTTGTTCGTTTCAAGTCAGGCGAGAAATCGAATCTATAAAATTACTCCGGACGGTCAGGAATTAATTTACGCTTCGACTTCGCGCCTCCGCGGACCGCAGGGCTTGGCATTTGATGCGTCAGGCAACCTTTATGTCGCAAATTCTTTGAGCAATAACGTCCTGAAGTTTTCCGCGTCTGGCCTGACAGAATTTGCCACCGGTTTATTATCGCCGTCAGCGATTGCTGTTTCGCCGGGGTTGCGGAAGTGGGAAATTCCAAAAACGAAGTTGGTATCCGCCAGTAAGCAACCCGACGGTTCATTCTATTTCAGTTTTAAGAGCTCCCCTGACCTTCGGTTTGAAATCGAATCAAATACGAATGGGGTTGTTTCAAATGAGTGGTCGAATAATGGCATCGCCGCGGAAATATTTTCCGGTGATTACTATTTTTACGATCGCCAAGCGACCAATTCGCCAGCGAAGTACTACCGCGTGGTGCGCTAACTACACAGACCTTTTAAGTAGGCGAAGATCAGCGCCGGCAAATCGTTGCTGTAGCCGCCTTCCAGCAAACTGAACATCGGCACGCCCACGCTGCGCAGCTCAGTTCCCAACCAGTGAAAATCCTCCGCTTCGAGCGCGCCTTGCGCCAGTGGATCGCGCACGTAGCCATCGAAGCCGGCGGACACCGCGATGAGATCCGGCGAATATTTCTTCAGTGCCGCGAGCGCTTTGGTCAGCATGGCGCGGTAATCCTCGCGGGAGACGCCCGGCGGGACGATAAAGTTGAAGCAGTTGTTGCCCACGTCCTCGGCGCCCGTGCCGGGATAGCAGGGAAACTGGTGGACAGAAAAGAACGCCGTGCCGGATTCGTTGAGCAGAATTGCTTCCGTGCCGTTGCCGTGATGAACATCAAAATCAAAGACGGCGACACGCTTGGCGCCGGTGGCTTTGGCGTGTAGTGCGGCGATGGCGACGCTGTTCAGAAAGCAAAAGCCCATGGCCTGATCGCGCGTGGCATGGTGGCCGGGCGGGCGCATCAGGCTGAAAGAAACTTCGCCGGCGCGGGCAAACTGGAGCGCGAGCAAGGCGGCATCTGCTGAGGCGCGGGCGTAATTCTCGATGCCGTCGTAGAATGGGGTATCGCCATCGAAATCGTGCGGGATGCGCAGGCGGGCGATGTGTTCGGGCGAGTGGGCGCGCAAAATCACTTCATCTGTTGCCTGCGCGGGTGTGACCCATTCGATTTGGAGTTCCGTCTGCTGCTTGAGTTTCTCTGCGGTCTTGGCTACGCGCGCCGGGCGCTCAGGGTGACCGCGCGAACTGTATCCCGTGCACCGTTCGTCCGTAATGACTTTCACGGCGCGGATTGAAGCAGGAACCGCTGCCGGGCGACAGATTATTGTTCCGCGCCCCTGAATTCCGGTTTTGCTTTTGGAGTCTAGGTTACTAAAGTTTGCACCAACTGAATCGAAGTTACATGAAACCCCAATTCTCGCTGCTCGCTTCCGCGGTCGTTGCCTTTCTGCTTGGTGTCCCCGGGGCGCACGCCTGGGATTACGAAGGTCATCGCGCCGTGAATCAACTCGCGCTCGCGTCGTTGCCGGCGAATTTTCCCGCGTTCGTGCTCACGCCGGAGGCGAAGGAGCGCATCGCCTTTCTCGCCGGCGAGCCGGATCGCTGGCGCAATCAGGGCGACGGCCGCAATCCAACCGACGACGTGGTGCTGTCGCACGTTGCGGGAACGGATCATTATCTGGACTTGGAGCATCTCGACGAGTGCGGCATGAAGGCGGAGGCGTTGCCGATCTTTCGCTACGATTTCGCCTTGCAACTGGGGCAGGCACGCGCCGCACACCCAGAGAAGTTTGAGCCGATCGATCCGCTGAAAAATCGCGATCACTCACGCGAGTTGATCGGCTTTGCGCCGTGGGCAATCACGGAGAACTGCGGCAAGTTGCGCGCGGGCTTTTCCTACTTGAAGGCGTTTCTGGATTACGGCGGCACGCCCGCGGAAATTGCGAACGCGCAGGCCAACATCCTCTACATCATGGGCACGATGGGGCACTACGTCGGCGATTGCGCCCAGCCGTTGCATGTGACGAAGCATCATCACGGTTGGGTGGGCGCGAATCCGAAGGGCTATCCGACGAACTCGTCTTTCCACGCATGGATTGATGGTGGGTTTTTCCGGAAGGACGGCGGCATCCAGCTGGAAAAGCTCTCGCCGAAAATTCGCACGGCGAAGATCGTGAACGATCCGCTCAAATCGGATGACTTGTTCCGCAAGGTGATGGCCTACCTCCTGGAAACGCACACATTGGTCGAGCCGCTCTACCAACTGGAGAAGGACGGCAAGCTCTCGCCGCAGAAGGGCGATGCGAAAGCGGGGCGCGCCTTCCTCGAAGCGCAGCTTGTCCGCGGCGGGCAAATGCTGGGGGATTTGTGGTTCTCCGCCTGGCAGCAAGCCGGTGAGGACACGTATCTCATCCGGCAACTCAAAGAGCGGCAGGCCGCCAAGAGTGGGGAGAAAAAGTGACTGCTGCGACCGCCACCCGGGTCGCGGCTGCGCTCGGCTTTCTGGCCGTGGCGTTGGGGGCGTTTGGCGCGCACGGCCTGAAAGAACTGCTCACGCAAAACGGCACGACGGCGATCTGGGAGAAAGCCGTCTTCTATCACTTCCTCCACACCGTAATGCTCTTCGTTCTGGCCACGCGCGCTACCTTTCGCTCCGGGCCGTGGTGGAGTTTTCTCATCGGCATCCTGATTTTTTCCGGCTCGTTGTACGTGTTGGCGGTGACGAATCTAAAGTGGCTGGGCGCCATCACACCGCTGGGCGGGGTGAGTTTCCTGGTGGGCTGGGCGTGGCTGGCGATCTGCGTGGGACGAGAGAAATCTGCTTAAGGCCACGCCGGTTGCCGCCGATTCGATGGAAGGGCCAGTGCTTGACTCCGCTTAGTTCAGGGATTCAACTCGTCAGGCAGTGGGTGCAAATCGCATCGGGTTGGGAGATGGGGAAAACTTCATGAAAATCGGGATCGTAACCGGCGGCGGGGATTGCCCCGGATTGAATGCCGTGATTCGCGCGGTGGCCAAGACCGCGACCAAACTGGGTTGGGAAACTTTGGGCATCATCGGCGGTTACGAAGGGCTGCTGTCGCCGCAGAATTACCGCGTGCTTGATTACAAAGCGCTCGACGGCCTGCTTGTGCGCGGCGGCACGATTCTCGGCACCGCGAATCGCGGACGCTTTTCCGCCAAGACCGGCCACGGCGAAACGCGCCAACTTCCCCGGCAACTTCTCGACGACACGAAAGCCGGGATGGCGCAGCTCGGTCTCGAAGCGCTCGTTGCCGTTGGCGGCGACGGCTCATTGACCATCGCGCATCAGATGCACGAGTACGGGATTCCCATCGTGGGCGTGCCGAAGACGATTGATAACGATCTCGCCGCGACGACGATGACTTTCGGATTTGATTCGGCCGTCGCCTGCGCGACGGATGCGTTGGATCGTTTGCACACCACTGCCGAGAGCCACAACCGCGTGCTCGTGCTCGAAGTGATGGGACGTTACGCCGGTTGGATTGCAATTTACGCCGGCGTCGCGGGCGGCGCGGATGTGATTTTGATTCCCGAGATTCCGTTCCGCTACGAGAGCATTTGCGCCGCGGTTGAGGCGCGCGAAAAAAGGGGCAAACACTTCACCCTCGTCATCGCTGCCGAAGGCGCCAAGCCGGCCGGCAGCGACTTCGTGACGTGTGGCGCGCAACAACAGAATCGCGAAGCGCGCCTTGGCGGCATTGGCGCGGTGGTGGCGCAGGAAATCGAGCAACGCACGGGCAAGGAAACGCGCGTGGTGGTGTTGGGTCATCTGCAACGCGGCGGCAGTCCCACGAACATGGACCGCGCGCTGTGCACGCTCTTCGGTGCGAAGGCGGTGGAATTGATCGCGCAAAAACAGTTTGGCCAGATGGTCGCCCACACCGGCAAGTCGGTCGAGAGCGTGCCGCTGGCGGAGGCGATTGGTCAGTTACGAACGGTGCCGTTGGATGGCGGCTACGTCCACGCTGCGCGTGCGCTGGGCATCAGCATGGGGGATTAGCGCGGTTTCAATGAAACCGTAACCGCTGCTAACGATGGGTCGTTTTCCCTCACCCCGGCCCTCTCCCGCTGGGAGAGGGAGAAACGCTCGCCGCGCCTGGGTCAATTGATCACCGCTGATGGCTCGGGGTCGCTCGCACTTGAGGAACATCTTCCGACCGCTGTTCTCTCTCCCAGCAGGAGAGGGTTAGGGTGAAAGAGAACTCTTCGCCTGCGTCAGACGGCCGCAGTTTTGATCAAAGCGTTCTAACGTCCGTCCCGCGACGAGAAAGCCGGTTTGCGACCAGCCGGCCGTCAGGGTAGGGTGGGGCGTGCGCATCACTGAAAGCCCCCTCCAACCGCGACGCCGGCGCATGGTCCTTTGGCTGCCGGCGCTTTGCCTGGCGGGCTTCGTTGCAATAAATTTTCCGTCGAACGCGGATCAGGTGGAATTGCGGAACGGCGACCGCTACCTCGGCACGGTGATTTCCCTCAACGCTGAAACCCTCCGTTTGCAGAGCGAAGTGCTCGGGATTGTTACCCTGGCGCGTAGCAACGTTACGCACATCAATCTTGGCGCTAGCGTGACCAACCGAACCGTCGTCACCTTACCTGCCACCACCAATGAGTCACCGCGCCTGCAAGTGCCGGCTTTGCCGAAGCTGGCCAGCGGCACGAACTCGCTTCAGCAGGTGCAGGAGCAAATGCTCGCGGGCGCAACCCCTGAAGCCCGCGCCAAGTTTTTCGATCTGGCCGGTGGTTATTTGACCGGGCGCGTTTCGGTGAACGACATCCGCGCGGAGGCCAAGTCCGCTGTGGCCCAGATCAAAGCGCTCAAAGCCGAACTGGGGCCGGAAGCGGATCCCTCGTTGGACGCCTACCTCGGCATCCTTGAAGGATTCTTGAATGAGCCTCAGTCCGACGAGCCAAAGCCGCCTTCGGTTCGGGCGAATCCCAAGCCCGCACCCGAGACCAAGTCCAAATAAACGGGCACGGCAGCCTGCGCCGGCGTCGTCGGCGCGCGAGTTTCACTTGAGTAATCCAGCTCCGCCCCGTATTCCA
>CAYWCK010000295.1:0-6755 GCA_964456685.1 uncultured Bifidobacteriaceae bacterium | reverse complement strand
GTGGGAGCCGTCCGGCTCCCGCCAGCTCGTCGCGGGCACCACCCGCGCCCCGCTCGCCATCGCGATGAGCGCGGGACTTTTGAACGTGCCCGCCGGGTGTCCAAAGAAATCAACCTTCACGCCGTCTTTGCCGCCCGCGTGCTGGTCGAACACGTAAACCACCACGGCACCGCTGGCGAGCAGATCGAGGATCTGATCCAGCGAACCGCGCTTGGCGATGGTGCCGAAGCCGGCTTTCTGAAATCTCCGCGTCACCCACCAGTTGAAAATTTCCGGCTTCAGCGGCCGGCGCACAAAGTGAAACAGCCCTTTGAACTGCGGAAATTGCTGGATGCCCGCCACAGTTGACACTTCCCAGTTGCCGAAGTGGCCGGTGAGCAGAACCATTCCCTTGCCCAACGCATGTGCGCGAGTGGCGATTTCGATGTTCTCGACACGGATGAATTTCTTCTTCTGCTCCGCCGACATCGTGCGGAGTTTCACGAAGTCGCTCAGGAAACGGAAATAGTGGGAATAGTAAGCCTGCGCGAGCTGCGTGCACTCCGCCGGTGCTAACCGACTGCCAAACACGCGCCGGATATTGTCCATCACCACTCCACGGCGATAGGGGAACAAGTGATAGAAACACTTGCCGAACCAGGGAATCGCGAGCGACTTCAACCGGGCGACGGCGCTGGTGAACGCTTCTTCTCCGGGTGGTTGCAGTGTTTGATTCATTTGGACCGCTCCATGCCGATGAATCGGCGATAGGGCCTCCCTCACCCCAGCCCTCTCCTGCTGGGAGAGGGAGTCACTTTCGCACGTTGGTTTGATTGTGCCGGGACTTCCAACAAAAGCAGCGCACGGGTTCTACGATGAGCGCGGGACAAATCTCCCTCTCCCAGCGGGAGAGGGCTGGGGTGAGGGAGAGCGCCCCGAAGGCGTAAAACAAACTCCGCATTCATAAACTTCCCGTGCGCATCACGCACCCAGGACCAGCGCCACGTTCATGCCGCCGAAACCGCGACAAATCACCAACGCCTTATTACTGCGCGGCGTCTGCGGCTTTGCCGAAACGGGCAGGCCGGCACAATCCGGATCCACTTCTTTCAGTGTCGCGATGCCGGGCACGATTTTCTCCTGCAGCGCGCGCAACGCGAGCACCGTGTCCAGCGCGCCCGACGCGCCAAGGAGATGCCCGACGCACCATTTGAACCCGGTGACCGGTGGGACACTATTGCCAAACACGCGACGAATTCCGGCCGCCTCCGACGCATCCGAGCCGCGCGTGCCGTTGCCATGCGCGACGATCATGCCGATGTCTGCCGGCGCCAGACCCGCGTCCGCCAGCGCGAGCTCGATTGCGCGGCTTACGCCGTCGCCATCGGGACGCAGATCGAGAATGCCGGTGGCCTCGCTCACGCAACCGCTGCCAAGAAATTCGCCAACGATTGCCGCGCCGCGCGCCTTTGCATCAGCGGCGCGTTCGAGCATGAGGGAAGCCGCGCCTTCACCGAACACCGTGCCAGAACGATTCCGATCAAACGGACGAAGCGTTTCCGAGGAGAGCAGTCCAAGTTGGTGATAGCCCATCACCGTTTCCGGCTCGAACGGCGTATCGTGCGCGGTCGCGCAGGCGCGGTCGCCCTCATCGTTGCGAACGGCTTCGGCAGCTTCGGCAAACGCCATCACGCCGCCGGCGCATTGGTTAGTGACACAGGCGTTCGTGCCTTTAAAGTTGTAGCGGATGCCGATGTGGCAAAGCACGTTGTTCGGCAGATTCTTCAGCAGCCACATCGGATTCACCGATTGACTGAACTCGCCGCCGAATTTTTTTAGGTCGCAACCCGCGACCGTCATCGCGGGCAGGAAGTCGTAGTTGCTCCGATAATTTCCACCGCCCGAGCCGGCAAAAATGCCGGTGCGGTCGTTGAATTTTGGCCGCGCGTCCTCCGGCAGCGCGTCGCGATGCGTCAACAAACCGGATTGCTCGACTGCCTGATGCGCGGCGAACAAACCGAGCATGTCCGTGCGCGAAATCATTTTGTGCAGCTTGCGATCCGGCACGAGCGTGCGGTTATCCACGCCGCGGACTTCGGCGGAAACGTTCACCGGCCAGCGACTCGCGTCCCATTGTTCGATTGGACCGATGGCGGATTTGCCGCTGATGATCGCATTCCAGATTTCGTCCACGCTGATGCCCGCGCCGCAAACCGCGCCGACTCCCGTGATGGCGATATTTTGAGAGGAATTCATGGCGCGATTGAAAATGATTTACGGTCCCCCCTCACCCTGACCCTCTCCCGCGGGGAGAGGGAACAGCACACGATTGCTCTCGTCTGACCGAGGGCGCTTACTGCGATCTCCGGTTTAGGAAAATGCCGAGGACGGGAAACGATTCTCCCTCGCCCAGCGGGACTTGAGCCGCTTGGGAAGCGGCGAAAGGAATTCGGCGAAGCCGAAGGCCCGCGAGGGCCGAGCGTGCGGGAAGCACGCGAGTCATTGGGCCGGGGTGAGGGAGAAACCCCGCACGAAACCCAAGCGTTCTGACTCCGCGAAGTTACGGTGAAAAACTCCTTCACAGCTTCACCTCCGCCGGATGCCGGAGAACGAGCGAGCTGTTCGAGCCGCCGAAACCGAGCGAGTTGGACAGTGCCGTGCGAATCCGTTGCTGGCGCGCTTCGCCGCGCACCACGTTCACCTGACAGGCCGGATCAAGCTCCTGCACATTCGCGCTCACCGGCGCGACGCCGTCGCGAATCGCCAGCGCGCAAACCGCTGCCTCCACCGCGCCCGCCGCCGCGATGAGATGGCCCATGCAACTCTTCGTTGAACTCACTGCCACGCGCTCGACTTCGCTACCGAGCACGGCGCGCAACGCCGCACACTCGCTCTTGTCATTCATCTGCGTCGAAGTGCCGTGGGCGTTCACGTAATCCAAATCTTCCGGGCGCGCGCCTGCGTCGGCGAGCGCTTGTTGAATCGCCTGAATCGGCCCGTCACCGTCGGGCGGCGAATCGGTGATGCGATAGCTGCTGCAGGAATTCCCATCGCCCGCGAGTTCGGCGTAAATCTTCGCGCCGCGCTTCTCCGCCGCAGTCCATTCTTCGAGCACGAGAAATCCCGCACCTTCGCCGAGCACGAAGCCGTTGCGCGAAATGTCGAACGGCCGGCTCGCGCGTTGCGGCGTGTCGTTGTCCGTCGAGAGCGCGCCGAGCAGGCAGAACGAGGAAAGGCCGATCGGGTTCAGCATGGAATCGAAACCACCCGCGAGCATGAAATCCACATGGCCGCGCCGCATAACTTTCAGCGCCGTGCCCAGCGCTTGGCCGCCCGAGGCGCAGGCGGTGTGCACTGCCGTCGCGTAGCCGCGAATGCCAAATTGTTGCAGCAGCAGCCCGAGACCGGCGTTGGTTTGCGTGCGGCAAAAGGAAACGGGGTCGTTGGGAAATTGCGGATTCAAAAAACCGTCCGTCTGTAGCTCGCCGTCTCCGTTGGTGCAGAATTTCTGAATCGCTTCCAGCTCCCAATAGTTCGCCGACATCATCCCCGCGCCCACGCTCATGCCCCAGCGATGCGCGTTGTCCGGCTGCGGACGAATGCCCGCGTCGTTCAGCGCCTCCTCGGCAGCGGCGAGGGCGAAGCGTTGCGGGCGCGCGGCGAATTTCGTGTGCTTTTCGCGCGCGATGCTGGAGGGAAGTTCAAAACCCTTCACCTCCGCGCCGATGCGGACTGGAAAACCGCTGGCGTCGAAGTATTGAATCGTGCCCGCGCCGCTCTTCCCGGCGCACAGATTCGTCCAGGTGGTGCGCGTGTCGTTGCCCACGGGAGTGACCAAGCCTAGCCCCGTGATGGCGATGCGACGTTTCTGCTTCATGCGGTGGGAATCGTAGCGGCTCTCGGCAGAGCGCCGCAATTTTTCTTTCGGTAGAAGAGGACCGAAAACGAACTATGCTGCGACCAGCGCAACCGTGGCGGCTCCGGCGAGCCGCTTGCCGCGACGCGATTCAACCAAGATCGTCAGCGTAGTCCCGGCGGTTTCAACGAGCTTGGCTTCGAGGTCCAACACTTCGCCCGGCTCAATAAACGCGCGCAGCTTCATGTCGGAGACGTTTTGCAGCTTCCACTCGCGACCGCCTGCGGGCAGTGGAACTTCGGCAGCGAGTTTGCCGACGAGTTGCAGCTTCGAACGCATCAGCAGGGTGCCGGGGAAAACGGGTTTGCGCGGAAAGTGATCGTGGAAGAACGGCGCTTCAGCCGGCACGGACAAACGTGCGCGAAGGGATTGACCCGGTTCATTGGCGGTCGACTCACAAACAATCTCCGGCACACCAGCAAACGCATCGGGCGACGCACCGGCGCCGCAGAGCAGCGCGTAGTGATTGCGCAACGCCTGCGGGTCATCGAAATCTTCCACTGGCAGCATCGGGCCGACGCAATTTTGCAAACGCAACACGAGCGAGCCATTGACGCTGGCCGTGCCGGCGTAGGCGATGGCATCGGCGTCCACACTTTCAATCTGCGCGGAGAGTTCCAAAGTGTCGCCGGGGCGAACGGGCGCGAGCATTTCCACCAAGCCGGCAATACCGGCGACGGGGCGGGATTTGAAATCCACCGCCGCAAGCGCCGACCACGCGGCGCATTGACCGGTCGCTTCCGCAACAAGCGAGAGCGAGAACTCCGTAAGCGTGGCGGGAATGTGGTATTGGCCGCGCACACTGACGCCCGGTTGCACCGCAAGGATGCGGTCAACGAACGTGAAAGCTCGGAAGTGGTGCGGCGCGCTCACGCCGCGGGCGCGGCCTTCTGCTGCCGAATCACCATTTTGGCGAACGTCTCGACCGTGAAGAGCTTCGGGATTTCGGCGGCCTTGAGCGGCGCTTTGATCCGGTCGGCGGGAACTTCATTCAGGAACTCGCGCAGACGGGCGATGCCAGCTTCGGTCACGACGCCGGCGTTTTGAAATTGATCTTCCGTGAGCGGGCCGCGGGCTTCTTCCACAATCTTGCCGCGCGGAATCTTCACTTTGAACGCGCGCTCCAGTCGGAAAACGATGTCAAGGAAGTCAATGGACTCCGCGCCGAGATCATTGATCAACGAGGCGTCGGGTTTCACCTTGTCCTCATCGCAGGCGAGCGCGTCGGCGATGGTGGCGGCGACCTTCGGATAGATCGCCTGGATTTCTTCTTTCGTAATGTTCACGGTGCTCATGATTATTCCATTTTGAATCCGCCGTCCACGTGCAAAACCTGGCCGGTGATATAGCTCGCATTGGGCGACGCCAGAAACCAAACCACGTTCGCAATCTCCTCCGGCTTGCCGATGCGCTTTAACAAAATGCGCGAATTGATCTGGTCGCCCGCCAGTTCGCGCACGGCCTGGGACATTTCGGTTTCGATCACGCCGGGCGCGACGGCATTGACGGTGATGTTGCGCGGAGCGAGTTCCACTGCCAGCGCGCGGGTCAGTGCGTTGATCGCGCCTTTGCTCGCGGCGTAATTCGCCTGACCGCGTCCGCCTTTTTCGCCGGCGACGGAACTCAAATTGATGATCTTGCCGCGCCGCTTGGAAACCATGAACGGTGCGACGGCGCGCGTCATGTAAAGCGCCCCGTTGACGTTCGTTTCGAGCACGGTCTTGATGTCGTCGTCTTCCAACGCGGCGAGGGCGTTGTCACGCACGACGCCCGCATTGTTGACGAGCAGGTCAATGCGGCCCGTGCGATCAAAAACTTTTTCTGCAAACGCGGCGCAGGCTGAGGAATCACGGACGTCCACAGCCTCGGCGGAAATCGTCGCGCCGGGAACGGACGCACAGACTTCGTCCGCAGCCGCAGAGTTTTTCTGATAGGTGAAAATGACTTCCATGCCCGCGGCCGCAAGGCGCTGCACAATGGCGCGACCGATGCCGCGGCTGCCGCCGGTGACAATCGCCACCTGGCCCGCGAGACTTGAATCGATTTTCGCTGCGTCACTCATCCGGAGATACAATAGCCGCCATCCACCACCAGTGTATGGCCCGTGATCATGGCCGCCTCGGGCAGGCAGAGCAAGTAAACCGCATCCGCCACCTGCTCCGGCGTGAGCGTCGGACCGATGGGCGTGCGCTTGGCGTACTCGGCGAGGAGTTGCTCGCGATTGGGGAAAAATTTCAGCGCGTCGGTGTCCACCACACCGGCGCTGACGATGTTCACGCGGATGCGTTTCGTGTGGCCAAGCTCTTGCGCCAGCCCGCGAGCCAACGCTTCGAGCGCGGCCTTTGACGCACCAATGAAGGCGTAATGGGGAATGGCGCGCGTCGAGCCGAGGCTGGAAATTCCGATCAGACAACCGCCCTCGCTCATCATGGGTACGGCGTTTTGCGCAAGCGTGTTGAGGGCGAGCGCATTCGTTTCCATGCAACGCCGCCAGTGCTTCACGTTCATTTCGAGCGCGGGACGCAGCACGCCGATGGCGGCGTTGCTCACGACGAAATCCACGCGATCAAACTGCTTTTTGAATTCACCGAAAGCCTCGGCGACGCTTTCGGCATCGCTCACGTCGGCTTGCGCAGCGAGCGCCCGCCGGCCCATGGCGCGGATCGCGGCGCAGACCGCTTCGGCTTCTTCGTGGCTGTTGTGGTAGGCGATGGCGACATCGCAGCCGGCGGACGCCAGCTTGAGCGCCGTCGCGCGACCAATACCGCGCGCGCCGCCCGTGATGAAAGCCACTTTGCCCTTCAAGGTTTCGTTCATGAGTTATTCTCCGCGAACCGGAGATTAGAGGACGATTTTATAG
>CAYWCK010000294.1:0-6776 GCA_964456685.1 uncultured Bifidobacteriaceae bacterium | reverse complement strand
TGAGTGGGCGGGTTAAAATCCACGTGATCTGGGGGGTGGCGTAAAGGCAAACGATGAGGCAAACCAACAACGCGGAGCCGCTCTTAACGAGCAACCACCGGAGGTCTTCGAGATGTTCGAGAAATGTCTTAACCGGCCCGCCGCCCTCTTCCTCGTCGTAAGGCTGCGGCTCTTCGTAGTCGTCTGCCATGACGGAACCTGCTTACGGGTTCGATCAGGCTTTGGGCGCGGAAGAAGATTGCGCCGACTGGGTGTTGGGGCTGGTGGATTTGGGAGCGGGCGGCGGTTCTTCGCCGGCGCGCTCGATTTCCTCGGTCACTTCCCGGGAGGCTTTCTTGAATTCATTGATGCCCTTGCCGAGGCCCTTGGCAAATTCCGGAATCCGCTTGGCGCCAAACAACACGAGGATGACGACCAATACCAACACCAATTCGCCGCCACTGAGACCGAGCACTGCCAAAGTTGTATTCATAAAATTACCTATCGCACACAAAAGTAAGCCGGGGAGTGCGGCGAGTAAAGCGCCAAAACTCCCCGGCTCAGACTCGTCTCAACCGGATTTAATTCACTTGGGGGTCAGGACCACGAACTCACCGCGGCGATTCCGCGCATGCGCGGCTTCACTGTTGCCGGTGTCGATCTTGCGGTCTTTACCGTAGCTGCGGGTGGTGATCCGCATGCCGTCAGCACCTTCCGCGATCAAAGCTTCACGAATGGACAACGCACGCCGCTCACCCAGGGCGCGATTGTATTCCTCCGTGCCGCGTTCGTCACAGTGACCCTCAACGAGCAAAGCGACGTTAGCCGGCGCCGTCTTCATGAAGGCGGCCACCGCGCTGACTTTGGATTTTTCAGAGCTACGAATGGCCGAGCTGTCGTAAGCAAATTGAACCATGTTCGCCTTCAAAACCTCCCGGTCCTGATTGAAGCGGCTCAAGTCGCCGGCCAAGTCCGCGGGCAACGGAATACCGCCACCAGAACCAGCCGGGTCAACTTGGTTGCCGGTCCCGCCCGGGGGAAGGTCCGAAGGCGGCCGTGCCACGCGATTAGGCAGATCGGTCAGCGGCGTCGGCTTCTTTCTGCAACCAGTGGCCACAAAGGTGAACGCCAGACTGACGGCGAGTAAATACGTCAACTTGCTTGCTTTCATTATTTGATCTTTCTGGGAAATGGGCGGATTTATTTCGCCCAACTGGGTTGTGAATTACTTCCCGAAATTCGGGAAACATCTTTCGTTTGTTTCGTGGGCACGTCAAGCAAAGAGAGGACGCGGCGACCGCCCTGGCGGCGCGCGTAAACCACCGTGCGCGAGTTCGGCCCCCACGACGGGTCCTCCCCGCTCACCAGCACCGTAGCCGTGCCCCCTGCCGCCGGCACCACACAAAGATTGAAGTCGCCCATCTGCGCCGTGAACACGATCCACTTCCCGTCCGGCGACCAGTCCGGTTCGGAAGGATTCGAGATCCCGGAGGTAGAAAGGCGCTGCACCGCGCCACCCGACGCGGGAATCTTGCACAGCGACCGTCGTTCGTTGATTTTCGTGGCGAAACAAATCCATTGCCCATCGGGCGACCAGCAGGGCGAGGAATCATCCTCCCGGGTGCGGGTCAACTGCTTCAAATTACTCCCGTCCGCGTCGGCCACATAGAGATCCACCGCGCCGCTTTTGCTGAGAATCATCGCCACCTTGCGCCCGTCCGGCGAGGAAGCCGGGCTCATGTTCGAGCCCGGATACTGCGCCACCGCTTTGCGCGTGCCGGTGCTCAGATCGTGCAGGAAGACGTCCGGATTCCCAAACTTGTAGGAAGTGTAGAACAAGGCAAACCGCCCGCCCACCCAATCCGGTGCGGCCACGATGACGTGATCCGAGGTCATGGTCTGGGCGCTGCCCCCGTCAAAATCCGCGATACCGATTTCCCCGTACTGTCCCTTGTCGGCCTTGAACGCGATGCGTGACGAGCCGAGCCCTTTGCGGTTTAAAGCCTTCACAAAATCGTCGGCAAAGGTGTGCGCCTGCCGCCGCAATGACGCGCCGGTGTAGCTCTTGTTGACGAGCAGAGCTTTATTGAACTTGTCCGAAGCGCGCGCCGTAAGATTCCCGTTCGCGCTGCCGCTGATGAGGTATTGCGCGTCGGCTTCGGCCACGAAGCTAAAGCCCTGCACGTAGAGGTCGAATTGAATCACCTCCGCGGCCTCGCCCGAGATGCCGGAGAGGGAAACGGGAATGGGTTTGGTGTTGCCTGGAACATAATCCCGAATGATGTCAATTGGGCCTTCGTCCGCGGCCCGACCGACCGAGGATCCGACGGCAAGCCATACACCTAAACAGACTTTGGCGAGAACAGTGAATTTCATCCGATTGCTTTCTTCGCTTTTAGATTAAAATTGATGGTGAACGATCGTTCAGAATCCTTGGAACCTTCCGGGAATGGAGCTACAAAACGCACCCTGTCCAACGTGGCTTGAACAGAGCGATCTACCCCTCTGTTACCTGAGGACCTTGTCATTCGCGCGGAAATGACCCTGCCGTCTCTGGCAATCGTCACTGAGGCAGTTGCGGTTGCCACTTCAGCGTCGGCATCGTCTGGAATTATCCACGCCTCCGCATAAACACTCATGACAACCTGTTTGTAATTGGCATAGGTCGCTCCCCCACCCCCAGGTCCGGGCATTTCGACCGACGTGCCGGAAGAAAGGTTTTCCTTTAAGCTACGAGCTAGGCTGCCGGCCAGCCGCCGGCGCTCGGCATCCGCCCGCGCTTGAGAATCGGCCTCGGTGTTTGGCGAAGGCGTGGGTTTAACCGGCTTGGCAGTGGACGGCTTCCACGGCTTCAAACTCACCACCGGCTTGACGGGCTTCTTCTCACTCTTCGTTTCGAGCGAGTTCGGGTCGGGTTTCTCCGTGCGCACGGGCGCCTTGGGCGGGTCTGGTTGCGCCACCGGCTGAGGTTGGGGCGGTTGCGGTTGGCTGCGCGGTTGGGGTTGGGGCGGCGTGGGATTCGCGGGCGGTGGTTTCGCGTTGGGATTGCCACCACCGGACACCGGCGCATCCGTTGTAATCATCGGCACGAACTCCAAAACCTGCATGTTCTCCGGCTTGTGCGAGCCGAGGAAGCCCGAGCCAAAGAAAAAAACCAGCACCAGCGTCAGGTGCAAACCTGCCGAGGCAATGAGGCATTTTTTTTGCAGGCGATCGTTCATCGGGCGCCGGGCGGCTCGGTGCGCAGCGAAAAGCGGGTGATGCCATTCCGCTGACAACGATCAATCACCGCATACAAATCCTTGTTCCGTCCCATTTCGTCGGCACGAATGTAAACGACGAGGTTAGGATTGGCCTTGTTGGCCTGCACGAGGGTGCGCTCGATTTCGTCGATCAACATGCGGCGCTTGTCGAGCATGAACACGCCGGTCGAACTGATTTCCACGGTCTTGATGTCGTTCTTGGAGATGGGTCGGTCTGGTTGCCCGCCCACCTTGGGCAGCTTCAACTCCATCCCCTTGTCGAGCAGCGGCGTCGTGATCACGAAAATGATCAGCAGCACGAACGCGAGGTCGAGCAGCGGAGTGATGTTGATTTCACTCAGCGTGACCAGGTGACTCCGTTGGGAAAAGCGTCTCATGTCAACCGCGATGGATCAAACTCAGGCGGGGATTAAGATTAAGAACAAGATTATGATTAAGACGGAATACGCTCAGGTCTTTCTTAATCTTAATCATACTCTTAATCGCTTCCGCCCCGGTTACTCCTCGCTCAAATACTCCGTCTCCATTTTGGAAACGATCTCTTGCGCAAAGTTGTCCAGTTCGACCGTCAGGACGCGCAGGTTGTGAACCAGCCAGTTGTAACCGAACATCGAGGGAATCGCGACGATCAAGCCGGCCACGGTGGTGATCAACGCCGCCGAAACGCCGGGTGCCATGGTCGAGAGCGAGGCGCTCCCCTGTTGCGCGATGTGTCCGAATGTGCTCATCACGCCCCACACCGTGCCGAGCAAGCCAAGGAACGGTCCGCCGCTCACCGCGATGGCCAGCAGGATAAGGCCGGACTCGAGCTTCAACGATTCCTGCGCCACGGTATTTTCCATCAGGCGCTTCACGTGTTCCATGCTCTTGAGCGAAATGATTTTCTTGCGCGCTTCGTCAGCCTTGCCCTTGAGCCGCGTGTCCAGTTCCACGCTGCCCGCCTGATAGACGGCAAAGAGCGGGCAACCCTCCGCCTGAATGCGGCGGTCGAACATTTCGAGGACGGACTTCTGCGCCTTGAACTCGGCGGTAAAGTATTGGTTGAGCCGCTTGGCGCGGCGCATTTGGACCGCTTTGAAAGCCATAACGGACCACGCCATGATGGAGAAGAGCATCAAAATGACGATGATGACCTTCGCCTCAGGCGTGGCCTGTTCCCAAATATAAAGGAGTTCCGCTTTATTCGAAGCAGTCCCCACGACAGCAAAACACGGTACGTTCATTGCGCTGATCTACTAGCTTGGTCGTGAGGAACCGAATTGCGTCCAAGAAGCAGTGCACCCAGCACTAGGTCGGACGTAGTTATGCATGGCCTGTTCAATAATTGCAAAAGCTTTTTGTTCACAAAATGGAAAAACACCACTGAGCGGACAAAGGTAAACCAAAATTTCACCGCGTAAAGATCCGGGATGGCCATTACGATTTACGCCGATGTTTCTCCCGCGAAGCTCCTTTACACCTCGCAAGATTGGGTCAATCTAACGCCATGAAATTGCGCTTTCCCCTGCTGGTGGCAGCCGCGCTGTGCCTCAGCCTGCTCACGGCGTTTGCGGTCACAAAGTCGCAACCCGCTTCCGAGCCCACGCCGAGTCACTATCAGCCGCCCGGCCAGCAATTCGCGGAATCCATTTCCATGGCCACAGGCGTGGCCATCTCGCCCCTCCTCGGCGCCAGCACCGTGGGTTGTTACCAGTGGGTCAAAGCGAAAACGCCGGAAAATCGCGCCAAACTGCCTTGGTTCGCGCAACCAGTGTTTTTTGTGCCGGCGCTCTTGTTGGTGGCCGCCTGCTTTGTCAAAGACAGCGCCGGCACCGCCCTGCCCACCGCGTTGAAGAAGCCGCTGGATATCGCCGAGGCGGTGGAACACAAGATCAGCGGACTCGTCGCCACCGGCGCTTTCGTGCCTTACATCAGTTCCATGATGGGCGACCTCAACGGCCCGTCCTCCATGTTCAGTTCCATGGGCATGGCAGCGGCCGACATGAGTTCGCTTTACAACATCTTAATGACGCCGGTCATGATGGTCGCGTTCTTCATCGTGTTCCTCGCTTCGAACGCCATTAACATTCTCATCCTGCTGAGTCCGTTCACCACGGTGGACGCGGCGTTGAAAACGTTTCGCACCGCCATCCTCGGCACCGTTTGCGCCAGCGCCTGGCTGAATCCTTGGGTTGGAGCGGCGTGGGCCATCTTCATCATTCTCTTCTCGTGGCTGATCGCGGGCTGGTCTTTCCGCTTGTCGCACTTCGGCCTGGTGTTCATCTGGGATTTTTGCACGTTCCGGAGCAGCCGGTTTACTCCCGATGCGAAGGAGAACAAAGTCTTCCTCTGGCGCAAAATCAACAAAGTCCCCGCCCGCACCTACGGCACACTGAAGCGCGATGAAAAAGGTAATTTCGTCCTCACCTACCGTCCGTGGCTGGTGTTGCCGCCCCGCACGCTGGTGTTCCCCGAAGGCCAGTATGCCGTCGGCAAGGCTGTCTTCTACCAATCCCTGCAACGTGTGGAAGGCGAGGAGTCTCAAAACATGGTCCTCCTGCCGCCGCGGTATCGCGGGCACGAGGAGGAACTGGTGAAGATCTACAATTTGGTCGGGGTTCGGGAGGCGGGCTTGCGGCGGGCGTGGAAGTGGATCAAGGAGCTGTTCACCGGCAGGGCGCAGCCGATGCCGGCCTGATCACGGCTTCCGCTTTCGCGGCCAGAGCCACTCACAAAATCCCCAAGGCTGGTCCACATCCGTCTGCAAATGCTGGCTGTATCGCATCACCACGTCGGCGGTGATCAAAATTAGCAGCCCGACATCCACCAACCGTAGGTTTCCATTTTTCAGAAACCACATCAGCAAGCCGCCGCCCAGCCAGCCGACAAAAACTCCCTCCGCCATCATCAAGCTGAAACCGATGGCGATCGACGCCGCGGTGAGTTCGCGGGGAGCGAACCCCACCCGAGCCAGCACCCGGTTCTTGAAGCCCGACCAGAAGAAGCCCAGAAACGGATAAAACGGCAGCAGGATCACGCGCCAGTGATCCTCTCCCCGGCGACGTTTGGCGTCTGCGTCGCGAGCTGTCACGTAAGCCTCATCATAAATCACCATCTGCGTCGTTTGCTCGGGCTGATCCGCAGGCCAAAGCCAGAGTTCGTACCGCCGCGCATAGGGCGGAGGCGCGTCGCCGGCCGTGCGGACGTAATACTTGCGCCCCTGGAAGTAGATCGGCACCCGATAAAACTCCCGCACTGGCCAATCCATCAGTTCGCGCGCATCAATCAAGAGACGATCCGCCGCCACGTGAACACGATCGGCCCCGATTTTGATGGCAGCTGTGGTTGACGAAGGCGAATTCATGATCGCCGCGACGGCGTGCGCACAAGATTAGGAGCTGGCGGCCCGTTGAAAAGCTGCAAACTGCCGGTCGCCGTTTCACGCGCGGTGCTCCAACTCATGCGCGACCGGCGCGAATTAGCATTTGCCGGTCGGTGGCGGATGGTTTATTCGTTTGCTCCGGCGGGAAGGGTGGCTGAGTGGTTAAAGGCACC
>CAYWCK010000293.1:0-6783 GCA_964456685.1 uncultured Bifidobacteriaceae bacterium | reverse complement strand
ACACACTTGGAGAAATAGATGAAGCGTTCGCCGTTGTCCCAATAGTCCGCGCCCTGTTCGTTGTAGAGACCGGCGCGATCGAAATATTCCGGTTTGTTGATGAAGTAAACGGTAAGGCCGTTGATTGGCTCCAACGTCCACACCTCGCCACCGGGATATTTTTCCCCGACCGGGAAATCAAAATACCAATCCAGCTTCTTGATCGCTGGGAACTTTTCCCGAATGCCGCGATACAGGGGCGTCACCACCCCGACGCGGTAGCCGGCTTTGGCCAGCGCCTTGGCCAGCGCACCGGTGGCGTCGGCGAGTCCGCCAGTTTTCGAGTAAGGATGAACCTCACTACTGGCGAGGAGAATTCTCATGCGCCACGTCCGGCTAAGCCTTGATAATGTCCGTCCCCAAAAACCTTTGCAACGGCTCGGGAATCTTAACGCTTCCATCGGCCTGCTGATAAGTCTCGATCAGGGCCACGAAAAGCCGCGCCAATGCGGTCCCGCTGCCATTCAAGATGTGCGGGAAAAGATTCTCACCGCTCTCGGACTTGAACCGCAAATTCATGCGCCGCGCCTGAAAATCTTCGCAATTGGACACACTCGAAACTTCCAGATAACTCCCCTGCCCTGGCGCCCAGACCTCTAGGTCATAGGTTTTCGCGCTCGCGAAGCCCATGTCGCCCGAGCAGAGGCAGACGACGCGATAATGCAGGCCGAGCAATTGCAGCACGCGCTCCGCGTTCGCCAGCATTTTTTCATGTTCGGCGTAACCGTCCTGCGGTTTCACAATCTTGATCAACTCCACTTTGTCGAACTGATGAACTCGAATCATGCCCCGCGTCCCGACGCCCGCCGCGCCGGCTTCGCCACGGAAGCACGGCGTGTAGGCGCAGTAATAAATTGGCAGCTGCTTCTCTGAAAGGATCTCCTCGCGGTGGATGTTCGCCACTGGTGTTTCTGCCGTCGGGATCAAATACAGCTTGCCCATCGCGTCGGCGCGATCACCTTCCACAGCGCCGTAGTATTGATCCTTGAATTTCGGGAATTGCCCAACTCCCGTCAGGCATTGCGGGCCGACAACAAAAGGCGGAGAGACCTCGGTGTATCCATGCTCGCGAGTATGAAGCTCCAGCAAGAATTGAATCAAAGCCCGCTCCAAGCGCGCGCCCCAATTGGTGTAGAGTACGAAACCGCTGCCCGACAACTTGGCCGCGCGCGCGAAATCAACCAGCTTCAGACTCTCACACAGTTCCACGTGAGACTTGGGCTTGAATGCAAAATTCGCTTTTTCACCCACAACGCGGACGACCGGGTTGTCCTCTGCGGTTTTGCCCACGGTCACTGACTCATGCGGCAGATTGGGCAGTGCGAGCATTGCCTCATCCCGTTTTGCCTCAGCGGATTTTGCCTCGGCATCGAGCACGGCAATTCTATCGCCCAAGTCCTTTGTCTCCGCCTTCTTGGCATCGGCTTCGGCGAGCTTCTTCTGGCCCATGAGCGCGCCGATTTCCTTGGAAACTCGATTCCGCGTCGCCTTCAACGTTTCCACCTCGGCCAACGCCTTGCGACGCGACTCGTCCGCCGCGAGGATGCCGCCAATCAGCTGCTCATCCCCTGCCCCACGCGCCGTCAGTCGTTGGCGAACAAAATCGGTCTTCTCACGAATCAGTTTGATATCAAGCACGGGCGGATTATAGGGAACGGAAATGTCAAATCAACCACGCCCGCCAGCAGCCGGGCGCGTTCGGCGGTCAATCCTCCGCCAATAATTCACGAAGCCGGCCGTGTTTGAGCTTCAACTCCTCTATCAACCGGTCATACCGCCGGATGCGCCGCACGGCAATCGTGATGAGGTAGATTCCCAACACCACCAAGCCGGTGTTCAACAAGACCAGCGGAACCAACCAGTGCAACACTTCGGTCGTCTGGTAAGATTTAGAGGTGGCAACCAGCACGCTCAACACGGAGAGCGGGAAGGCGAAGATCGCGATCCCAGTGCGCATAGTCGAGAGGGCCGTGCGCTTCTGCGATAACAGCAGTTGAACTTCGTTGAGGACGTAGTTGTCGAAGTCTGATGCGGAAGGAGGCGGCGCGCTCACCAGGGAATCATTCTCCGTTCCTGCGCCGTTGGCAACCGGACAAATGCATTTCGGCTCGCTCGCCACCGCCAGTGCTTGCGGTGAAATGCGCCTCACGCCGCGTCGGGTCTGCGCGTTTCGGCTGAGGTTCGCGTCGGCCGAATTGCCTTTGCCTCCCCTGCCCTCCTCCTTAAGTTGCCCGGGTGCAATTGGTAAAAGGTCAAGTTGTCTCGCTGCGCATTCATGACATCGCCTTCGGTGGCGAGGGTGTTGGCCGGCTGGACGATTTTGTTGTGTTTGTGCCGTTCGTGCTCGTGGCTGAACTGGTGGAAGCGGAGATCACCGAGGTCAAGAAGTCGTTCGCCCGCGCCAAACTCGTGCGGGTCATCGAAGCAGCAGCCGAGAGGGTCACGCCGGCCTGTCCGCACTTCGCCGCCTGTGGTGGTTGCCAGTATCAGCACGTTGCCTATGCGACCCAGCTAGCCATCAAGCACAAGCAGATCGCCGATCTGTTCGAACGCATTGGCGGATTAAAGCGCGAACTGGTAGCTCCCGTCATCCCCTGCCCGGCCCCGTATGGTTATCGGAATCGCATTATGATCCGCAGCCAGTGGAACAAGCCCGAGCAGAAGTTGAACATCGGCTTTGTTCGTTGGGACTGTGGATTGGTCGAAGACATCTCCGAATGTAAGATCGCGGAGCCAGCGCTGAATGAACAAATCCGCCACGTGCGCGCCCACCCGCCACCGAAAGGCGGGATCAAAGTTGTACTGCGAATTCCGCCGGAGAACTGGAACGTGCCGCGTGATTCGTTTTTTCAAAACAACTTCTTTTTGCTGCCGAAGCTGGTTGAGACCGTGCGTGGTTTCCTGCTGGAAAGTCGCGCCCGCCATTTGTTGGATTTGTACTGTGGCGTGGGCTTCTTTGCCATCGAACTGGCCGATGCGGTTGAATCATTCACCGGTGTGGAGTACGACCAGATGGCCATCGCCGCCGCCCGACGGAATGCCGCTGCGCGGGGCCGGACGAACGGTGAGTTCCTCGCGGGCAAGGTGGAAGAAGTGCTGCCCGGCTTGATGCGAAAGTTGAGTGCTGCCGCCAGCACGGTTCTGATTGACCCGCCCCGCAAGGGTTGTCAGCCCGCTACGCTCGCATTGTTGCGCGAATTGCGCCCGGCGCAGGTGGTTTATGTTTCCTGTCATCCCGCCACCATGGCGCGCGACTTGAACATCTTGTGCGGCGATGGTGTCTTTGAATTGGCGCGGGTAACCCCGCTGGATATGTTCCCGCAGACCCAGCATGTTGAATGCGTGGCTGAACTGCGGGCGGGCAACTGATCCACGCTGGAAACTAAACTTGCCAAAGCGGGTTGCCGCCATGCAACTTTGCGGCACATGACCATGGAAAACGACTCGAGCGCAGAGCAAAGTTCACTCATTCGACGCCTGCCGTGGCTGGTGGCGCTCGCTGCCCTGATCCTCTATTTCGTCACCTTGCACCCTTGGGTTTCTGTGACAAGCATGGGGCAGGTGGCCAAGGTCGCGGGCTATTCCTGGCAGACGGAGACCTTGGATCCTCTCTATTACGTGGTATCCGCTCCGTTGCGTTTCCTGCCGCCCCGACTGGTGCCAGCTGGAGTCAACTTTCTTTCCGCGTTTTGTGCAGCCTTGGCGCTCGCTTGCTTGGCACGCGCCGTAAGTCTATTGCCACACGATCGTACCCACGACCAGCGTGAGCGCGAAGCCAGCGCCGGCGCGGTGTTGTCGGGCAAACTTGCCTGGTTGCCGCCAGCGCTGGCGGTCATGGCTTGTGGCTTGCAACTTACGTTCTGGGAGCATGCCACAAACGGCACGCCGGAAATGCTGCATTTGCTCTTCTTCGCCTACGCGGTGCGCGTTTTGCTCGAATACCGCTATGACGGCCGCGAGGTGTGGCTCTACAAGGGTGTCTTTGCGATGGCGGCGGTCATGACCAGTGATTGGTTGATGGTCGCATTCGGCCTCGTTTATCTCGTGGCCATGGTTTGGGTCTGCGGGCTCGATTTTTTCCGCGCGCGGTTCCTGGGGCGGTTGGTGGTTTGCGGCCTCGCTGGCCTGTCGCTTTACCTACTGTTGCCACTGCTGGCGTCGTTTAGTGATATCGAGCCGCTCGGCTTTTGGGAATCCCTCCGGATGAATCTTTCGACCCAGCGCTATGTGCTCGGTTTGCTGCCCAAAATCTTTCCAAAGAACGTGATGCTCTTGCTTTCGCTGACTTCGGTTTTGCCGATTCTCATCATGTCGTTCAAATGGGCTTCCCATTTCGGTGATTCCAGCCAGGTGGGGCAACTGGTGACGCGCATGGTTTTTCACTTTTTCCATCTTCTTTTATTGCTCGTTTGTGTTTGGGTGTCACTGGATCCACGTTTCAGTCCTCGTACCATCGGATATGGCCTCCCTTTGTTGAGCCTGTATTTTCTGGCCGCACTTAGTGTGGGCTATTTCAGCGGTTACCTGTTGGTGGTTTTCCGCCCCGTCAATATTCGCGGCCGTCGCCCCGCTCCTTTTCAACGCCCGTTGCAGTTGTTCGCCACGGGATTGGTGGTGCTGTTGGCGGTGGCTACTACCGCCCTGTTGTTCCTTAAGAATCATCACGAGATTCGCATCATCAATCGAAACGACCTCCGCGGCATCGCGGAAATGGCCGCCTCGAAACTGCCGAAATCGGGTTACTTGATCAGCGATGACCCAAAGTGGGCACTGTTGGCCCGCATTTGGTTGGATCGCGTGGGACGAAGCAAGGATTTCGTCATTGCGGAGTCGTGGGCTCTGCGTTCCTCCGCCTACCACCGCTATCAGATCAAGGTCCATGGCCAGCGCTGGCCATTTGCTGAGGAGTCCAAGCGGACGGCGCTGCTGGGGACTGATTTCATGATGGATTCGCTTAAGCGCCTGGAAAAGTTGGGGGATTTGTACTACCTGCACCCCAGTTTCGGCTTCTTCTTTGAGCGTTACTACATCGAGCCCCACGGCATGCTGTACAAGCTGATTCCGTATCGTGAAGAACTGCTGTTGCCACCCGCGCTGTCCAACGCCGTAGTTGGCGAGAACGAGGCGTTTTGGACCAAAGTGCAAACCGACGAACTCGCCAAATTACTGGGCGTGCTGTCTCCGAAAGACCCGGCGGCGTCTAAATCTTTGCGCGAACAAGTCTCCCAGTTGTTGAAACTAAGTGAAGAATCACACGGAGGCGTAGCATCCATCGGCGGCTTGTACTCGCGCGCGATAAATTATTGGGGAGTGGAATTGCAGAAGCTTGGTGAGTTGGACAAAGCCGAACCATTTTTTGAATTGGCCCAGAAACTCAACCCCAAGAATATCGTCGCAAAGATCAATCTCGCCTACAATCGTAGCTACCGCGCCGGCAAGCGTGAACGAGTTGGGATACCAAACACCGTGGAGGATTTGTTTGGGGAATTCAGTTCTTTTGACGCCGCGATGACGGCCAACGGCCCGTTCGACGAACAAAATATTTGTTACGCCCTGGGCCTCACGTTGTACAACAATGGCCTCTACCGGCAGTCGGCCCAGGCATTCACGCGCGTGAATTATTTCGCGCCCAACGATCCCCCCACCCGTCTGTGGTTGGGGCAAATTAGCTTGCTGGCACGCCAGCCCAACCGGACGATTGAACTGACCCGCGAACTCATGCATCCGCCCGCTGGCTGGGATGTCAGTGGGACGTATCAGGTTGACGCACTTTCCCTGACGGCTCGTGCACACTTGCAACTCCGCGAAGAAGCAAAAGCAAAGGCGCTGATAGAGGAGGCAATTCTGCATTCTCCAACAAACACTTATCTGCTGGTGAATGCCGTCAGTGCTTTCGCTGGCGCGGGAGACAATACCAACGCGTTGGTTTACACCGATCGACTGCTGCAATTGCAACCCACGAACGACTTTGCGCTGCTGCACAAAGGCTACCTCAGCATCCAGACGGGAGAATTCGACAGCGCTGTACGCGCGATGACGGGATTACTGTCGCTGCAGACCAATCGGCCAGAAGCGTTGCTGAATCGCGCCATCGCGTACTACCGCTCCGATAAATTGGATGAGGCCAAGCGCGATTATGAAGCGCTTCAACGAATTTCGCCTGGATCGTACCAGGTTTATTACGGCCTAGGCGAAATAGCCCTGCGAAGCAAGGACACCAATACGGCCATTTTGCAGTTCCAGTCGTATCTTTCCAATGCCGTCCCGAATTCCGCTGAGGCA
The DNA here is from genome assembly GCA_964456685.1 of uncultured Bifidobacteriaceae bacterium. Taxonomy (GTDB): domain Bacteria; phylum Verrucomicrobiota; class Verrucomicrobiia; order Limisphaerales; family JADLHS01; genus CAYWCK01. The sequence goes on along the minus strand of CAYWCK010000293.1, from coordinate 462 downwards.
AAACTGATTGCTGAGCGTCTCCGGGAATTGCAAGGCAGCAAGCCCGCAAAACCCTGATCCGCGCGCCATGCGCGTCACGCATGTCATCACGCGGCTGATTGTCGGCGGCGCTCAGGAAAACACCGTCGCCTCCGTTCTGGGGCTGCGGCAAAAGCCTGGGTTGGAGGTTGACCTTATCTCTGGTCCTACCGCAGGCCCGGAAGGCACACTGGAGCCGGCTTTCGCCAAAGATCCCGGCGCACTTCGCATCCTGCCAGAATTGGTGCGGCCAGTACACCCTTGGAAAGATTGCCAGGCCTGGCGTCGCCTCACCGCCGAGTTTCGTCGCCGGCGACCTGACATCGTTCACACGCACAGCGGCAAGGCGGGAGTACTGGGGCGACTCGCGGCCCGGCGGGCGGGCGTACCGACCATCGTGCATACAATTCACGGCCCTTCCTTCGGCGACTTCCAAGGGGCGTT
>CAYWCK010000292.1:0-6797 GCA_964456685.1 uncultured Bifidobacteriaceae bacterium | reverse complement strand
CCCGCCCGCCACCGCGACGAGCGTTGCGGGACTGGGGCGCAACCAGACGAGGCCGCCACCGAACAGGACCGCGACCAGAGTCACCAACAAGATTTCGGCAACGACGGACGTGCGTTGCAGGGCATCATTCCGGATGAGGTTGAGCATTTCCGTGGCATGCACCTCGACTCCCGGCAGAAAGAATTCCCGGAATTTCCAGGAATGAAACGGACTCCGAAACTCGTCCTGCCGCCCACGAAACAATTCGGTCAGCGGCCGCGCGCCGATGAAAACAATCTTGTCGCGGAAAAAATTCGCGGGGGTGCCATCGGCCGAAAGGGCATCCGCGTAACTCACGTGCGGTATGGTGAGGGGCGGGCCGTAATAGCGAATCCCCTGATTGTTGGCGCGCTGCATCGCATCCGGCAGCCGCGTGACGGGCAATTGAAGAAACGAGGCCACCGCCCACGTGAGGGAGGCTTGTCCCTCGGCGCCAAATCCACCCGCGACATACCGCCGCACGGCATAATCGTCATCTACGATATGGGAGGCGATTCCCCAGCCGGCGGCGGCCGCGGCGAATATTTCCCACGGCGGCGAGACCGTGGAGCTGCGCGTCCAGACGATTTCACCCGAAGTGACGTGGCTGATTTTCCCGCTGGCTTCCCCCGCGAGAATTGTGCGCTGGCTTTCCTGAATCGCCCGGGCCAGCGCGTCGTCCGCCGTCGTGTTGCTGCCAGCCGTGCTGAACACGATGTCGAACACCACGGCGCGGGCACCACTTTGCACCAGCTTCTGAAGCAATTGGGCATGCAGCGCCCGCGACCAGGGCTGCGTTGGATCCTGACGCAACAATCCGAACGAGTTCAGGTCGAGATAAACAATGACCACGGGTGAGTGATCGGCCACCTCGGAATTGACGCCGTGCAAGGAATGAAGCGAATCATAGCTGGCATTCCGAAACGCTTCGCCGGGCTGCCATTTGAATTGGCACAAAGCCGCGCCCAAGAGGACGAGGATCAACGTCAACGCCAGCGAAGCGAGCAGCCGCGAGCGATTTGCTTGGCCAACTTTCATGCCCGGCCGCTGATGTTGGGTGAAGGCCTGCGCGCTGGCGAGATTTGAGTTCAACGCACGTGCCGGGCAACCGGCGCGGCTGCACTTGATGCGGAAGGACGGTGACCTGTATTCCTTCCGCTTTCATTGAGCGCAGAACAATAGGTTGCCCGCTACGTCGGACGATTCCTGCTCAAGGTTTCGCCTTGGCGGGGAGAACCAGAGGCCGGTTGGGCATGGCGGTGGCATCGACATCGCTGAGTTTCACTTTGAGAACCTCCACGCTTTGCTTGCCGCCGGAGAAAGCGATCAGCAGGTGACCTTCGTGCTCGATGACGTGGGGATAGTCCACATGGCGACCTCCCGTGAGGTAAAGCAGCTTCGAGAAAGCGAGACCGTCCGTGCTGATCGCGAGCGTGAGTGGATCACGCTGCTTCGGATTGGGATTCGACACCAGCACGTAACGCCCATCACGCAGGCGCAGGCCGCTCATCTTGGAAGTGGCGTCCGGGAAGTTCGTTTTCATCGGCTTGCTCCACGTGCGGCCATCGTCGGCTGACAGGGAGCGATAAAGGAATCCGCTGCGTCGGTTATCCCGAAAAACGGCCGCTAAGCGGTGGTCCGGCAGAATCCACCAATCCGGTTCTTCCGCCGATAACTCGGAAGCCGTGCCCAGCACGGGGAAGGACTCCCATTGGTCGAGCGCCTTTCTGCCGCCGACAAGAAACTGCACGCCCGTCTGCCTGTAGTCGAACCGGCGGCGCGACATCATCCAGTCTCCGGTGCGAATTCTGAGCGGCGGGAAATTGTTGATCGCGTTGGTGCAAACCAAGCCCGCGTCAGTCCAAGTCTGCGCACTCCTGGCCCAGCGAAAGGCGCGGAGTTCCAAGCTCGGCCCGAAGAATCCGGCGGCCTCATCGAGCGCGGCCAAAGCGAGCAACTCGCCATCCCGCACCCAGAAGCCGCGCGAAATCCAACGCATGGCTTTGTTCGTGCGCGTGCCGTAGTAAGGCGAATCCGGACCTGAGTTCGGTGGAATCGGACTGAGATACCGTGGCTCACTCCAGGTCAGGCCATCCGGGCTCGTGGCGAATTTCACCCGCTGCCCCACCCGATCTTCGATGCCGGGTCCGTCGCTCCACATGGCCCAGAACCTCCCGTCAAAATGCACCAGGTAGTTGTGTTGGTTCACGCCTTTCACGGCGCGCACATCGCTGATGACGGCATGTTCGGACATCACCCGGGGCAGCGCGAAGAAGTCGAGTTGGTGCGGGTCCGCCGGCAACCACGCGCCGGCGAGCATGACCGGCGATGCCGACACGGATTGGGGCGCATCGGGAGCGGGCACGGCCGCAAGCGGCGCGCTGAGCAGGGCGGTTAGCAAGACGAACTTTTTCACGCAGGAGCAAAAGTAAGCGTGAGTTTTGTGGCCCGATTGGGTGCGGAACACAGCGGTGTCTCTTTCGGATGAGGCGATCCAAATCATGACCGTGAGAAATTCAGAGCCTAGTTGGTGAAAGTGAAAAAGCGCCAGCCCGTCCAATCACTTGCTCCCAGCGCATTGGCGGAGCGAACCCGCCAGCGACCGGTGTTGGCGCCTACCCAGGTGAAGGGCACGTAAAGGTCATGCGTGCGGAAGCGAAAGGTCTGCATCGCACCCTGGTCCTTCCGTAAATCGCGAGCCAGGGACGTCGCCGCTTCTTCCATGTCCGTCTGCGACAAGCCGTCTTTCTTCCATTGGCTCCGGTTCAGCTCCACGGTCTGGCGGATGTAGTCCTCGAAATGCGCCGCTTCCTGCTGGCTGACGCTCAGCGATTGGATCTCGATTTCATATTCAATGGGATAGACCCCGGAGGAAGGCTGCCACCGAAAGTCCAAGAACCGCGGGTAGTGATGAAGCGTTTTTCCCGCCTCCGGCAAGACCAGTTCGGGTACGGTTGGCCGGCCATCTGGTGAGAACCGGCCCTGCCACGGATCGCGGATTTCGAAAACCACTCCCTCATGGAAGCTGACCGTATAGTCGAATAGGGCGCTCGTGGTGAAGGACGCAAAACTGATTTCACCGTAACACCAACCGTAGAGATGGCGCACGTTTGGTTCGGTGTCGGCCGGCGGCCGCGGATCCTTACGCTGGGGAGGTCCAAGTAGTGCGGTGACCTCGCCTTCCGTCATGCCGACTTTCAAGCGGCGCCACAGCGCAAGATTGGGTTGCACGGCGCGCGGCGGCGCACCTTTGATGACGGTCGTGGTTTCGGACTGGAAAGTGGAGGAGGCGAGCGGTTGAGTCTTCGAAGTGCTGCAACCGCACAGACCGCAGAGCAGGGCAACAACCAAAGCACGGGCGCAGCGGGATACGCCTGCGGAGCAAAGGAAAATGATGCTGCGAACCGGGCTGAAGTATTCGCGGGCCTTGAGGCTGGAGTTGGCGCGGAATGCGTCGGCGTTGTCCCAAGGGTAACTTTCGAGTGTGGCACCGACCGCTGCATTTTCGGATGGTGCAATCGAGTGCATGAAGTTGTGCGCATCCTAGGCCGAACCGCGCCCGAGGCAATTTCAAAGCGATACCTCCGAAGTGGTGCAGCCAGATTTTGGTTTTGAGCTTTAAGTGGGCCGCAACCGTGCCGATACGAGAGCAATGTTTAGATGTTGTATTGTTGCCTTGTGCCTATGCCTGGTCGCGGGCTGCGGTGGTAATCCCGGCCGAATGGACCAGCCGGAGGATCCAGAGGGTCGTTATCGGGAGCAGATTGCAGTTGCCCGGCGGGTGTTGAACCAAAATGAGAATTGGGCGGACCGCGCCGAATGGGAGGTGAGAAAGTCCGGTGATCAGTGGGAGGTCATCGCTTGGCGGGTTGAGCATCCGGAACGCAAGGGGGCAAGCCGATATATGCCGTGGGGCTATTCAGTGATCATGGTGGATCACCGGATGGTGGCAGTTCAATACCGTCGGAAAGGTTGAGGCACGAGGGAGTGCGCAATTGAGCGCTCTTTGCAAGGCGCTCACCTTGCTTAATTGATCGTATGGTGGTCGTGCTTCCGCTGCCTAACAGCATGCCCGACTTCGGCCGGCTTGGCGGCTCGCGCAGCGTCGTTGTCATGGACGCCACGCTCGCCAAAGCAAGGATCGGCACCAGGCATCATCGCCTTCAAACGGCAGGTCCGCGCGCATGGTTGGAAATGATGATTTTGATCGCCGCACCAGGGTTGCGATACAAAAGCTCATCCGACCTGAGAATGCCACGATCCAAGAAGTAATATCCCAGATCCCCTTCCGCCGGCGGAGCAATCATGGCGACCATCCCGGGTTTGTTTCCCAGGCGACTGCGCCCAATGTCGTGATCCACCCGGAAACGATCCTTGCGTCCGGGTTTGTCGGCCTTGATACCAAAGGCGAGCAAGTCCATGTCACTCTCCGCTACGTTTACAAACTCGAAGTTGGCCCACACCTCGCTGCCTTTCTCGGCTCGAAAGGGTGTCACGTCAAAATCCGGGGAGCATCTCTCGTCCTGCGCGCCGTAGGCCATCAAAGGAACCAACGCGACGCCACCCGCTTGATGATGGTTGAATCGCACCAGCGTGTGGTGGGGGTTGAGTCGGCTGATCGTGCGGGCCGCGGTTTTGATTCCCGAAACAATGACCTCACCGTTGCTCTGGTTGTGCGACCAAAGGACGTTATTCGGCCCGGCGAAGGTTGGTTGACTGGCGCTGAGGGTGGTTAGTCCCGCAACCCCCAAAACTCTGAAATGTTTTAACATGGTTGTCCTTTCATTTTGGTTTTGCGGAGTAACTGGGAAACGCGATCGTCACGCCCCAGCGGCATTCGCAAGCCGTGGTGAGCGGCGACCTACGCCAAGCACCCAAAGTGCCAGCCGGAAGTTTGCGGAAATGGGAGGCTTTTGCTGGTAATCCAGCGACCGCCACGTGCCAGTGGCAGTTCGCCGGTGGCTCGGTGTGCCAATCTCCTGTGTCAGTCAGGCACGAGTTGGGGCAGCGCACCCAATCCAGGCGGCGCGGGTTTTGAGTGTGATTGAACGGTTCGAGGAGTTCTCACGCCGACCTACTTCGATCGGTTGGAATGCTCTGCCAGTGAATAACAACGCAGCTCACGGTCATTTCGGACAAAGATATGCCGATTCGCAAAGGCGGGGGCAGACCAGGCGAATTTGTTCTCAAACAGAGGTGACGTGGGTTCAATCAAATGAACCCTTTCGAGCTCACGATATCCCGTAGGTGTGAGTTCCGCCCGGACCAGATCACCTTGATCGGTGAACAGAAACAGCGACGTCCCGTTGGGTGTCAGGTGAACACAGGCCCCCCGACGCAGAGCGGTGACGGTGTTGGTTTGCCATAGTTCACAGCCCGTAGCTGCATCGAGGCACACGAACAAGCCTCCGGAGCGCGGGCAGTAAACAAAGTTATCTTTGAAAAGCGGAGTGGAGGTATCGCTGAGAATGCGGCGGGTGCCCGAAGGCGTGTCGGGCCAAAGGACTTTCGCTCCTGGCTTCGTCTGATCCAGTTGAAACATCAGCCCGCTGATGAGCAGGCGATCGCCCTGAATAACCGGAGTGGAGACCGCTGAGAATCCAGGGCTGCCGCCAGAGACCGTCGGCTCGCGCCAGTACACTTCTCCATTGGTGGGATTCAACGAGGTGACCGACTGCCGCATCCAGACGATGAGCTGGCGGGTGCCACCGGCGGAAATGATCACGGGTGAACTCCACGTTGCGGCTTCCGCCAGGGCTCTCCAGACTTCGCGACCGGTGAGTAAATCGAAGGCCACAACGCCCGCTGCGGGCCTTCCTCCAATCGAGACGATTAACAGGTTGCCATCCACCAGGGGTGAGGCGTCCAGCGAGCTCGGCGGGAGTTGATACTCAGTGGTGAGTTCATGTTTCCAGATTACGGCTCCGGTCCGGGCATCGAAACATTCGAGCGTCATGAACATGCTGATGGCGTAAACCCGGCCGTTGTGAATGACGGGAGTCGCACCGGGGCCACGCATTTGTTCGGGATTGAAAAACCAGTCGGGTGGGAAGGTCTCATGTTGCGTCTGCCACACCCGTTTGCCGGAACGGGCGTCGAAACAGGAAACGCGTTCGTGAACGTACGTCTTCTCCACGACAAGATCGGACAGGTAAAGCCTCCCGCTCGCGATGATCGGGCTGGAATAACCGAAGCCGACGGCAGCTTTCCAATTTGGAACGAGCCCCGTGGCTGGAAAGGAGGAACGGATGCCGGATTCAGTCCAGACGCCATCGCGGTTTGGTCCACGCCATTGCGGCCAGTCGGAGGCGAGCATCGTTCTGTAAATCACCAGCAGGGGCAAGATCCACCGGAGGATTTTCATAAGGTGTCGTCTGGTCGGGAGACTAGCTTGCGAATTTAAAACGTGGAACAAGCTTTGTTGTGAAGCGTCCAGCGTAAACATCAGCAAACTCTGCCATAGGCGAAGCCCACGCCCTTCATGCCGAACCTCGGAATGGTGGAGGCGGGGGGAGTTGAACCCCCGTCCCAAGTCAACCAACCAGCCGCGCCTACATGCTTAGTCCGAGATATTTTGTCGGCTATGGGATGGCGCTCGAACTCGAGTCCCACTGCTTAGTCTGCATGGAATTTTCTCGGCTTGGGCGCGCAGTCTCCGCCTTCCACCATGCCTGCTGTAGCGTTCGTCCCACCTAGCAGGTGTCAGCAGGCGAACGTCGGGGCACTTAGGCCGCGAGGGCTAATTCTTCGTTAGCTTATTTGTTTGATGCGATGATTAA
>CAYWCK010000291.1:0-6812 GCA_964456685.1 uncultured Bifidobacteriaceae bacterium | reverse complement strand
AGATTCACGATGAGGCGTCCCTCGTGCCAGCGCACGCCCAGTTCGTGGCCCCGCACGCGCACCCGTTCAAATTCAAAACTTTCCAAGCCCAGATCCAGGGGCCGGATGCGCACTTTGGAACTGTTGACGTTGACCTCGATGCCGGCCACGTGCCGCAGGACCAGATCAATGAAATATGAGTGCGCGTAGTCGAGCCGCGGCATGTTCGGTTTGCCCGACAACGGGTCGAAATATTCCGACACGCACGGCCGCTGCAAATCGCCCCCGATAAAATGCGTCCGGGTGTAGCGCCGAAAAAGTTCGGCGGCGGAATGCGTCAGATCGGGAGCCAATTCCTTGGCGGCACGCGCGGCGGCATCCACGACGTGGCTGGTAGTCATGGGCCAGTTGTGTCCATTCCAGTACGTCATGCCCGCCGCCCGCAGCTCCCGTAGCCGGAGGTAATCCAGGGAAAGAGTCGGGACCGGATGCGCCGTCCAAAATTCCGCGGGATTGAACAAATGACGGAAAATGCCCAACTGCCCGCGCGTCCCAATCCCGGCCCAGAAAGGATAAAAGCCCGTGGGTGATTTGACCGGCACCGGCGCGCCGGAGTCGCCATCGCGATCATAGAAGAAGGCGGTCGAAGAATCCCACAACTGCGCCAGCACACGCTGACGGGTCTGCTGCGCCGCGCGCGACCATTGCTGCCGGCCCGGTCGATCCGACAAAACCCCGGCGAGGTCCGCCATTGCCTGAAAGTCCGCAAACGCATAGCAGTTTTGATCCACCGACTCCTGGCGATAATGCCGGTGTTGCTCCAGTTGCCGGTTCATTTCGGCAGCCGTGCGAGCCAGCTTGAGCCCCGGCGCGGTGAGGACAGCGCGTTCCAATTTCTCCGCCACCGCCAGCGCATCGGCATCGTCGGCGGGCCGCCACGTCCGGCCGTAGCCGAGCTGTTGGTCATACGGATGGAAATAGAGGAAGCGGGCGCTGTATTCCTGACCGGTGATGTTGCTCCAGGGATAAGTTTCAAAGAGCCCATCGTGGTCGGCATCCAGTTCGCGGGCGTAGAGCGCAGTGGCTTGCTGCACGGCCGGCCAGAGCCGCGATAACCGCTCCCGCTGCGGATGCACGGCGTACAGGTCCGCCAGGGCGCGCACGAGGAAGTTGTGGTACGGAAAATCCATCGGCGAACCATCGCGTCCGGGGCCGCGATTCGCCGCATCGCCATCCAAACTGTCGGGGTAAATATGGTTGGCCAGCTTGCCCTCGTTCAGGTTGTCGTAAAAGGACTCCACGTTCCCATAGGCCCATTCCGGTGAACGCAGCCAACGGAGGTCCAGCGTGCTGGGCCCGCCCGAGTAGGTGATCAACGAATTGAAACCGACGACGCCTTCGCGGGCCAGTGGTTTGGCCCACCTTCCGTGCCCGCCGACATTCAGCTTGGTCAGCAACGAGTACCAGCGGAAGTAATAGAGTTTTTCCAGAAACGGATCGGAGCAGCGGAACGCCGGCACCGCGTGACCCAGGAGATTTTCCCAGTAGTCCGAACTCTCGCCGCGGGCGGCCGGGCGGCAAGCGGCTTGCGCTTTGGTGACGGCCTCCGCACTGGTTGCCGCAAAAGCGAAGGCCAGCACGCAGCTTGAAGTCTGCGCCGGCGGCAGATTCAGGAGCACTTCAAACGCTCCGTTGGTCCAAGTCAACGAACTCGTAGCGACCAGCGCGCCGCCGAAGTGCGGCAGAAGTTTGCGGGGAAATCCGCGTTCGACCCGAAACTGCACCGGCCCCGCGGCGTCTGCTTGCACTGCGGCGACGCCCGTGAGATCGAAGCGCAATCGCGCGAACTGCGCGTGCGCAGAACGATTGGCAAAGCGATATTCGACGAGCAATGAATCCTGCGGTCCAACCCAGCAAAACTTGGCCACGTCCGTGTCAATCAGCTTGCCACCATCGGCGGCCATGATTGACTCCGGCGCCAGTTGAACGAAATCAGGCCGCCATTCCAACACAGCGCCCCGAAGGAGGCTCGACTTCACGGATAACGTTCCGGCCATGTAAATCAGGCGCGGATCGTCCCCCACTTCACCGGCCAGATTACCCGGACGCCCCACGAACACGCGATCGGTCCGTCCGCCCAAACGGGCACAATAACTGGAAGTTTCCGCAGCCAGACGCGCAGGGCCGAGCAGGTTCAAGACGATCGCAATCCATGCGACGGTTCGAGCGAAGGCAAAATCCATGCGGGGAAAAATGGGTGGTGTTAAGTACGCGCCTGAATGGCTTGGGCTTCGGTTGTAAAAATTGCGCCGCAACTGCGTTCCAGCATAGAGCGCCGGAAGCGCAGGACAATGCCGATGTTTCTCACGGCCTCAGGCTCAACCGCAAAACCGATCCGCAAGCGCGACGCATTTGTCCCTTCGCCCCGGTGGAAAGCGGCGCACGCGCTGGGTCAGGGCACCTGACTCCGCGCCATGAGGTAGGCGATCAGATCACGCACTTGCGTTTCGTTTAATCCCTCCAACAGCCCTTCCGGCATAAGCGACAGGGCAGAATCCCGCAGGCTCTTGATCCGCGCGCGGTCCAAGGTGAGGGTTTCGGTCTGCGTCTTGAGGGTGATCGTCGGCTCGGTCTTGCTCGCGATCAAACCATTGAGCGTGCGGTCATCGTCCAGTTCCACGACGGACATGTGAAAGTCCGCATTCACCACGGCGCTGGGGTCCACGATATTTTCCAACAAATATTCCAAGTTGTCGCGACCGCCGCCGGTGAGATCCGGCCCCAGCGATCCGCCGTGGCCGTACAGGGTGTGGCAGGCGGCACAGGCGTTGTTGAACACGACCCGGCCGGCGCTCAAGTCGGCCAAGGCCAGGGTTGCCGGCGTCAGTTTCGATTTCAGTTCCGCGATGAACTTTTGCTTCGCGGCGGAACTGTCGCGTTGTTCGCCCCACACTTCGTTCAGGCGCTGGGTCAGGGCTGGGTGGTTGAAACTGCGGATCTGCCGCGCGTGAAATGGCGTGACGTCCGCACGGGGAATCCGCCGGGCGGCGACTTCCTCCAGCAAAGCCAGGGCGAACGCCGGGCGCGAAACCAGGGTGGCGATCACCGCCGACCGCTCGGACGGATGAAATTTCACATAGCTGGCGGCCAAGCGCTCGCCAATCGCGGGATCATCGAACAAGGCCAGCCCGCGAATCGCCGTGGTGTTCAAGAACCGTACGTTCAACAGCCGTTCGCAAATCTCCCGCAAGTCCGACGGCCGCCGTTCGATCAAGGTTTCGAGCGCCGAACGACGCGTGGTGAGATCGGCTTGGGAATCGAGCGCGACGTGTTTCACTTCATCGAGCGCGCGGCCGTCACCGAAAAGCGCAGCCAGATCGCGCAGGCGCTCGCGTATCCCGGGAGGACGCGAGTCGCCCACCGACTTTTGAAATGCGTCCCAAGCGGCCGGCTTGCGCGCCCGACTCCAACCGCGCAACGCGTCGGCCATGCCCATCAAAATCTCGTTTGGAAACGGCTCGGCCTTCATGGCGGCCGTCTTCAACAGAGCGTTCAGCGGCTCCGGATTCTTCTCCACATCCTCTGCCAGACGGCGCGCGATGAATTTTCGAACCACCGGAATCCGACAATCAGCGGCCAGCGCCGCGAGCGAAGCGGGCTCAGATTCGGCAACGGGGATCAAGCCGTACCAGATCATCAGCGGAAGATTGTGGTCGTCCGCATCTTCCGCGTGCGCGAGCAGCGGCGCCGCCAGTTCGGCGCGGCGCTCAATGGGCAGGCGTTGCAATGCGCTCGCCAATGCGAGGCGAACCATGGCGGAAGCATCGGATCTGGCCAGACGGCAGAGTTCGTTCACGGTTGCGGTCGTGGTCGCGAGACTCGCATCGGCTTTCGCAGCCGATGCCTCGCCTTTTCCTATTTCAGCCGCTCCGAGTACAGGTAAAGGACGCGTGGACATCACGGTATCCAGCGGCCACTGGTCCGTGAGCAGGCGTACGGCCCAGGTGCGGATATGCTCATTGGTTTGCCGCAACTGGCCGTGGAGAAATTCCGGATTCGCCCCGCCCAGGGAATAGAGCGTCCACATGGCGCGGAGCCGGGCGACGGTATCGGGGCCGGCCTGCGCGAGTTCGAGCAGCTTGCTTTTCTCGGGCGCAAGCGATTGCCCGGTGATGCTGCGGTCAACCAATTGTCGCCGTGCCTGGCGCGCGTACCATTCGTTGGGATGCAGTTGCAGCTGCACCAACTCACCCGCGCTCAGCCGGGCGAGGTCCGGCATTTCCGGGCGTTTCGAGTCGCCGAACGTCACCTTGTAAATGCGGCCCGACGTGCGGTGAACGCCGTTGGCTTCATGACACTCGCCGGTATCGCTCCAGTCCAAAACCATTACGCCGCCATCCGGACCATAACTCAGGTCCAATCCGCGAAACCACGAGTCGCTGAACAGGAATTCATCCTTGCCGTGCTGGCCGACGTAACCCGAGCCGGCGCGGGTGAGGATCTCCTGATTGGCCCGCCGGCCGTGCTGGTTGAGCGTGAAGAGGTGACCGCGATATTCGACCGGCCAATTGTCGCCCAAATAAATCATCGCCCCGATGTGCGAGTGACCGCCGCCGTAATCGTTGGCCAGGCCCTCGCGTTGCGCCGCCCAGCCTTTGCTCTTGTCGAAGTGCCAATGGTCCGCGTGCGTGTCGATCAACTCGTACGCGCGCGAGTTCGGATCAATCGTGTGCGCCGTCTGGTAATGCGCGCCGGGAATCAGATGCCAGAGATGACCGCTCACCGTGTTGACAAAGAACGCCTCGCCGAATTCGTTCCAGTCATGCCCCCAGGGATTCATCGTCCCCGCGGCGACGGCTTCAAAGACTTTGCGCTGCGGATGAAAGCGCCACAAGCCGCCGCGCAGGGGAATGCGACGGGCCGCGGGGCTGCCGGGCGACCCAACCTCGCCCGGCGCCGAACACCCGCATCGGCCATAGAGCCAGCCATCCGGCCCCCAACGCAGGCCGTTGGCAAAGTTGTGGTAATTCACCGTCGGAACATTGAAGCCATCAAGCATCACCTCGGCCGGGCCATCCGGCACGTCGTCACCGTTGCGGTCAGGAAAGAAAAGCAATTGCGGCGGACACAGCGCCCACACGCCGCCCTGCCCCAGTTCAACACTGGTCAGCCGCTGCGCCTCCTCAGTAAAAACTTTGCGGGTATCAAAACGGCCATCGTTATCCACGTCCTCGAAAATCAGGATCCGGTCGCGCAAATGTAGATCGAACTTCTTCGCGTTCTCGGCGTAGGTGTAATTCTCCGCGATCCACAATCGGCCGCGCGCGTCCCAAGCCAGGGCAATTGGGTTTTGCACCTCCGGCTCGGCGGCAAACACCGTCGCCTTGAAGCCAGGCGGCAACTTGAACTTGGCCAGCGCCTGCGGCGGCGTTGGGAGAATGGCGTTGGTGTCAGGCTCGCTGTTGTAAACGGTGGGAAATTCCGCCGCGCCACCGGCCAGCGCCAAAAGAGTCGCTGGCAGAATCAGGAGCGAACGCGGAAAGAAGTTCATGCGAGGGCGCATCATTGCCAGAATGTCAGCGCATCGCAACCATCCTCCTGCGGGCGAGCGCTCAGGATCGTCCAACCATGATGCCACTCAGCGAGGCACGGTCGGCTGGATGTTGCACCTGGCAGGGAGCAATTGTTCAGTTGCCAATCCCGCGTCCGAGTTTGCAAGCTGGGACACATGGCGAGGGCAACGGACATCCGCATCACGGGAACAAAGCTGTTCTTTCTCCCCGTCCGCACGCGCGTGCCGCTGAAGTTTGGGAACGAGACGTTGATCTCGGTGACGTGTGCGCGGGTCTGGGTGCGGGTCCAAGACCGCCAAGGTCGCTCAGCGGAAGGCTGGGGTGAAACGCCATTAAGCGTCCAATGGGCCTGGCCGGGCAAAAGCTCCCTCGAACACCGCGAACGGGTGCTCAAGGAATTCTGCGCGCAACTTACCGGCGACTGGTGGCGACACACAGAGTTTGGTCATCCGCTCGAACTCGGCGCGGATTTCGGCGAGCGAGTCCTTCCCGCAGCCCTGGCTCGGGCAAATGACACTCTGGCGTCAGCGGAGAAGATTCCCTGGCTCGCCGCACTGATTTGCTCGTCGGCGTTCGACATCGCACTGCACGATGCGTTCGGCCAACTCCATCAACGGCCGGTGTACGAAACTTACAACGCGGAGTTCATGAATCGCGACCTTGGCGACTTCCTGACACCTGCCGAGGGCAGTCCCGATTTTTTCCGCGGACGGTATCCGCAGGATTTTCTGCGCCGGGAACGCGTGAACGAATTGCCCGCCTGGCACTTGGTTGGCGGCCTGGATTTGCTCGAGGCCTCCGAGTTGACTGGCAATGAGCCCGCTGACGGTTACCCGGTGGTATTGACGGATTGGCTCCAGCGGGATGAATTGAAGTGTCTGAAGGTGAAACTGCGGGGCAACGACGCCGAATGGGATTTTCAGCGGATGAAGAAGGTGGGGCAGATCGCGGTGGCGGCCAGCGTGAACTGGCTTTCCACCGACTTCAACTGCACGGTCACCGATCCGGATTACGTGAATGAAATCCTGGATCGGTTGCGGCAGGAGCACCCGCGGATTTACGGGATGACGCTGTACGTCGAGCAACCGTTTCCGTATGAACTCGAGGCGAACCAGATCGATGTGCACAGCGTTGCGGCACGCAAGCCGTTGTTCCTCGATGAAAGCGCGCATGACTGGCGGATGTTGAAACTCGGCCGCCAGCTCGGCTGGTCCGGCGTGGCGCTCAAAACCTGCAAGACCCAAACCGGAGCGCTGCTCA
>CAYWCK010000290.1:0-6874 GCA_964456685.1 uncultured Bifidobacteriaceae bacterium | reverse complement strand
GAACACACCCTCGTCTGCCTCGACAAGCTCGACCACATCTGGGAAGCGCAGGATCCGCTGTTCAAAAGTTACTCGCCCATCTTCCAGGGCCTCGAGCGACCGCTGCTGCTTTATCTCGCGCTGTTGCTGCACGACACCGGCAAGTCCGACCACAGCGGCAACCACGCGAAATCCGGCGCCCGCATCGCCACCCGCGTGGGCAAGCGGCTGCGCCTCGACACCGCCGATATCCAGACCCTGTGCATCGTCATCGAACAGCACCTGACGATGGCGATGATCTCCCAGCGCCGCGACATGGATGATCCGGTGGAAATCCGCAACTTCGCCAAGCTGATGCAAAGCCCCGAGGTGTTGAACCTGCTGACGCTGCACACCTTCGCCGACTCGCTCGCCACCAGCGACAAGCTGTGGAATGGCTTCAAGGATTCGCTGCTGCGCGAACTGCGCACCCGCACGCTGCCGCTGCTGACCGGCGGCACCGAGTTCATGAAAGCGGAGGAAAAACAGCGCGAGCAGCTGATGCAGGAGGTTTACCGGCTGCTGCCCGAAAAATTGGGCGAGGAGGAACTGCACGCCCACTTCGCCACGCTGCCGCCGCGCTACTTTCAGATCCATGCCGCCTCGGAAATCGTCACCGACCTGGAACTGGCCCACGATTTCATGGCCAGCCAGGTGTTGGCGGACGACGACTCCGCGCTCGCGCCGGCGGTGCATTGGGAGAACGTGCCGGACAGCGGCTACACGCAGGTGAAGGTCTGCACCTGGGACCGCTCCGGGTTGTTCGCCAAGATCGCCGGCTCGCTCAGCGCCTGCGGCCTGACGATTCTCAGCGCGCAGGTCTTCACGCGCAGCGATGCCATGGCGCTCGACACCTTCTTCGTGGCCGACGCCAAGACCGGCAGCCTCGTGGGCAACGAGCAGCGGGAAAAATTCGAGACGCTGCTCGGCAAGGTGCTGCTCAAACCGGACACCGACCTCCACGCGCTCATCGCGCGGCAGAACATTTCCCGCCCGCTCTTTCAGGCCTACGTGGGCGAACACATCCCGACGCAAATCCATCTCGACAACGACGCGTCCGAAACGCGCACGCTGATCGAAGTGGAAACCGAGGACCGCATCGGCCTGCTCTACGCCATCGCGCAGACGTTTGCGGAAT
This sequence comes from uncultured Bifidobacteriaceae bacterium, assembly GCA_964456685.1. GTDB lineage: Bacteria > Verrucomicrobiota > Verrucomicrobiia > Limisphaerales > JADLHS01 > CAYWCK01. The sequence goes on along the minus strand of CAYWCK010000290.1, from coordinate 5,718 downwards.
TGCAACTCGACCTCTCCGCCGCGCGCATCTGCACCGAGAAAGGCGCGGCGATTGACAACTTCTACGTCCACGAACTCGGCGGTGGGAAAATCTTGTCACCCGAACGGCAAAGTGCGATTGAACGAAGGCTGCGGCACGCGATTCATCAACTGGACGTTCAGGGAAAGGCATAACGTGAAAGCGCATTGCGCGGGGATTCTGGTGGCGCTGGCCACGACAACAGCAACCTTAGGTCAAGGAACGTTCCAGAACCTAGGATTTGAGCAAGCTACCGTCTTCGGCGACCCTACGCCAGCAGCGGGCGCATTGCCCTTTTGGGTGGGCTACATAAACGGCGTTCCAATAGCTAACATTTTTTACAATGACGTATCGATTGGTGGAGCGGCGGTTTCAATCCACGATACATCATCTCACTTTTACCCAGCGCTGCTGGGGTCGTACTCGGTACTGCTGCAGGGTTCTGGGGCCGGTCCAGCAACGAGCGCAGCTATAGCGCAAACAGGTCAGTTGCCTTCAGATGCGGTCTCTATCCGCTTTTGGGCCTCGCCTCTTTCCAACAATTTGCAGGTATGGCTAGATGGCCAATCCATCCCGTTATTCATTTTGGGCGCTGGTCCTAGTTACAACATTCTCGGTGGTGACATCACCGTCCATGCAGGCCAGACGCGGGAACTAAGGTTCGTGGGGCCTGCAAACGGAGGTGGATTCTTCGATAACATTCAATTCTCCAACCAACCCATTCCAGAGCCGAGTGCGGTCTCATTGCTGTTCGGCGGCTTGAGCTTCGTTGCCTTTCGTCATTGGCGGCGGGCGGAACCATGACGGTAATTCCGGCGGCGGCGAGCCGCGCGGGCGCTTCATTCCTTCGGCCAGTTCAGCGGCGGGCAACGCGTCCACCTGCCGGATGGCATTGGCAAAAAATTCTGCGACCGGCACCAGATCCGCCGTCCGCACCTTGTCCACCGTGTCGTGCGGATCGAAGAGATACAGCGGCCCGGAGATGTGACACGCGGACGGAATCCCCGCGGTGAAAAACGGCGCACTGTCGCACGGCGGCTCGGGGCCGAACGCGTAGGCATCCGCACAAATCATCCGGTCGAGCTGGCAACGTTCCGCCGCCCGCGCGAGCAATTCGGCAAAACGCCGGCTGCCGTCGAAGAACAACGCGCGCACCTCGGGCCGGCCGGTCAACCGGTAGCCGCCACGGCCATCGCCCTCCGCCTCCTCGGCCACATGCTCCACGCCGAACGCGGCGACGGATTGCCGCAACGATCCCGCCGCGTGTCGCTCCACAAAAACGCGATTGCCAATGCCGCCGTGGAAATGCCCGGACGACGCCACGAAGATCAGATCGCGCCGCAACACACGCGCCGCCGCGAAATGTTTCGCCAACGCCAGCAGCACCGCGAGGCCGGAGGCATCCTCCACCGCGGAAGCAAACGGCGCGTCGTGATGGCAGGTGACGATGATGTTTTCGTTCGCCGGACTGCCAGCCCGGCCACTTCCCGGAATGACGCCGACAATGTTATGCGAATCGACGGTGCGCGTTTCGCCGGCGCTCACCAATTGCCCCACGGCGTTCGCCTGAGCGAGCGAGCGCAGGCGCGCGGCGTGTTCGCGCCCGACCCAGACACCGGGCAATCCCTTCAAATGACCATCGTACGGCACGAAGAAATCGCAGCCATCCACCGGCGAATCCACCAGCACGCCGATGAAACCAACCGCACCGCGCTGCTGCGCCTCGTAATAGGCCGGGAAGTTGCGGATCAGCCAGTTCGCCACGTGGAGCGGGCCGTTGGGAATGGATTGCTGCGCGTCGCGGATGAAACGCGCGCCGTTCTTCAGCGCCGCGCCGGGCAGGTCGGCGAAACGCATTTCCGCCACGGCGATTTTGCCGCGCAGGTCAGCCGCGGCCAGTTCCTCCGCGCGCCCTTCCCCGATGAAAACCGTCGGCGCGCTCACGCCCGCGGAAGCCGTCCACGCCGTGTAGGGAATCGGAAAGACGGGCAGCTCGTTTCCGTCGGCGACGAAGCGGAGAGAAGTTTTCGCCGGCCGCCAACGGTTCACCGGCACCGGCTCGGAGCGAACTTCACTCAGGCCGAGTTCATGGAGCATCGCCGCCAGCCATTGCTCGACCTGCAAACTTTGCGGATAGCCCGGCCGCCGCGTGCCGAAGCCGACGATCTGCCGAATCCAGCCCAGCATCTCGCCAAGACTTGCCGGGGCAGCGGGCGCGTTTGAGTTGGTCACGTCAGCCATGCGGAGTGTTTTCAGGTTATGCCGCCGACCGGCAGGTGGCAATGCCTCACCGGCGCGGCGCTGGCCGGCCGGGAATGTGGATGCTTTCGTAGCCGGGCAGCGTCGGGATCAGCCGGTCGCACGCGAAGCCCCACAGGTCCCAGTGACCGTCAATGTAGTTGCGGTTCGCAGGCAGAGGACACGCTTGCGTGTAGAGAAACCATTTCCGCCCAATCTGGTAAAACGCCGGCGTGGCGACGTGATAAATCGTGTCATCCCGATACAGTCCTTCCCATTTCGTTTGGAGCACGGCGTCCACGTCGGTTTGTTGCCAGCCGGACGCGGGCTGCTTGCTCACCGCCAGCACGGGCCGCCAGCGTTTGCCGGCTTCGATGCCGACTTCGATCGAGAGAAAATAGGTCGAGCCGATTTTGAAAACTTGATGCCACTCGTAATACGCGCCGGGCGTTGACTGGAAGATTTGTCCCATGCCGCGCGGGTCGTTTTCATTGAAGTGGCGCGTCCAGTTTTTTCCATCGGGCGAAGTCGCCAGGCGGATTCCCGGAAGAATGCCGTCCTTGCCGCGGTACGAGTAATACATGAACCAGTTCCAACGCTTTTGTTTTCGGTCCCACTCACGCAACACCGCGGCTTGGGAAGCCATGTTCTCCGAAAAAGGGGCAGCTGGTTCGGGAGCGAGTACGGGATCGTTGCCGTAGCGGCGGATGGACTGCGGCGTGATGCCCGAATATCCATCCGCGCCCGCCGGACAGATCGCGAGACCGATGTGATCCTGCACGGAAGCCTTCGTGCCGGAATAGTAAATGTAGTAGGCGTCCTCCTCGGGCAGGTAGAGCACGGCGTCCAACCGGATGCTGCCGGAATCCCAACCGGACTTGGCGGGGGAGAACACCGGATTGCCCGCGTCCTGATGCCAGGTGAAGGGATCAGCTTTCGTTGCCCACGCCTTCCCGATGAAACACAGATCGCGATTCGTGGCCGGCACGCCGGAGTAAAACATCACGAGCCGTTTCGAATCTTTGGGATTGGGCAGAATGCACGGCTCCTGCACCTGCTGCGATTCCCAAGGGGCGTTCGTGCGGTTGATGATGACCTCGCCGCGAACCGGCGGCGGCTTGGTGGCGGCAACCGCGATCCTTGGCGAATGCGCGGCGGCGAGAAGCAGTAAAGCAAGCGAGGCGAAGTTCCAGTTCATCACGATTACCCGGCAGCATTGGGAAACGCGCATGCCAGTGTCAATCCAGCATGAGGGCCGCAGCCGGCGCCGCGGCGTCGGCTATTTCGGCAGATACTTCAACTTGTCCTCGGGCAGATTCAGCGTGGCCAGCCATTTGGCATAGGCGGCCGGGTCCTGCCGCTTGTAATTGTGCGCGAGGTTTTGCGCGGCGTTGTAGCGCTGATTGTCGTCGGCAATTTGGTTCACGAACGGCGCGGCGAATTCCGGCGATTGATAGGAAAGCTGGCTGACGTAGCTCTGGATGGCAGTATCGCGCGATTTGCCCGCCGGCAGATCAGTGATGAATTTTCCCGCGCCGGCCGGATCGTTCTGCGCCCAGTTGTTGAGGAGATTCTGCATGGCGTTCTTGCGCAAATCGCCTTCTGGAAACTGCGCCGCCCAACCCGCCGCAGACACGGGATCGGCGTTCGCCCACGCGGAAACCACACTGAGCGCGGCGCCGTCCTGCGCCTTGCCCGCCGGCAGAGAGGCGACCCAATTGGCGGCTTCCTGCGGCGAATTGTTCGCCCAGCCCGCGGCCAGACCGTTGATGACCGTCTCGCGCGCGGCGCCGTCGGGTAATTGGCGCCACCAGTTCGCGGCTGCGGTGGGATCCGTTTCCGCCCATTGCGAGGCGACGCTGCGGAGGAAATTGTTTTGTTCATTGCCGGAGGCGAGAGTCAGGCCGAACTTCGCAGCCGCCTGCGGATCGGTTTCCGCCCAGCGCGAACTCAAACTGTTGAGCGCCCGCTCCCGGCCGGCGCCTTCCGGCAATTGCTGCGCCCAATCCAACGCGCCGGCGAGGTCGGCTTGTGCCCAGGAGGAGGCGATCTGGCCGAAGAAACTGTTGCGCGTATCGCCGGCGGGAAGATTGGCCGCGAAATCGGCCGCGGCTTTCGGATCCGCTTCGGCGAGGCGCCAAGAAAGGCTGCGGAGCGCGTCGCGCTTGGCGGGGCCTTCGGGCAGTTGCTGCACCCAATCGGTGGCTTGTTTGACGTCCTGCTGCGCCCAGCTGCTGACAACCTGGGAGATGGCGTTGTTGCGCGACCAACCGGGCGGCATGTCGAGGGCGAACGCCGCGGCGGCTTTGGGATCGTTCCACGAAAGCTGGCTGACGATGTTTTGCAGGACTGAATTTTTCGTCTGGCTGGCGGGCAATTCTTTGGCCCATTTCAGCGCCGCATCCGGATCTTGCTGCGCCATCTGCTGGGCGATCGTGGAGAGCAACTGGTTCCGTTCCCGGCCGGGCGGCAGATTCTGCGCGTACGCCAGCGCGGCCGCCGAATCGCTTTGCACCCACTGGTGGCTCAAGCTGTTCATGGCGCTTTGTTTCAACTGGCCTTCCGGCAAGCCCTGGGCCCAAGCCAGCGCGGCAGTCAGGTCGCTTTGGCCCCACTGACCCATGAGGGCACTCACGGCGCTGCTGCGCATTTGTCCGGCCGGCAACTCCAGCACGGCGGCCGCGGCGGATTTGGGATCGGTGGCGCTCCACGCGGAAAGCACGGCGCTCAAGGCGCTGTTGCGGTCACGCCCATCGGGAAGACCTTTGGCCCACGCCAGCGCCGCTGACACATCTTTCTCGGCCCAGCGCCGCGCAATGTTTTGATAGGCGTTTTGACGTTGCTGGGCGTTTTTGATCTCGGCCGCTTTCGCCGCCGCCGCCACGGGATCATTGCCGGCCCAGGCGTCGAACACAGAGTAGAAAGAATTGTAACCGTAGCTGCGTTCCGACTTCGAATTCTTCACCAGCTCAAACGCCGCCTCCGGATCCTTTTCCGCCACCAAACCGGCGATGGCGCCCGGCGCTTCGTTCCGCAGCCGCCCGGGCGGCAACTGCTGAATCCAGGCGAGCACAGCCGGAACGTCATTCTTCACCCAGCCGCGGAGCACGGCGAGTATGGCTTGGTGCCGCTCGTTCGCATTCTTGAGCCCATTCGCATATTCCATCGCCGCCTTGGGATCGTGCTCCGCCCACCGCGGCAGCAACTGGTAGCGCAGCGAGTTCTGGACATCGTTGGGCAGCAGCGCGAGCCGTTGCATAACGAGCGGGATGTCCGCGGGATCAAGGTCGCGGATGAAATCATTCGCCTTCTCCCAAAGTTTGTTGCGGGAGATTCCTTTGAGTTCAGCCAGCGCCGCTTCAATTTCCGCCGCACTCAGGCGCTTGGACGGCTTGCCCGCGGCGGTGTCGCTGGAACGTTTGGCCTTGGTTTTGACCGCCGGCAAGGCGTTGGTTCCGGAAT
>CAYWCK010000289.1:0-6970 GCA_964456685.1 uncultured Bifidobacteriaceae bacterium | reverse complement strand
GTTACCGTTAAAAGTACAAGAATTTTATTCAGATATTTATGAGATGGCTTCTAATATGGAAATAGGCCGCAGTCCCTCCACTGGAGAAGCCGCCCACTAAAACTCCGCCTCCGGAAACCGTTCGCGAATGCGGCGGCGCAAGCGGTCTTCATCATCGGGCTGCAAGCGGCGGCACACCACCAGGCGTTGCTGCCGTGCCGCCGTTCATTCACCGCCAAGACGCAGAAGTTGGCCTCCAAACCGCAAAGAACACGAATCACGCAAACCCCTTCCCCCGCGCCGCCTTTGGGCGGAGTGGCTCGCCAAGGATTTGTGGCGGAGCGTCGGGTTTAATCAGGACCTTGTCGGGGACCTTTCAACTTGGACCTGCTGGGTAAGCGTGATAATCGATTCATTATGAAACAAGATTCGATCTGCTCAATTTGTGCGGCACGATGAATCTTGTCCCCGGGCATAAGGCATGAGATTTCGCTACGTTGGACAAGGAAGGAGGCCAGCTCAGACGGCTTACACCATTGTGGAAGTCGTCATGGCGGTGCTCGTGGTGGGAATATTGACCGTCTCCTTGTACGCTGGATTCGCCTCCGGGTTCACCGTGATGCAAACGACCCGCGAAAACTTGCGGGCCACCCAGGTCCTCGTAAAGAAGCTCGAAGCCGTGCGTCTGATCCGATGGGACCAATTGCGCAACATGAGTTTTCAGGAGCGCTACGATCCGCTGGGGGCCACCACCAACGCGGGCGGAGTGCTCTACAGCGGAACGCTCACCACCAACGCCGCCACCAGCATTCCGGATATCGCCGCCTATAAACCCGATGTGCGGCTGGTCACGGTCACCGTCTATTGGACCAACGGGATCGGCACGAACAAATTGACGCATAGCCGGACGATGTCCACCCACGTCTCTCGTTACGGCATGCAGAATTATATTTATGGGGTGAACACCGTGACCACTCCCAACGCCAACCCGCCCCCGGGGGACGATGATGATGATCGGGAGCACACGAAAGACTACGATCACCAGCATGATGATGATGATGATGATGACGGAGATGGGGACGGACATGGAGATGGACACGGTGATTGATTCACACCTCAACGCCGGACCGCGTCGCAATCGGCGAACCCGCGGTTGGACAATGATCGAATTCCTCGTAGCGCTGGCCATTGCCATGATCGTGCTGGCGGTGGCGGCGACCCTGGCAATGTTCGGCGCCAGAAGCTTTGCGGCGATGGTCAACTACTCGGACTTGGATCAGAAGAGTCGCCAATCGCTCGATACGATGATCCTCGAAATGCGGCAGTCCACCCGGGTCATCGCCGTGCATACCGCGCTGCCGACAAAATACCTGTGGTTGTACAATGCCGAGCAGAACCGCACCAACAAGTTCACTTGGTACTCCACAAATGGAACGGTCGTTTTTGAAAAGACCGGTCTGCCGGCGCAACCCGCCAGAACCATGCTGTCAGGTTGCGATGATTGGGAATTCGCACTGTACAGCCGCGATCCCGTCTTCACCAATAGCTCCGTGAAGTTCAAAGTCGCCACCAACATGAGCGATTGCAAACTGATTGACATGTCGTGGAAATGTTCCCGCAAGATCATCGGGCAAAAGCTGAACACGGAAAGCGTCCAAACGGCGCAGATCGTACTGCGCAACAAGGTGAAATAGCCAGCCGACCTCATGATCATTCCTTTTATCCGAAAGCGGTCCCAAGAGGGCAGCGTGCTGTTCGCGGCCCTGTTTATCGCCAGCATTCTGATCTTGTTTCTGTTTTATTACCTGAACCTGATTCGCGCCCAAAACGTGGCGGTGGCCCGGTCACAGGCGTGGAACGGCGCATTGAGCGCCGCGGAAGCGGGGGTGGAGGAAGCTTTGGCTCATTTGAATCCGGGGGCCGCGGCGCCGGCAGTGGATCGTTCGGCGAATGGCTGGGGATTGCCGCAGGGCGGCTTCTACGGCCCGCAAACCCGGGTGCTTGGGGCCAACAACAAATACTCGGTGCTGTTTTCCGCTTGGACCCCGGTCACCATCCTTTCCACCGGCGCTGTAACCATCCCCTCCCTTGGCGCCACGCTCACCCGGGTGGTGCAAGTCGTCACGACAAACGTGCCGCTCTTCGCCACCTCCTTGGCGGCGAAATATAATATCACCATGAACGGCAACAACGTCGCAACCGACAGCTTTGATTCCGCGAATCCCGCCCTGAGCACCAACGGCAAATACGATTCCCACAAGGCCAGCACCAATGGCGACGTCGCAAGCCTGTATGGCTTCGTAAGCGTCGGCAACGCCGACATTGCAGGCAATCTCTATTTGGGCACCAATGCGGATTTCAGCGTTAACCGCAATGGCTCCGTCAGCGGCAAGGTCTTCCACGATTTCAATGTGGATTTCCCGGATGTGGTCATTCCCAACCCGCCCACCGGTTGGCTTTCTCCGCCCGGCAAAGTTACCATCGGTGGCACGACCTACGATTACGGCTTCACCAACGTCAACACTCATAACGGGTACTACGCAGTTCCGCTCACGGATAGCAGTATCAGCGTGTATGTGGGCCCGAACGTCAAAGTGCAATTGAAAGTGAGCGCGAAGAATTTGACTCTGACGGCGCTGCGCATCGCTGGCACTGCCACCACCTCAGGCAATCTGACCTTCTATCTTACCGACAAAACTTTGACCGTCAGTGGCAACACCACCGTGGACAGCGGTAGCGCCACGAACTTGACGATTTTCGGCGCCACGAACAGCACCGCAATTACCTTCACCGGCAATTCTTCCTTCACGGGAACAATCTATGCACCTTCGGCAGATCTCACGCTGGCCGGCAGCGGCGGCAATGGAAATGGGCAAGGCAACAACAGCCCGGCCAACGTCGAATTCATCGGCGCCAGCGTCACCAAGACGGTCACCATGAACGGAAACTACAACTTCCATTTCGACGAAAACCTGCTGCGCGGCCAGTTCAATCGCGGCTACATCGTCACTTCGTGGCGCGAACTTTAGGCGTTACCGCTTTTGTCTCGACTCCGGGCTTCGGCATCTCAAACTCTGCGCGTGCCCGCGAATATCATCTGCAATCCCGTCGCCAAAGGCGACCAGGCCCGGCAATTTTGCGCCGCGCTTAAGGTCATTGCCAGGGAATGCGCGCTGAAAAATCGCCCTCATCATCCTTGATAACCAGAAGATCCAGGCGGCATCCAGCGCGCATCAAAAAAAACATCTCGACCATGAAAAAGCATTTCATCCAAACCGTCAGTTGCATCGCCACGGCCCTCGCCGTCGTCGGCTGCGCGCACACTTCAAATACCGGCGGGAGGAAATCGATGACCCCCAAGACCAACCTGGACTTCGAGCCGCCCCGAATGGTCAGCGCCTTCTTTGGGCTCGATAATGCGTTGCCCAAGATTGCGACCCAGTTCCATCCCGAGGCGCCCGGCAAGGACGGTATGCCGGTCACGTTCTCGCGCCGGGTGTTGGGCGGGCCCATCGTCGATCCTAAGGCTTTCACGGTCAAAACCCGGTCCGGAGCGTTGCGACAACCGCTCTTCGCCACGACCGCTCCGGCGTCCGCCTTGGGCAAGGGCCACACGGTGCTCCTCATCGGCGATCTCGGCAGCGAGCCGGCGGATCCGCCGGTTTCCGTCGAGGTGACGGGCGAACTGCCGCTCGAAGGCGGAGCGAACGGGAAAGGTCTTTCGGCGACCGTGATTCCGTTGGCCGACGGGCCGACGCTGGTGCTCGCGCTCGGTTACAAGGCGGGAGAATTTCCCTGCGACACTCCGGCCCGAACGCGCCAGGTCGTCGTCGCGATTTGGGCCGGCGGCGTGAAACCCAAACCGGGAGCGGATGATGCGGCGCACCTGAAAGGTTATCGGGTCGCCACGAGCCAGGGCGAGGTCCGCCCGATCGCGCTCGGCGGCCTTCACGATAATGACAACTATGTTTTCCTTTTTCTCGCGACCGATGCTCCGGCCGAGCGCGTGACGTTCGCGCCGGGGATTGTGGTGGACCCGCGCGGGGACGTGAATCCAGAGACCTCCGTGGCTGTCTCGCCAGCCCGGTAAACGGGATACCAAGGTGCGCCGTATCCAGAGCGCGGGACAGAATTAATCCGCCGAACATGAAGAGACGAAACTTCATGGATGCCGGGGCGCTGAACTTGGGCCGCTAAAAATCACGACGCACGATGCCAGCCGAGCCCGAAACACCATCGCAAGTTTCCGGGGAATCCGACGCGAAGCAGCTGTGTGTGAGTTGCGTGTTTCCGAACGAGCCCGAGGCACATTTTTGCGCGAAGTGCGGCGCGCCCCTGACACCCTACGCGGCCACGGGTCCGTTTGAGGCACTTTTCGCGGAGGGGCATGTCTATCGGCAGGCGGCGGAGCGGCCACGCAGTTTCATTGTCGTGCTGGGCATGTGGATCATCTTTGGAGGGGTTGGGCTGACCGGGATTGTCCTGGTTGTGGGCGGTCGCGAAAGCGGCTTTGGTTATGTGGTCGCCGGCGCGCTGATGCTGGCCATCTCCCTCGTGGTGATCGTCAAAACCACACGGAATTATTTCACTGGCTCGCGGCGGGATGAGCGACGCGATGCCTAGCCCAAACGCCGCAGCAGAAAGTCTCCGTACTTGCGCAGCGCGAGAAGGGAGCGTTGTGGGATTTCTGTCGCCCCCCAAGCACGGCGCCACCCGCGCCGCGGCGGGCACTGGACGTAAGCCTTAACCGAATATGCGCGCCACCATTTTTGCGGCTGTCATTGCCCTGGCGATTATTGGCGCAGCGGTTGCCTCCTTCCGGCATATCGACCGGACACAGGCCCAACCGGTCCGCGACCTCGCGAGGATGATGTCCGTGCGCTTCGTCGTTTCGGAGGCCATCACCGCTCATTACCGGCAGCACGGCCGCTACCCAAGCGCGCTTTCCGAACTACCATTGCCCACGCTTCGCTGGGGTGATGAGGGTTCGTCCGTCCGTGATGTTGAGGCGTGGACTTATGTCTCCGACGGTCCAAGTTTTACCATGACCTGGACGAACGCGCGTGGGGCGGAGCTTTACGGCGGCGGCCGCACGGGCCAGGTTTACTTTTCGCGGGCGGAGAGAAGGTAGAACGAAACACCATCAACGATTGCGGCGAAGCATTTGGGGCGTGCTGGCTGCGGGGCTTACGTATACAACTCCCTTCGTTGCGGCCAACGGCCTCAACAATTTAATTCAACCGGGTAACTAAAATGAAAAATGCATTCCTCCGCTGCTCCACTTTCGCCGCGATATTTGGTCTCGCAGTAATTACCTGCGTGCCCGTGGTCGCGGATGAGCTGGTCAAGGCCAAGGACGGTTCGGGCGTCATCGGATACAAAGACACGCCCAAGCTGCCATGGTGCGAATGGCTGGTGCATGATCCCGACCGCCCCGCGCCCAAGCGCATCAATCCCGGCCCGGCGGGTGCGCCAGCTCCCGTGCCGGCCGATGCGGTTGTGCTGTTCGACGGCAAGGACGCCAGCAAATGGGAGTCATCGGATTGGAAAGTGGCGGATGGCTGTCTCGTGGCGGGCGACAAAATTCTGAAATCCAAGGCAAGTTTTGGCGACGCGCAGATTCATGTCGAATGGATGGCGCCGGCAAATTTCGATGGCCCGTGGTACAACCGCGGCAACAACGGCGTGCTGCTGATGGGGCTTTATGAGATTCAGATTTTCGATTCCTACAACGAGAAACTCTATCCGGATGGTCAGGCCGCGGCGATCTACGGACAGACCCCGCCGCTCGTGAACGTGACGCGTCCGCCCGGTGAGTGGCAGAGCTACGATATTGTTTTCACCGCGCCGGTGTTTGCGGAGGGCAAGCTGGTTCAACCCGCGCGCGTGACGATGTTCCACAACGGCGTGCTCGTGCACCGCAACGAACCCATCCACGGCGAAACGGGTCATCGAATTCTCCCCGAATACAAAACGAAGGTCAGCGAAGGGCCGCTGGCTTTTGGCGGTCACGGTTGCCCGGTGCGTTTCCGCAACATCTGGGTTCGCCCGTTGTGAAGCAACTCCACACATCGATCAACCGCCAGTTCACCTGACCATCGTATGAATATCGCCCGCCGAGATTTTGTTAAGACCGCTGGCGCTGCTGGCTTGAGTCTTTTGGCCGGCAGCTCGCTGACTCCCGCCCAAGCCGCCGCCAAGGAAACCGCACTCGGCAAGAATGCGATCACCGACCGGATGGCGTTCGGCGCATGGATCAACGACGTGCGGACCGAACCGCTGCCGTTCGGCTCCTGGCCGCCGCTCGTCCTCGATGACATCGCCGAGCGAAGCATTATCCGCACGATGGAGCTTCAGGCCCAGTCGGGTTACAACATGTTCGACATGTTCGGCCTGTTTGCCGCCTGGGGTTGGCCGGTGGACATCGTCAGCGCGGTGGACAAGGAGCGCGATGCGCGCGTCCGGCGGATCATGAAGGCGGCGCGCAGTCTCGGCATCAAGCTCGTTTACGGCCTCGGCGTTTACAGTTGGGGCTTTGACCAGATCATCAAGCACGACGCCGCGGTGCGCGGGCCAAATGAGCACGCGATGTGCGCCTCGAAGGAAGAATCGTGGGCGTGGCAGCAGAAGATCATTGATTTCATCCTGCGCTACGATTTCGACGGGTATCACCTGGAAGCTTCCGACCTCGGTCGCTGCACCTGCGAGGCCTGCATGAAGCGCTGGCCGGTGCAGGCGACTTACTACAACGAAATCACCGGCCGCTGCGCCGACTACATCCGGAAGCAGGCGCCGGGAAAATTCATCGCGGCGATCACGATCAGTTGGGCCGACTGGAACACCGGGTTCACGGAGGAGGACAAAACCAATCTGGTCGAGTTGAGCAAGAAGGTGGACAGCATTCTGGACCAGGGCCATCACGGGCAATACATCAAGCAAAATCCACATCCAGTGTTTGTGCGGTGATATTTTCTGGCTGCCAACCGTGCTC
>CAYWCK010000288.1:0-6970 GCA_964456685.1 uncultured Bifidobacteriaceae bacterium | reverse complement strand
TTCGCTGGGCTGGCGTTTGGTGACGATCTTCAAGTCAGCGGCAACTGTCGCTTTCAAATCCCGTTCCTGCAGCAGAAATGAATCTGCACCCACGCTGCGAACATCAAGCAGCGACGAACCCTGGGGCGATTTCAACAGCTGCAGCAGGCGCAAATTCTTCTTCTTCTGCAAAATCTCCAGAGCCTCCGGGTTGAAATCTGGCGCGACGATTACTTCACTGAAGATCTCTGCGATGGCTTCCGCGCACGCGGCGTCGAGCGTCCGGTTCACGGCGATAATGCCCCCGAATGGCGCCTGCCGGTCGGTGGCGTAGGCCTTGGCCCACGCTTCGCGCAGGCTTTCGGCCTGCCCAACGCCACAGGGGTTCGTGTGCTTGAGGATCGCCAGCGTTGGCGCATCTGACTGAAATTCGCTGATTAACGCCGCAGCTGCCGTTAGATCCAGGATGTTGTTGTAGGAAAGTTCCTTCCCGTGAAGTTGTCGGAAGTAATCATGAAACTTGCCGTAGAGCGCCGCTGCCTGGTGCGGGTTCTCGCCATAGCGCAGGGGCTGCGCCAGCGGTGCGGAAATCGTCAAAGACCGCGGCAGCGTCTGGCTGCCCGTGGCAAATTCCTTCTGCAAATGCGCGGCGATGGCAGCGTCGTAGGCAGCCGTTCGCGCATAGACTTTGGCGGCCAGTCGTCGGCGGCATTCGAGCGTGGTGTCGCCCGTTTGGGCAATTTGCTCGGCCACCTCGGCGTAATCCATGGGGTCAACCACCACCGTCACGCTGTCGTGATTCTTGGCCGCGCTGCGCAGCATGGACGGGCCGCCAATATCAATGTTCTCAATGGCGTCGTGCAGGGAGACGTTCGGTTTCGCCACGGTCGCTTCGAACGGATAAAGATTCACCACCACCAGATCAATCGGGGTGATGCCATGCTGCTGCGCGGCGGACTCATGCGCGGCGTTTCCGCGGATGTACAGCAAACCGCCGTGCACTTTTGGGTGCAGGGTTTTGACGCGCCCGTCGAGCATTTCGGGAAATCCCGTGTGCTCACTGATATCTTTCACCGTCAAACCGGCTTCACGCAGCGCTTTGGCCGTGCCACCGGTAGAGATCAATTCAATGCCGGCGGCGGCCAGTGCTTGTGCAAACACGACCAGCCCGGTTTTGTCAGAGACGGAGAGTAATGCCCTTTGGAGTTTCGCCATAGCGCCGCACAATCTGCGGCAGCGGTGGCGCGAGTCAATCGGGTTTTCCGCACTTGGAACTCCGGACGAAAATCCGCGCTTGCCAACGTCGGGCGCAATCCGCATCGTTTAGCCGGTCAGTGCGCGGTTAGCTCAGTGGTAGAGCACTACCTTGACACGGTAGGGGTCACAGGTTCGAACCCTGTATCGCGCACCATTTCTCCAACCACTATGAAGCAAATACGCCTTTGGTGTCGTTCCCTCGCTTTGCTCGCGGTCTTGGCTGCGGCGTTTTCCACTTACGGTGCCGGTGCGAGCAAGCCCAACATTCTCATCATCGTTGGCGATGATATGGGTTACGCAGATTTGGGCTTTAACGGCTGCAAGGAGATTCCCACGCCGAATCTGGATGCGCTCGCCGCTTCCGGAGTGCGTTTCGCGAACGGCTACGTTTCCGGCCCATATTGTTCGCCGACCCGGGCCGGGTTGTTGACCGGCCGCTACCAGACCCGCTTCGGCCACGAGTTCAATCCCGATGGAGCGGGCCGCGGTTTGCCGCTGACGGAACAGACGCTGGCCGATCGGTTGAAAGCCGCCGGTTACGCGACCGGCCTCGTGGGCAAGTGGCATCTGGGCGCCGATCCGGAATATCATCCCTTGAAACGCGGATTCGATGAGTTCTTCGGTTTCATGGGCGGGGCGCACAGTTACTTCCAATCCGCCGGCATCTGGCGCGGGACCAATCAGGTGACCGAACTGGATTACACGACCGACGCGTTCGGACGCGAAGCGATGGCTTTTATAGATCGCCACAAGAGTCATCCGTGGTTTCTTTACCTCGCTTTCAACGCTGTCCATACCCCGATGGACGCCACTGACGATCGTTTGGCCAAATTCACCGAGGTGAAGGATAAGAAGCGGCAAACTTACGACGCGATGATGCTCGCTATGGATGAGGCCATTGGCAAGGTCCGGAAGAAGCTTGCGGATGCCGGGGTGGAAAAGGACACGTTGGTTTGCTTCATTGCCGACAACGGCGGCCCCGTTATGCCCGGCACCACCATGAACGCGTCTCGCAACGAACCGTTCCGCGGTGGCAAACGAACCACGCTCGAGGGTGGCGTTCATGTGCCCTTCATCGTTTCCTGGCTGGGACACCTCAAGCCGGGCGTGTTCGCTCAACCGGCCATTCAATTGGATTTGCATGCCACGGCGCTTGCGCTCGCAGGCGTTGAGGTAAAGCCGGAATGGAAGCTCGAAGGGGTGAACCTCCTACCCTATCTCCAAGGCGAGAAATCCGGTGCGCCGCATGACGCACTTTACTGGCGCTTCGGCCAGCAAATGGCGATTCGTGCGGGCGATTTCAAGCTGGTCCGCTACGACGGCAACGCCGACACGCTGACCGGCGAGCGCAATCAGCCAGTTTCCAGTGTGAAGCTCTACAACTTGGCGACGGATATCGGAGAAAAGAAGGACCTTGCCGCCGACATGCCCGACAAGGTGAAGGAATTGCAGGCGAAGTGGGACGCTTGGGACGTCGATAACATCAAACCGCGTTGGGGCAGCGCCCATACCGACAACGACGGCGCCGAGCCCGGCACCCGGCCGCCAAAGAAAGCCAAGAAGGCGAAAAAAGCTTCAAGCGGGGAATAGTCCCCGTCATGTTGCCTTTGGGCCCGCGCAAAAAATTCCTCCAATTTGCGCAGGGACTGTTTTTGTGGTCGCTAACGCGACCTGATCCTGTCCACGAAACTCGCGATCAAGGGCGGCCCCAAGGCTGTAAGCAACAAACTGGCTCCGTGGCCGCAATTTGACGAGCGCGCCATTAAATCCGTTGAGGAGGTGCTGCGTTCCGGAAAGGTGAATTACTGGACCGGCCGGCGCGGGATCGAGTTCGAAAAGAGCTTCGCGGAATGGCAGGGGAGCAAATACGCCATCAGTTTCGCGACCGGCACGGCGGCCTTTCCGCCCGACGGCGGAAATCAGCTTGCCATTGGGAAAGGCTCCGCGTG
Source organism: uncultured Bifidobacteriaceae bacterium (assembly GCA_964456685.1). Lineage (GTDB taxonomy): Bacteria > Verrucomicrobiota > Verrucomicrobiia > Limisphaerales > JADLHS01 > CAYWCK01. Next base: position 3,785 of record CAYWCK010000288.1, on the reverse strand, counting down.
AAATCGCCGCATGAAGTTACGTTCCCCCCGGCGTTGGTTTTTCGCCTCGATCATCCTTGCGTGCATCGTCTGGGTCGCTCCCCGGTCGCTGGCGCAATCACCTTCCAGTGCTACCAATTTTCAACTCACGGTCAGCACGGACCGTAAGGCCGCGATCTACAAACAGCATGAGCCAGTCACTTTCCTAGTTCAGTTGTTGCAAAACGGCCAGCCGACTGAGGCGGAAGTGGAATGGCTGACGTCCAAGGATGGCGTCGCGCCAACCAACAGCGGCAGGCTACGGCTCACAAACGGTTCTGGCAGCATCAGTGGCAAATTGGACGAACCGGGTTTTCTGTCCTGCCGCGTCACGTTCCGTCCTTCAGATGGCAAGCCCGTTACCGCTTTGGCGGGCGCCGGCGTGGATCCGCTGCGCATCAAACCGAGCCTGCCGGTGCCGCGGGATTTTGGTCGGTTTTGGGCCGCGCAGAAAAAGCGGCTGGCTGCCGTGCCCGTAAACGCACGATTGACGCCGGTGAAATCGCCGGAGCAGGGCGTGGCTTGCTTCGACCTGCAAGCGGACAGCGTCGGCGCGCCGGTTTCGGGATACTTTGCCAAACCGGAAGCCGCTCAACCACGGAGTTTGCCGATCATTCTCACGGTTCATGGGGCCGGAGTGCGGAGTTCAAGTTTGGGTGGCGCGGCGGATTGGGCCCGCCGCGGCTTTCTTGCGCTCGATATCAACGCCCACGGCATTCCGAATGGCAAACCGGAGCAGTTTTATGCCGACCTTGCCAACGCTGAGCTCCGGGACTACCGCACGCAAGGACGCGAGTCACGGGAGCAGGTTTATTTTCTCGGGATGTTTTTGCGACTGGTGCGCGCTAATGATTTCTTGACCGCCCAGCCGGAGTGGAACGGCAAAATCTTGGTGGTCCACGGCAGCAGCCAGGGCGGAGCACAGTCTATTGTCGCTGCCGGTCTCGATCAGCGCGTGACGTTTTTTGCCGCCGGCGTGCCGGCGATGTGCGATCACACGGGCGCCGCCGCTGGTCGCATCAGCGGTTGGCCCAAATTCGTTCCGCTTGGACCGGATGGGCGGCCGGATCCGCAGGTGCAGGAAGTAGCCCGTTATTACGACGCCATGAATTTTGCCGCGCGGACGAAAGCGCCCGGCATCCTCACCGTCGGTTTCATCGATACGACTTGCCCACCAACCAGCGTTTATGCCGCGTATCACGCACTTAAGAGCCGGAAGGAAATTTTCAACGACCCGCCCAGCCCGCATGCCGTTTCACAAGCCGCAGCCCAGGCGATGCGCGATGCCATCATGGAGCACGCTGGGTTGAAGCAGCGGGCGAAGTAGTGTGCGGTTGTGGTGAGATGTGTGCACTGGCGTTGAATACTTTATTATGAAACGAAAAATTTACTGGGGTGTAATTGGATCGGGCGGAATTGCCCGCCGGCGCACCATTCCCGAAGGAATCCTGCCGGCACGCAACGCGGAGCTCGTCGCGGTTTGGGGTCGCAATCCGCGAACCAACGCGGAAGTCGCGGAACAATTCGGCGCGCATGCAGCCGCGTCTTTGGAGGAAATGCTCGCGATGAAAGAGTTGGACGCGGTTTACATCGCCTCACCCAATCACGCCCATCTGGAGCAAACGACGCTTGCCGCCCGCGCCGGCAAGCACGTGTTTTGCGAAAAGCCGCTGGGCATGACCGTGCTCGAGGCGAGGCGCATGCTGGCGATTTGTCAAAAGTCGAAGGTCCAACTCGGCACGGCTTTCATGATGCGCTTTCACAGCCTGCATCAAGCGGCCCTGAAGTTGGTGCGCGCGGGCAAGCTTGGCCAGCCAGTGTTTGCGCGGGCCCAACTTTCCTGTTGGTATCCGCCGATCTCCGGAGCTTGGCGACAGGTTCCCAAGCTCGGCGGCGGTGGGGCCTTGATTGATCTGGCGGGGCATTGCCTTGATTTGCTGGAGATGCTTTTCGGGCCGATTGCGGCGGTCAGTTGCATGACCAATCGGACCGTCCAGTCCTACGCCACGGAGGATAGCGCGGCAGTGCTGGCGCGATTCAAGAATGGCGCGACGGCGACGGTGGACACCTTCTTTTGCATTCCCGATGACGCCAGCAAGAACCGGCTGGAGCTTTATGGCTCGCGCGGGAGCATTCTTTGCGAAGGGACGATTGGGCAGAATGACGATGGCACTTCCGTCGCGTTTCTGGCGGACAGCAAGGGTTACGATGCGAAGCAGCGCCGGTTGGAGGATTGCGGTTTGAACCTCGCACCCAAGCGAGTGAACACTTATCAGGCCGAGATCGAAGCCTTCAGTCAGGCGTTGCTTGAGGGGCGCTCGACGCGCGATTCGGCCGCCGCTGGCCTTCGCAGTCAGAAAATGCTGGCGGCCTGTTATGAATCTGCGCGTTGCGGAAGGACGATCCAGGTTCGCGATTAAACTGGTGGTGGGCGAAACAAAAACCGGGTCAGTCAGCCAGAGGGTGGCCAAATGACCCGGGGAATTTATTAGTTCGGGAGGTTTTACAGAACTTCAGGCGCGGCACTGAACCAAAGCCACCGCACCGTTTCGCATAAAATTCAAAGAGCCACCGGCATCTGTTTCTTCAGGTCATCCTTCAAGAGGTTGACTGATATCCGTGCCGTTCGGATATGTTCAGTATGACACGTGTTCTGAATCGGCCACCGCCTATCTTGCCAATTGCGCATCAATTGTTGCCATGAGCCAGCGTTTGGTGGGCAAGGTTGGAGTCGGTCGAATGCGTCGAAAGCAATCGAGCCCAAGTCTTTAGGTCACGGAAAAGGGAAGCTCCCTGCGACGGGCAACTGATGAATTCAGGCAATTGGAAGCCGATGAGCCAGGACCAGAGCGAGGCCGATGATCAGGCCCAGCGACGCCAAAAGGATGACCCGACGAAGCGGCAGCTCAACAAAACTGGAGACTGAGTTGATCAAAGTGTTGCTCATAAATCCAAGCGGCATTCAGGGAGCAGACTCGATACCACGATTCCAAGCCTCTCGCGTGGCTACGAAACTGACTGGTTTGCGCATACTGCCTCCGCGTTCTACCCGACACGTTCGGCAGAAAACGCCAGGCAAGGGCGCGGGACATGGAGGATTATGAGACACTCTTCGCCGGTTTGAGCCTGATGGCGCGCTGGCTGACTTGGTGCACAGATTCGGTATTGGGGGGCATCTGGGTACTGTGGATTCGAGCCGGCGCATCGCGCCGCGAGTTGGACCGAACCGGACGTGGCTTTTCTGCGGGACAACCGCACGGCTTGATTTATTTCCGGTTCACACTACTCTGCGACCCTCGAATTCATCTCGACGCGTATGCAACTGAACAACGAAGAAATCCGCCGTTATTCGCGGCACTTGATCCTGCCGGAAGTCGGTCTGGCCGGGCAAAAGAAGATCAAAGCCACCAGCGTGCTGTGCATCGGCGCGGGCGGCCTCGGCTCGCCCATCGCCATGTATCTCGCCGCGGCGGGCATCGGCAAGATCGGCATCGTGGATTTCGACACCGTGGATTATTCCAATCTGCAACGGCAGATTCTCCACACGGATGCCGATGTCGGCCGGCCCAAGGCCCAGTCGGCCAAGGAAACCATCGCGGGCATCAATCCGTATTGCGAGGTCGTCATCCACAACACGCGCATCTCCTCCGAGAACGCCCTCGATCTCATCCGCCCCTATGACATCGTGGTGGACGGCACGGATAATTTCCCCACGCGCTACCTCACCAACGACGCCTGCGTGCTGCTCAAGAAGCCGAACGTCTATG
>CAYWCK010000287.1:0-7001 GCA_964456685.1 uncultured Bifidobacteriaceae bacterium | reverse complement strand
TGGTCCACGCCGGCGACGCCTTTGATCTGCGTGCCAATGAGCGTGGCCAGCGCAGCGGCGGCCACCAAGCCGGCGCAAATCCCCACCAACGCCAGCCGACTGGCAGCAGCCACAATGCGTTTGCCCACAGAGCCGTCCTCCACCAGCGACTGCACCACAACAAATGCCGCGACAAACAGGCTGAACAATGCGCCGATGTCGTAGGCCTCACTGACCCCCAGGCCAACGGCACAGCCGGCCAACACCACCCGCAACCAGCGCCGCGGCGAAGTCGTGTCCGCCAAGGCCGCGAGCGCGAGAAAATTCATCCCAAAGGCAACCGATTGGGAACACACACCCCACGCCGAGGTGTTGACGAAATCAGAATTCAACGCGGCAGCGACCGCGACCACCAGGCAAGCGATTGGTGAGAATTTGTGCTGGCGGAAACAGACCCACGCCCCAAACGCAGCGCAGAAGAGAGAAAATGGTGCGAACAGCTTGGCATAATAGAGCGGGCTCGTCACCAACCGCAAAGCGGTGCTGGCATCGGGAAAGGGTTGGGGATACGCACCACCGAACCAATTCAAGTCAGCCCAAATGCCGGTCAGAATCCCCGGCATCCGATTCAATTCGGCGACCATGCCGCCGAACGGGCCATCGTTGGAGAAAACGACATAGTCCGGAAGCAATGCTCGTCCAAACAACACCGCCAACGGTGCGAGGACCAGGACAAGAAACAGCAGAAACCTGCTGAAACGGGATTTAGTCGTGTCTGGAGAGGTTGATGAAGCCATAGGTTGTTCTGCTGAACCCAGATGATTAACGAAAGGTCGTCACCAATCCACCTGATTATTCATTGAGGGCCGCGCTCCAGGCAGCGACCTTGTCAAAGGAAGCAAACTAGCGTAGAACGAGTCTGGCCATGCGAACCAGGTGCGATTCCCGCCGAGCCGCGCGAAGCGATATTGCTGGCTTTACCTTGATCGAACTGCTCGTCGTCATCGCCATTATTGCCATCCTTGCCGCCATGCTGTTGCCCGCACTGAGCAAGGCCAAGGAACGTGCCATCGCCATCTCCTGCCTCAACAACCTCAAGCAGCTCACGCTTGCCGCCCACACCTATGCCGGGGACTACAGCGATGGCATTGTCCCGAATTTTCTTACCAGCCTAAACGGTTGGGTGGCGGGCGATGTAAGCAGAATGCCGGATGCGCTCGACCTCACCAAAATCAGAGAGGCCAAGTTGTTTCCCTATAATCAATCTACCGAGATATACCGGTGTCCCGCGGACATCCTGGTCGTGAGCGGTCAGAATCAACGGCGTGTCCGGAGCTTTTCGTTAAATTGCATGATGGGCAATAATGTCGAACCCGGCCGGTTTAACCCTGCGCCCATGATACATCCGGGGTTCACGGAGAATCGCAAGTTCAGCGACATCAAGAATCCCTCGCCGGCCGTGGCGAGTTTCTTCATTGATGAGCAATCTCATCCGGAACCAACAAAGTGCAGCATCAATGACGGTTACATCGGCATTGATTTTCTGAAGAAGGGCCCAGTCTGGCCGGACTTGACCGGCAGTCGCCACGGGAATTGTGCGCATTTGTCCTTTGCCGATGGTCATGCGCAAAGGCTCCGATGGCTCGAACCGACCACGCGATTTTTGAATTCACAAACGGCGACGACGAAGGCGAGAGATCGCGATATCGAACAGATCTGGAAAACGACCTATCCCGCAGAAATGTGGTAACCAAACAGAGCAAACGCTCCTTACTTCTTCGTCATCCGTTTCAACCCGTAGTTACGCAGGTCGGCCAGAAACTGCTGGAAGGCAATGAATGCCGCTCCGGCGTAATAGTAGCGGCGCATCGGCCGCATAAACGGCACGGTCATCAGATCTTTGAAGGTCTGCTTCAAATCGTTGTCTGCTATTTTTAGGTACTTGAAGTACTGCCGGAGGAAAACGCAATGTAACATCATCCACTGGCCGGCGAATCTTTCGACTTTCGGTTTGAGGATCGTCCAATCAGTGCGTTGGGAAAAGCGTTTCTCCATGCAACCGACGAAACCCAAAAGCGCGGTCTTCAACTGCCCACACTCCTTGCGACCAAAGTTGAAGTCATGCACGGTTTGGCAACCGACCGCCTGGTTCGTCACCACAACTCCGGCATGCGAACAAGTGCTGATGGTGTAAACGAAATCGCCAAGGTAAGGCGAACCGTAGTCAGGCATACCAACCGATTGCGCCAACTCCCGTCGCGTCATCCCCACGGACCAGAGCATGTAGATTCCGATTTCACCACTGAAGAAAGCGTGGGGAAATTGTTCGGAAGTGTAAGTCCGCACGGCGCCATGACGGAGTGGCGCCAAACATGAATTGGTGCCCACCTTGTGCAACGTGAAGCGGGCGATTTCTGGATTCAGTTGCGACATGTCGGCGCCACCGAAGTAGCAACCGTAGCCGGGATGTTTTTCTACGAGGTCTTTGAGTGTCTCCAGCATCTCGGGGTAGATCGGATCATCGTCCGTGATCACGACCACAAATTCGCCGCGCGCCTTGGCCAGACTGCGGTTGAAACTTGCGTTCATACCCAGATCGGCTTCGTTGCAAAAGTATCGAAAGCGCGCGTCGTGCAAGCCTTCCACCACGGCACGTCCGCTACCAGCCGTGTCATTGTCGGATACGATAACTTCGAAATCGCTGATGGACTGGCGCTGGATGGAGCGAAGCGTTTTGAGGAGGAAATCTGGACGGCGACGGGTGGTCATGCAGAAGCTCACCCAGGGCGGACGCGAATCGGAGGACATTGTGGAGTTGGGCTGAGGCTACTTCCGACGGAGATACGCCCCGGGCCAATGGGTGACATTGCGCTGCAATGTACTCTCGCTGAAAGGCCATGCGGGCTGTTCGAGAACGAATTCCGGATGCCGACCGGCGAATTCCTCCGCCGCTGCGGTGGGATGGTCAAATTGCCACTCGGGCTTCCCGTTGGGAACATCGTAGAGGTATTGCATGCAACCGTCGGTCGCCACGATATAAGAACCCGACGAAACGAACCCGTGATAGGCCTCGAGTTCTTTGGCGACGTGCGCTTTGGTATGGCAGGAGTCCAAAATGACCAAGGCCTTCTCCCCAGGCTTGATGAGCCCACGCACACGGCCAACCGTTTCGGCGGAAACCGCATCGCCTTCAACCAAAGAAATCAGCGATGACAATTCGTGAGCTTCGATGGCCTTGCGGTTGTGCGGCCGAATTTCAATATCAACACCGATGACCCGGCCGCGTCCCATGGCTTTGAACAAACTTGCGTAAAAGATCAACGATCCGCCGTGCGCCACACCTGTCTCGATGACCACGTCTGGCTTCACACGATAGAGCACTTCTTGAATGCGCAGGATGTCATCGGGAATTTGGATGATGGGGCGGCCCATCCACGAAAACGTATAGGAATACTTCTGATTCCAACCGACTTTGAGCCATTGCTCGGAAATCAAATCGAAGGCTTCATCCGAATACAGCGACACCTGGCGTTGTTTCCCTTCAGCTTCGACCGACAGCGTTTTGGCATCGGTATCAATGGTGAGCTTCATAAATGAAGGCTCATTGTGGAAATTCGGCAGGCAACGCGGCAAGAAGTTTCTGTGGCCGGACCGGCTTCCGTTGGCTGCTACCCACGGTTTCCAGAGGGCAAGCACCGATTCTACGCTGTTGGCGGAATGTATTCTACGGAACCGTGACCGCGCGATAAAAGCGATGTGTGGCGTTGGTTCCGCCGGTGTCTGTGAATGTTGCCGAGCCCGCAATGTTCGTCGCCAAAACCACTCCTACCCAATCCACGCAGTTGCTGGAGGATTCGATCTGGTAGATTTCCCCCGCGGCGCCGGTTACCGTGAGCTGCATGCCCTCCTTGGAGAGGGAGCCAAATGGTGCCGCGGCGAACAGCCAAGGACGTTTGGTAAAATTCGCGTAAATCAGCATCGAGCTGTTAAGTGTCAAGCCGAGGGGATTTGCGCTGCCATTAGCGTCACCAGTCCAGCCGAGAAATGTCTGACCTGCCTCCGGTACCGCTGTGACGCTGACCCCAGTTCCGGCGGCGTACACATTCGCGCGCGGTGTGACAGTGATTGTGCCCCGCCCCACCGACACAACCGTAAAGCCCACCTGCCCGCCGCTCACTGGAGCAAACAGGGAAGAGACCGTCGGATTTGCATTGGTCAGCGTAAAGAACAACGGATTGATGTTGCCGCTGGCAGCATTGCCCCAAATACCAAAATAATTACCGGCGGTGGGAATGGCCGAGAGTTGTACCACTGAGCCGAATGGATACACGCCCCCGGGTGGATTGAGAATCACGGAACCGCCTCCCGCGGCCGTCGTGTTAAGGGTTGTTCCAAAAATGGCCTGGGCTGCTTTACTACGGCTCATGGTCACATTGATGTTGGCATTTGTACCGGTCGCGTCACCCAGCCATCGCAGGAAAGTCCAACCAGGATTGGGCGTTGCATTCAGGTTCACAACACTGTTGCTTAGGTAAGGCCCTGAAGGGGGGTTAAGCGCAACCGAACCGCCACCCGGCGTGCTGACCGCTATTCCGTATGTTGGCAGGATTTGGAAAGTCACTGGGTCAGATTCGCCGGCTTGGAAAAAATCGGCGCTGTAACCGATCGCCCGCACTACAGTGCTCTGCGTCAGCAGGAACGCGCCAGTGTACGGAGTGGCAAGGAACGAAGGCGCACTGCCATCTAGCGTATAGAAAGTCAGTCCGTTAGTGAAGGCATTGATCAACTCGACTGTTACAGGTCCGGCGTAGGCGTTGATCGCGTTCGTAATGGTTTGCCCGTTCCCCTTAAAGCTGACGGTGACCACCTTGACCGTCGCAACCGAACTCGTGACGGCACCAGCAGAATTTGTAACCAAGAGCACATAATTACCCGCGTTGTTCGGTTGGATATTACTGAAGGTGAGCGACGCATTAGTAGTGGAAGTAAGATAGGTGTCGTTGCGATACCAACGTAGATCGAAGGGCGGCGTACCCACAACTCCAACCGAAATGGTCACGTTGCTGCCAGGGGAGCCGGTCCAATGAGCAGGCTGCTGGCTAATGCTTGGCGCCAAGTTGGTGGGACACTTCCCCGAACTACCGGCTTGCTTGAGCGTCAGAATTTCAGCCGCACTCAATGCGCGATTGTATAGCGCCACCTCGTCGATGGTCCCCAAGAACGTGGAGTTATTCGAGGCATTGTCCAAGTGCGCTCCAATCAAGGCGGAGGTGGTGAAAGTAAAGGTCGGGGTGAACGAGATGGTGGAATCGAGCAGGCCATCAATGTAGAAACGGACGGTAGTGCCGGTTTTCGTCCAAGCCACATGGTGGAAATTTGTCCCCAAGATTGATCCGGCACTCGGGTAGGCGACCGTTCCGAGCTTGCCAAAATAGAGGTGTGCATTGCCGCCGAGGTAGCAATTGTAGCCACCGTTGATGTAACCGAAGATACCTGCGCTGCCGTTGGACGTAGTGATTGTATCGCTGCTCCGCTTAATCCAGGCTTCCACCGTCAGGTTTTGCAGTTGGAGATTTGTTGGGTTACCAACCGCGATCCGCCCGGTGGACCCATCGAATAGAAAACCGCTGCCAGCTTTCCCCGAAGCATACGTCGTGTTACCGCGCAGACTGCCATTGGCACGGCCAAAATGATCATAGGCGTTTGTTTCCCCACGCCACCACGCCACAAGACCGGTCGGCCATGCGCCGCAAGGCGGCGGAACCGAAATTAAAGCAACAACGCTAGTCACTGAACCGTAGTCATTGGTAACGACCACACGATACTCACCTGCTTGCCCCGGTTGAACATTGGTGAGCGACAAAGATGTGCTTGTTGCCGTGGGGAGATCGGATTCGCCGAAGCGCCATAGATAACTTAATGGGGCCGTCCCCGATGCCGCCACGGAAAGCTGAATCGTCTCGCCCGGTTCAGCCGAGGTCGAACGAGGTGGCACTATAACAACAGGCTGACTTGGTGCAGTGCACTTGCCGGCACTCCCAGCCGCGTAAATCGCCTGTAATTCCGCCTCAGAAAGTGCCCGCGAATAAACCCCAAGTTCATCGATGCCTCCGTTGAAACTGTTGTCCGAGTTGTCGGGGCGGAAACCGATCGCAACCGGAGTTAGGAATTCAAAGGAGTAATTGAATTCCGGACCAGGGTAAGCCACTCCGTCCACATAAAACGTCAAAGTGGTTCCCGACTTGGTAATAGCCACATGATGAAAATTCGTGTCGGCGACATACGCCCCGCTGCCAACCGCAACCGTGCCAAGCTTGCCAAACCTGAAATAATTATCTCCGCCCAGATAAAAAGAGTAACCGCCGTCTCCGTAGCCGAAGATGATCGCTGTGTTACCGGAACCAAATGAAATCTTCGAGTCACTGGCTCGCTTAATCCAGCATTCGATGGTCAAGTCCTGCAATTGCAAACTGGCAACATTGGTGATCAACACACCATCCCCATTTCCATCCAACCAAAAGCTCGCACCAACACTGCCGTATCCGAAAACCGCGTCACCAGTCATCGTCCCATTATTGCCGCTCACCGCATCATCCGCATTACCTTCACCGCGCCACCAAGCGACGAGATTGCCTGGTACTGGCTCACAAACTTGTGCCTTACAGGGCACCGCCGCAACCAGCGGCAAGAAAGTTACAAGCAGACTCAGCGTTCTGGGCCAGCACACAAGCAGCCGGTGGAATAAGAGTGACCGGGATTCCGCGGGGTCCGAGGAAAACGACAGGTCATGTTGCAACAAAACTGGAGGGAGCATGGTCTTTTCCTTTGATCAGGGTTGGCCCAGTGGTTCGTCGAAGTCTTTTGTAAATCCCAATCAGCCAATTGCAAGCCCAATCACGACCGACAGCAGTGGGAGCTGATTCAAAGCAAGTTCGCGCTGACTATTCCCGCGTCTCCGCTCGCATTTACCCCCCGCCTCTACCGCGTGGTGACTCTATGACCGGCAAACGCTTCGTTTCGAG
>CAYWCK010000286.1:0-7012 GCA_964456685.1 uncultured Bifidobacteriaceae bacterium | reverse complement strand
CGTAAAGATTCATTACCATCATGGAAAACATTGTAATCATTGGATCGGGTTGCGCGGGATGGACCGCTGCTCTCTATACGGCCAGGGCAAATCTCAAACCGCTCGTGATCACGGGTGATCAACCCGGTGGCTTGCTCACGACCACGAGCATCGTGGAGAACTTTCCCGGATTCCCCGAAGGCGTGGATGGTTATGAACTCATGACCCGGATGCAAAAACAGGCGGAGCGCTTTGGCGCCCGGGTCCAGTTTGGCAGCCTGGTCAACGCGGTGGATTTCTCGCAACGGCCATTCGTGCTGACGGTGGACGGGGAACGCCTCGAAGCCCAGACCGTCATCATCGCCACCGGCGCGGGACATCGGCATCTCGGTCTGGACAGCGAGGAAAAGCTTGAAAAGAAAGGCGTGACGTATTGCGCCACGTGCGACGGCGCCCTACCCATGTTTCGCAACCAACCGCTCGTCGTCGTAGGCGGCGGCGATTCCGCGTGCGAAGAGGCGATGTACCTCACGCGCTTTGCCTCGCTGGTTTATTTGATTCATCGCCGCGATTCGTTGCGCGCCTCAAAGATCATGGCGGAGCGCACCCTCGCGAATTCCAAGATTAAAATGGTCTGGGACTCGGCGGTCACGGACATACTCGACGTTAAACAGGACAAGGTAACCGGGGTGAAAGTGAAGAACCTCAAGACCAGCGCCGAGAGCCAGATTGATTGCGCCGGCGTCTTCATCGCCATCGGGCACGTGCCGAACACGAAACTGTTCCAACCTTTTATCAAGCTGGACAGCAACGGGTACATTCTCCGGTCCGCAGGCGCTGCCACCAACATCGCCGGGGTGTTTGTCGCGGGAGACTGCTCGGATCACGTCTACCGCCAGGCGATCACCGCCGCGGGCATGGGATGCGCCGCCGCGATTGAAGCCGAGCGCTTTTTGGCCGGGTTGAACGCTTAGCCGCGCAACTGCATTTCACCGCTGCAGCAATTCCCTGGCATACGCAAACAGCGCCGGCGCACCGCCCGTGTGCCAGAACAAAACCGTTTCCTCGCGCCTGAACCTGCCTTTGCGAATCAAATCCACCAATGCACCAAACGCGCGCCCGGCATACACCGGATCAAGCACGATGCCTTCGCAGCGCGCCATCAGCCGAATCGCTTCGCGCTCCAGATCCCCGACCACGCCGTAGCCTTGCCCCATGTAACCTCGGACCACGGAAATGTCGCCGCGGCTCAATCGCACATCCGCTCCGATGTAAGCCGCGCATTCGTTGGCGATCTGCGCGACTTCCAACTCGTAGTCCTCCGTCTCTTCATCGTCCTTGTCGATCGAGAGCCCGTGGATCTTGCCGGCGAATCCGATGATCCGAGCGCCGAGTTCGATGCCCGCCTGAGTGCCGCCGGAACTCGTGCCAAACAGAATGTGATCCACGCGCTGCCCGCTCTCACGCAACTGCTCCATCAACTCGATCATCGCCACCACGTAGCCTGTCGCCCCCACACCGTTTGAACCGCCGACGCCGATCACGTAAGGCTTGCGCCCTTGGGCGCGCAGTTGTTCGGGCAGCTCCTGCAACTTGGCGGCGCGTTGCGGACGTTCGATCCAGTGTTGAGTCGCACCAAGCAGTTCACCCAACAAAAGATTTCCCTCCGGCAGCGCGGGCCTTTTCCCGTTCAAAATCAGTTCGCACTTCAATCCCGCCTTCGCCGCCGCGGCTGCCGTCTGCCGGCAATGATTCGATTGTGCTGCCCCCGCCGTCACGAGCGTATCGCAACCTTTGGCGAGCGCGTCACCGACGAGGAATTCAAGCTTGCGTGCCTTGTTGCCTCCCAACGCCAGGCCGGTTTGGTCGTCGCGTTTGATCAACAGCTCCGGTCCGCCCAATCCCAGGGACAAGCGCGGGAGTTTTTCCAACGGCGTGGGCAATTGCGCAAGGAAGAAGCGCGGAAGCTTTGCGATGTGCATGAGGAAAGTTGTAACCGCGCGGTGGCAGGCGGGCAACCGAGTTCCGTCATCGGCCGAATTCCTGACGCGCGGCCGTGAGACCTCGCTCATAAACCGCAATCAGTTTGTCCCACTTGGCGTCCGCCTCCAGGTCAATCTCCTGTCGCTTCCGGTCCGCATCAAACCAGGCAATCGTGCGCTTGATGCCGTCGCGGAAGCGCGTCGTGGCCACAAAATCCGGCACGAAGCGTTTGATCTTGGTGTTATCGAACACGGCACAGTTGGCTTTGTCGCCCAACAGCCCGCCGACCACCTCCGGGACACAGGCGGTGATAAAATCAGATGAGATGTGAATCGCCTTCAACGGTGCACCTGCCGCAGCGGCCACATCCTGATAAATCTGATTCCACGTCAACACTTCGTCGGAGGTGATGTGAAAGCTCTGCCCTATCGCCCCTTCGTGCCCCAGCAGACCCACCAGTGCTTTAGCAAAATCGCTGTTGTGCGTCATCGTCCAGAGCGTCAGTCCATCACCAGGAATGATCACCGGCTTTCCACGACGCAGGCGATCCACCGCGGTGTAGGTCTTCGGCCAACTGTTCAAGGTCAAAGGCACGACTGTGTTGCCGTACGTGAAGGACGGTCGGACGATAGTCGCTGGGAATCCCTCCTCGCGCAGCGCCCGATTCAACCGCTCCTCGCACGCAATCTTATCACGCGAGTAATCCCAAAAGGGATTCACCAATGGCGTGGATTCTGTGAGCAACCAATGGCTGGACGGCTTTTGATAGGCGCTGGCGGAACTGATAAATATAAACTGCGCGACGCGGCCTTGAAACAGTGCGATCCGCTGCTCGATTTCTGCTGGAGTGAAACTGATAAAATCAACCACCGCATCCCAAGACTTTCCCGCGAGCGCCGCGCTCACCGCTGCCGCATCATTGATGTCCGCGACCATTTGGCGTGCGCCAGGCAGCGTTTCCCGCTTACCTCGATTCAATACTGTCAGCTCCAATCCCCTTGCCACAGCCAATTCCGCGCATGCGGTGCTGATTATCCCGGTGCCACCGATGAACAATATTTTCATGGCCCTCAAAACTCCGTCGTCGCTTCACCCAGATCGAGTTCTTTGATCCAAAGATTGCGGTACCGCACGTCGTGCCCCTCCGCCTGGAGCTTTAAGCCTTGCGGCGTATCGGTAATCCCTTTGCCGCCGTCATTCCCGCCGTCCACCCCGGAATTCGCCCCGCCCCAGACTTGCTGGATCGGAACATTCGTATGCACCTTCACGCTGTTGAAGTACATCGTCACCCGCGCTTTCTCCGTCAACTTGCCTTCCTTGAAACGCGCCGCCCGAAACACGATGTCGTAGGCGTTCCACTTTTTCAGTCCCGCAAAGAGGTGGTAGGGCGAATCGGTTTCATTGATGACGGCACCCATCCCGTGTTTCGTCTTGTCGCCCTCGCAAATCTGAATCTCGTAGCGGTTCTGCAAATAAACACCGCTGTTGCCGCGCGGATTCATGACGAGAAACTCAACGTGCAAACGGAAATCGCGATACGTTTTTTTGGTGACAATATCCGCCGCGCCGTATTTGCCGCCAGCGGCTGCGGGATCATCGCTCATCACCACCGCACCTTTGTTCACCGGATCGTCCACAATTTTCCATTTGATCGGCAACGCTGAACCGAAACGCGGGCCTTCCCAGTAAGTCCACTTGGCATCGAGCATTTCGCGCGAGCCATCCAGAATCATTTCGGCGCCAGGCTCCGGTTTCGCGCCCACACCCAAGTTCCCACCGGCAGGCGCAGCGGCCAGCGGCCAAACCAGCATGAGCGAAAGGCATCCAATAAAAAGCGGCTGTTGAATTTGAGTCATGGAAAATCTCCTTAAGTGAGGGTTCAGGACTTGTGTCCCCGTCGGCAATCCATCGAATAAGCTGGCGGCAACCATACCACGCTGCATTGCATGCCTGCTTTTCGCGGCGTCGGCCAGCTTATTCCGTCACCAAAGCAATGAGTTTGGCTCCCGCCCTCACGGCACGACGAACACCCGGTAAAACTGCTGCAACGGCGACACGGGAATTGTCGCATGGCTCGCGTTCGTGCTCGTAGCCGTGACATTGGGCGGCACATTGCTCCAGTCCGACAATTCCAACGTCAGTTTGCTTTGCACCTGATAGATCTGGCCCGAAATTGCGCTCCACGACAGGACCACAAAGGAATTCGAGAACGCGATGGATTGAATGACCGGTCGCGGCACCACGGTCGCAGCAAACGTCCGGCTCGCGTTGAGATTCGGCACGCCGTTGTCGCTCACGATGACCGTGATGCCGTTCGTTGTGCCCGCATCGGCATCGGTGGTCGGCCAAACAAACACTCCACTTGCAGGATTCACACTCGCACCCGATGGCGCGCCAGCTTGCAGCGAGAACGTCAGCGTGTTGGCGGGCAAATCGTTGTCCGCCGCGACGTTGGTGAACTGAATCACGCTGCCCGCGTGAACCACCCGATCCGCGATCAACGCAAGCGTCGGCGCCGCGTTGGTCTCCAGCACAAAAACCGTAAACGTTTGCGTGGCACTCAAGCTGGGAGAGCCATTATCCGTCACGATGACGCTGACGGAATTCGTCCCTGGCCCTTGCGCTTCCGTCGGTGTCCAACTGAACACGCCGCTACTCGCACCGATCGTCGAATTCGTCGGCGCGCCCGCGCCAAGACTAAACGTCAACGCGTTGCCATCCGGATCGCTGGCTGAATTCGTGAACGTCAGCAGTTGAAGTTCGGTAACGGTCTTTTGCCCAATCGGCGACAAAGTCGGCGGCTGGTTGGTCGCAATCGCCCCGTTGCTCACGATCGTCAAAATGCCGCCCGCGCTCGCCGCGACTTGGCCGTCGGGATTGGTGACGGTAATTGATCGCGCGCCCGCCGACGCCGCACCCGCCACAGAGAGATTGAGTGTGAGGTTCGTCGGATTGTTGTAGGTAACGCTGTTCACCGTCACGCCGGCACCGCTGATCGCCGCGGCGATGCGGTTCGAGAAGCCCGCGCCCGGATCAAAGAAACCCGTGTCGCCGTCGCTCGCTCCGAAGAGCGTGATGCTGACGTTGGCAACGCCCTGCGTGACCGAAGACGGACTGCAACTCAGCGGTGTGGCCGGCGGCGGCGCGAGCAGTTTTGCGATTTGCACCCCAAAATAATTTGGCGAGCTACACCACTCCTGAATCGTCCACATCGTCATGTCGTCATCGGGATCAACGCACGTATAGGAATAGTCGCCCCAGCGCTCGATGGGATTGTTGTTTGAGTCGCGGGGATTGTAGGCGCTGCTGCTTGTGGTGTAGTTCACCGGTGTGCGCATCGTTCCGGAAGCATCGTTCTTCAATCGACCCACCGTGGCGGCGTTGGCGTAGGCGTTCGCGCCCGCGGTAGTGAATCCCATCGCTGCGTGGCCCTGACCGGAAACCATCACCGTGCCCATGAAGAAATGCAGATTCGTCGTGCTGTTCGCGGGCGAGGCCTCGAACACCGTTCCCGCCTGCACGATGCTGGGCGTTTGTCCGGTGGCGATGCCTTGAATTTCCCACCACCGCACCCCCACCCGCGTGTCCGTGCCGCCCGGAGCGCCCGTGTTGTCCACCGCGAGATTTGCGCTGGTCCACAGCCGCCCGTTCCGTACGCAGGCCGCCATCAGTCGATAATCCAGCGCGTCGAGATTACCCGCCGTGCCGCCCGTGTTGCCGAGGTGAGGAACTTTGATGGTCGCGCCGTTGGCCACGCCCATGATCGTCACGTTGCCAGACAGCGTTGGCGTGCCACCGGAATTGCTGATGCGACGGAGTTCAAAGCGATCGTAGAACTTGCTATTAACGCCAATGACGTAGCCTTCCGTGGCGTTCGGGTCAAAATTGTCAACACCTTGCGGCGTGTAAGGCCCACCATTATTTCCATTGGGGATCAGTCCGCGAAACGCCGTCACCACAATCGGCCCGCCGCTCAGCAGCGAACTCTTGCGCACCACGTAAAGACTCGTGTTGTCGAAGGAGCTTCTCAATCCACGCGAGCCAAAAATGTTCACGCCGATGTAAAGCGCATTGGCGTCCACTCCCAGCGTCGGATAATCGGCGAATTTGCCCGTGTCGCCGCCGCCGGATGGTTGATCGTGTTGAAACTGATAGAAACTCCAGACGGAATTGCCCGTGATCACCGGCCCGTCGCTCACTGCGATCATGATGCGGTCGGGCAACGCTCCCGCCTGCCCCGGAACGTCGATCATGATGATGAACCAAAGCCGTGTCAGCCGGTCGTAACGGATCCGCGGATCGCTCGTGAAATTGTTGTTCACCGGTGGCGTCATCACCGAGGCAAAGAAGGTGTCGGTGTTCGCGTTGACCGCGCCATCCGCCGCCCCGGTGAATTTATTGAACGTGCGGATGCGACCATTGACCGCGACGATGAATTGCTGCGGGCCAACCGCACCCATCGTGTCCGGCGGATACGCCTGACAATCCGCCAGCGTCGCGCCGAGAAACGTCGTGCTGACGGTCTGCGCGGTTGGGCCGCTGGCCGCCTGCGGGCCGGCATCTTGAGGCGTAAATGGTGGAAAAGCATCCGGCTCATACTCGGGCGTTTCAAACTCGGGCCGCTCGTGAATCCGTTGCGGACGTTTGCTCTTGGAATTTTCCCTGGCCTCGCGCTGCATGATTTCGCTGCCGCGCTCGCACACCGCAGCCCCTCCGGTCCACGGCGCACCAACAATTTCACCCGCCTTGGGCTGTGTCGCGGCTGGTGAATTGAGGCCAGACAGGGAAATTACAGAAATCGAAACCAATAAAGGAAGACGGATACGCATGTGCAAACAAGGTTTGGTGGTGTTCTACGATTGCGAAGTATGCGGAGCGAACAGCGGAAGTCAAACGCCTCAATACCCGACGGAAAACCCGCGTGGAATCAGTGCAGCGGACCGGCCATCGCCCGCTCAATGAAGCCCACCAACCAGTTCGGAAAACACCCGAGCAGCAAAACGCCGAGCGCCATCAACCCGAGAATCACCTGCGTGAATACCGAAGCATT
>CAYWCK010000285.1:0-7019 GCA_964456685.1 uncultured Bifidobacteriaceae bacterium | reverse complement strand
CTCACCGCGATGTCGAGCCCGAGCAGGACGGCGGCGTTGGTGCGGCGCATCGGGTCGGTGATGCCGCTGAATTGCGCCAGCAGAGCGTTGGGCGCTTCGAGCGGAAAATGCGTTGCGTTGAACGGGGCGTAGAGAAAGAACGGGCCGCTCGCGTGGTTCGTGATGGAGGTCACGCACTCGCGCGCGAAGGCGTAGGTGAGATAGTTGGTTTCATCCACTGGAGTGTAGTTGCGGAGAATGGGGTCAATGTCATTCGTGTAATTTCCCGGTACGTTGAAATAATTGTGATGGCTTTCGATGAAGCCGAAGAACTCGTCGAACCCGCGCTTGAGCGGATGAAATAGATTCGTGTCGCCGCCGAGGTGCGATTTGCCAACCCAGCCGTTCGTGTAGCCCAGCGGCTTGAGGCGGTCGGCGATGGTCTGTTCCGTGAGCGGCAGACCGAAGTGCGGATCGCGTTCGAGCGATGTGCCGGGATTCGTCTCGTGTCCGAAGCGTTGCTGGTAGCGACCGGTCATCATCCCCGCGCGCGACGGGCTGCACACCGGCGCGGTGACGTAACCGCGCGTAAACCGGACGCCGTTCGTTGCGAGGGCATCGATGTTCGGCGTCTTCAGATCCGTTGCGCCTTGCACCGTAAGGTCGTGCCAGCCGAGATCATCGGCCACGATGAGGATGATGTTGGGTTTGTTGGCGGCAGGAGCTGCGGAAACAAGCAACAAGACCGCAGCGATTAGTGCCGTCAAGCGACTGCACCAGGCAACAGAACACCGCTGACCAAAACCAAGTGAGCTCATTACCCTTTCCGACGCAGCCGGAGGTTGAGCGTTACGAGCAAAGTTACCGAATCTCGGCGGCCTCTGTGATCCTCAAGTCACCCGGGTGAAGGCCAGCGGGGCGAGCGGCAGCGAATGTGATGCTCAATTTTTCAGGAGTGGTTCTTCGAGAGGAATTTCGGATCGGGCGGGCGCGATGCCGTTTCGGCCTTTGGTCACGTGAATCGCAGGGGCCGGTTTGGCCGACTTGGTTGGAGCCAGTTCAGTTTCGCGGTGACTGCGAACGGAACTGGTCGTGGCGGAGTCGCCCTCGATCAGGGTTTCCAGTTGCGCCACGGCATTGCGGAGCGTCTGCGCCTGCGACCGAAGTTGTTCGGCCGAAGCAGCTGTTTCCTCCGCACTGGCAGCGTTGTTCTGCGTGACTTTGTCCAGTTCGGCGACGGCGCAATTGATCTGGCGAATCCCCTGACTCTGCTCCTGAGAACCCGTGGCCACATTGGCGTCCAAGGCATCCACTTTCTCTGCGTGGATGAGGATCCGGTCCAACGAGGTTTTGACTTGTTCGCTCAGGTCCCGACCGCGCGCGGATTTGGCCGAAGCGCTTTCGATCCGCGCCGCCGTTTCCCGGGCGGCTTGGGCGCTGCGTTGGGCGAGATTCCGCACTTCATCCGCCACGACGGCGAAGCCCATGCCGGCATCGCCGGCGCGCGCGGCTTCGACCGCCGCGTTCAAGGCGAGGATGTTGGTTTGGAAGGCAATCTCGTCAATCGTCTTGATGATCTTGGCGATGTCGTCGCTGGAGGCATTGATCTCGTGAATCGCGGTGTGAAGTTCGCCCATATTCTGCGTGCCGGCCTCGGCTTCATCGTGGGTGGCCCGTGCCAGTTGGGTGGCTTCGGCGGCGTGTTGGGCGTTGCGCTGGATCATGGCCGACATTTCTTCCAGCGACGCGTGGGTTTCCTCGAGGGAGGCCGCCTGCTCCGTCGCGCAACCGGCCAGCGACTGGCTGGCCGAGGAAACCTGACTGGACGCGTCCGCAGTGGCATTCGCGGTGTGATGCAATTCGCTGATCAAGGCACGCACGGGCTTCACCACGCGGCGTTGAACAAACCAGCCTGCCACGATACAGCAACAAACATTCGCCGCCAGCAGACCGAGTTGAATCTGCTTCAAATGCGCCACTTTCTTGGACGCGAAAGCTTCCGCGGCGGAAACGGCTTCGTCGGTCAGTTGAAAATAATCCTCGCTGCTTTTGAACAAGCCGCCACGCAGCGTGGTATCCGTGCGGGCAGCGGTGATCTGCGCCTGTAATTGAACCCAGGCGGCGGCGACGCGGTTCATGCGTTCGATGAACTGCGGGTCGCTGGCAGCCGGGAGTTTCAGTTCCGCGTCACCATGGAGAAGTCCCTGAATGATGGCGTCCAGTTTGGCGCGCAATTTTTCGCCCGATTGCTGGGCGAGTTCCAGTTTCACGAGCCGTTGCGTGCCGCCGCGGACAATGCCAGCGAAGTTCACGACGCGGCCATCCTGCGCCATGCTGCCCAGCATCAGATAAACCGAGACGGCTGATGCCGCCGCAATAAAGAAAAACGATCCCACGACCAGCCGGAGCCCGGAAGTCAGCGATAACTTCATACTCATACCCATCCAATCCATTAATTCGCTGCCCCCAAAGCAATATGCGTGGTGGCAGGCGGTTGTTTCAACCAACGCCACCGATACGACGCGGGTTCACCCGTCTATCGGCGCAACGGAATCTGGGCTGAAGGGAAATCTTCGGGTTCAGTACTCTCAATGCGCGTCGAAGAACTTCAACACCTCCTCGCTGCCGTTGAAGGGCAGCTTGTCGGCGGCGTTGGGCCATTGGTGGCCGCCGTCGCTCAGGCCGACAAAGATGACCTCGTTGGTGCGGTTCAGCGCAGATGAGCGCCAGATCTCGACGGACATGGTGCCAGAGTTCACGCGCACGTGGGTCGTGGGGGAATCTGGATCCGGTTCGATGGTGTGGGGGTAGGTTGTTCGAACCCATTCAGCCGATCGCTGGTCAAAGTTGGTAACCGTGGAGCTACCGATGTAGGGAAAGCGCATGGCGTTGCTGAAGGACCAACCATTTTGGATGAGGTTGGTCGGCCAATTCCAGTCCGGGCGGATGTCCTCGTAGGCGACGCGGGCGCGGTCGTTGCCCGTGGCGGTCCAAACGATATTGGTCTTGAGCGCGTTGGTGGAGGGTTCGATCAACCCCAACTCGTTGGTGATCGTGCCGTGACCATTGACGTGGGTCCACCGCGCGACGTTGTGGCGGGCGCCGCGGAAGAAGATGTTGGTGTTGACCTGTCTCCCTTCAAAGGGCCACGGCACGCTGGTAGCCATGTTCATCAACATCACCGGGCGCGGTTGCCAAGGTAATGGGACGCTCGCTGGCACAGCTGTTCCAGGGGCTGACTCCGGCGCGAGACGGTTGTAAGGTTCGCGGTAGGACGTGGTCGGCGCCGTTCCGCTTTCCATGATGGCGAACGCCGCGAACGGATGGTACGTGCGCGATGCCATGAAGTGCGTCATTGAACCGCCATTGGAAAAGCCGGAGAGGTAGATGCGGTTGGTGTTCACGTTCAGTCCGGAGGCAACGAGTTCGTTCACCAGCGCCAGCAGGAAGGCCGCATCGTCAATGTAAGGCTGACCGGTGTTGGGATTTTCGTAGGGGAACCATCGATACGAATCGACGCCAGTCGTGGCTTCGGCAAAGACGAGGACAATCCCGCCGGCGCTGGCCCGCTGGCGGAGTTCTGCCTGTCCTCCGGCGAACTCGGCGATGGACTGGCCATGACCGGGCAGCGCGAGCATCAACGGCCAGTTCGTGGAAGTGTTCCATCCGGCAGGCACGCCCAGGTAGTAATTCCGCGCGATGCCGCCGTGAACGAAAGTCAGGCCCGTGTGAAACCCCGGCTCGGTCGGCACGGGCGATGTCACAAGCGGCGCGCGCGCGAGCCGGAAGAATCGCTTTTTATCGCCGAGCAAGTAAGGCGGAATCTCCAGCGACATGATGGCGTTCACTTCCGGCGTGGGCAGATCGAGTTGGAACCACTCAACCAAGTCCGGGCTATGTTCGAGTTGCGAGGAATAACCGCTGTTGCCCAGCCATGAAATTACCCAATGACCCGTGCCGTTCGTGGTTAACGAAAGCGCGGTCGGCAGCGGCGCGGCCTGGTTGGTAAGCAGATAATTCCAAGCGGGCAGCCAGGCGATTTCACCGCCGGTTGTCCGGGGGGCGGCATCGTCAGTGATTACGGAGTTGTGGTATTTGAAGGTACCGTTGTCGTTCGTGGCAGCGGGATCGAGCAAGGAGGTAAGCTGATGCGTTCCGAAATAAGGCGGGGCGTTCGACTCGACCAGGCGGATCTGACCGAACGCGTTGAGTCCCAAGTCAGCCCAGATTGGTGTTTGCTGCCAGAAGTTACCATCCACCGCATCCTGCCGATGCGTGAAACCATAAATCCGCTCCGGGGGAGTCAGGCTGAGGCGGGTGAACCACTCTGGTTGCCGATTCGTTGGATAAAGAATCCAATCCACTGTGGCAAACAAGATGGTCCGCTCCACTGGCCGGGTTTTGGAGATGAACAAGGCGCTACTGCCGCCCTGCGAATGACCGGATACCGCCACGTCAGCCCAACGCACGCCGCCGGCGGCGTCCAGGAATTGACCCCAATTTTGTCCAGGCGGCGCGTCGGTGGCCAGCTTGGCCAACAGCTTTTGAAACCGGTTCTCAATCGAATCGCTCCGCAGCACCTGCTTCAGCACGTTGGTGAGATTATCCGGGTAGAACCGGCCAGTGACGGTTTCATCGGCCGTGTCTTCGTAGCAAGCCAGGTTGGTGTTGAAAGTGCAAAGTCCGGCCATGCTGACGTCGTTTTGGTACTTCAGCCCGATGACGTGATAACCCTGCAACGCCGCGGTGTGCAACCACTCAGTGGCGCCCTGCGGATTGGAATCCGTGCCCGGCAGATGCAGCAAGAGCTTGTTGCGCGGCGTGAGGTTGGTGGCCAATACCACGAGGTGCGGGTTGTTGTAATTTGTGATTTGCGGATCGGTCTGGCTTGGCAGCACTGACAGGGTAAACAACTGCGAAAATGCAGCGGCCGTTTGGAGGCAGATCAAGCCCGTGAGGCAAATTACGGTCCGCGATGAATTGCATCGATCCAGCATATTTCGATTCCTGACGCAGCGGAACACACGTCGTTACAAGGATGGCGACAGGTTCAGGAAGTTTCACCTCGAACGGATTCGAAGCGGCTGTAACATGCCGGCGCTTCCTGCGTCAAAAATCATGGAAACGTCCTCACCCGAGGCCGAGGTTCGGAATCGCGAGCCGGGCGGCGAAACGCCGCTGGCGGAGTTGCTCGCGCGTGTGCGGGCGCACGATGAACGCGCCGCCCGGGAATTGGTTGAGCGGCTGTATCCGTTGGTTTTGCCCATCGTCCACGCGAACCTGCCGCGCCGGGATGCGCCCGAGGACCTGATGCAGGATGTGTTTCTAAAGATGTTCAGTCGGCTGGATCAATTTCGAGGCGAGGTGCCGTTCGAGCGGTGGGTGGGGCGCATTGCCCTGAATACCTGCCTGGATCGGCTGCGGCGACAAAAAGCACGACCCGAATTGCGCTGGGCAGATTTCACCGAGGACGAGCAGGCGGTGTTCGCCGAAATACCGGACGAAAGCTCGGCGACGGACGCGGACGCGACGAATGCCCGCTCACTCGTGGAAAAACTCCTGGCCGCGTTGCCGCCAGACGA
Source organism: uncultured Bifidobacteriaceae bacterium (assembly GCA_964456685.1). Taxonomy (GTDB): domain Bacteria; phylum Verrucomicrobiota; class Verrucomicrobiia; order Limisphaerales; family JADLHS01; genus CAYWCK01. Next base: position 1,458 of record CAYWCK010000285.1, on the reverse strand, counting down.
CGCGTGGCTGCTGCGCCAGGTTGAACTGGAACAGAAGAGCCTCGCGGAGGTTTGCGCGGCGCGCGGTTGGAACAGCGGGCTGACGCGAGTGCGGTTGTTCCGCGCCCGGCGTCGGTTGCAACAATTGATGCGGCAACTTGAATCACGAAGCCCATGAGCAATTCGAAAGACAAACCAAAACGCCTGTTCGCGCTGGCACGGCAGGCCAAACAGCTCGGCCAGCCCGAGGCGGAGAAGTCACCGTTGGGTTTCGCCACTCGCGTGGCGGCGCGTTGGAAAGCGGCGGGGCCGCAGAGGTCGCCAGTAGATTTTCTGGAGCGATGCTGTTGGTGGGGCGCCAGCGTGTCCGTGGCGCTCTGCCTGTTGACGTTCGGGCTTCGTCCCGCTTCCGCCGAGCCGCGGGGCTTTGATTGGTTGCTGCAAGTGCCGGCCCAGCCCCAAAATCTGTTTGAACAGTGAAGCCTTCCCAATTCATCCGCATTTTGGCGCTGCTGCTCGTCATCTTCGCCGCCGGGCTGGCCATCGGCCGCTTGAGCGCGCGGAAGGCCCCTACAACCGTCCACACGCTGGATGGCCGGGAGGTCACCACCGCCAGCCAGTTGGACACGCTGACCCGGGAACTCGGCTTGGCCCGCTCTCAGGTCGCTGAGTTCCAACCGATCATTGAGCAGGCGGTGGAACAAATGTCGCGACTGCCCGCTGGTTCCCCGGAGCGCATTCCCGTCTTTCGCGAGACTGTGGCGAAGCTGCGGGCGGCGTTGCGGCCGGAACAACGCACGGTGCTGGACCGGCTGGTGCAGGAAACCGAGCAAAGACGGCGCCAGAATCTCCGCCAGAAAGCCGGAGCGCTTTCGCGATGATACTGTGTGCTTATCCTGCCGCGGCAAAAAACGAGCAGCAATCGGCAAGGTGCGTGGAGTCTTTCCGAGGGCAAGCTGCGACGGTAAAGTCGTATGGGAGTCTGGGGAAAAGGTTTGGTGTGGGCAGCGGTGGCGCTGGCGTCAAGCTGCACGGCGTGGGGCGGGCTAAAGAACAGCGATTGTCTGGAGTGTCACGAAGACAAAACGCTCACGAAGACAAACGCCGCCGGCAAGGAAATCTCCCTCTTCGTGGACCTGACCAAGCTGCAGGCCTCCGCGCACAAAACGAATTCCTGCGTTGCCTGCCACACCGATCTCACCGAGAAACACCCCGATGACAATGTAGCGGCCAAGCCCGTTAATTGTCGCGCCTGCCACGAACGGCAGACGGAAAGTTACGGCGCCAGCGTGCATGGGTTGGCATTGAAAGCCGGGCGGGCGGACGCCGCCAACTGCCAGGATTGCCACGATTCGCATGCGGTGGTTTCGCCACTCTCAACCGCCTCACCGCTGCATATTTCCAATCAGGCCAAGACCTGCGGACAGTGCCACGACAAAGAAGCCCAGGATCTCGCGGAGAGCGTCCACGGCAAGGCGC
>CAYWCK010000284.1:0-7037 GCA_964456685.1 uncultured Bifidobacteriaceae bacterium | reverse complement strand
TTCCACCCGGAGAAGAGTCAGGCGGTGGGACTCCAATTGCTGAAAAACTTCGTGGACCTTTGCCAATAAGCCGCCGTGGCTTGCGCAAAACCACTTCTTTGGCTACCTTGAACGCGTCACAACGAACTATTGCCGAGGCAAAGGCTGTTGCCATACCGGACTGAACACTGAAAATTGAAAACCTGATTATGCCCCACGAACTCCCAGCATTACCTTACGACAAGGCCGCGCTCGAACCCCATATTGACGCTCTTACGATGGAAATCCACCACGGCCGCCATCACAAGGCCTATGTGGATAACCTCAACAAGGCCATCGCAGGCAATGCCGCACTTGAGGCAAAGACGCTCGAACAAATCATCAAGGATCTGAGTGTTGTGCCGGACGCGATTCGCGGCCCGGTGCGCAACAACGGTGGCGGTCACTGGAATCACTCGTTCTTCTGGAGGCTGATGGCGCCAAACGCCGGCGGCGCTCCGTCAGGCGCTCTCGCGGACGGCATCAAGGCCGCCTTCGGCAGTTTTGATGACTTCAAAGCGAAATTTGAGGCCGCTGGTCTCGGCCGCTTTGGCAGCGGTTGGGCCTGGCTGGTTTCCAATGGCGGTAAATTGGAAATTGTCTCCACCGCGAATCAGGATAATCCGCTCATGGGTAAAGCCATCGCGGGCTGCGAAGGCAAACCGCTGCTGGGAGTGGACGTGTGGGAGCACGCCTATTATCTCAAATATCAGAACAAGCGTGCCGATTATCTGAAAGCTTTCTGGAATGTCGTGAACTGGAACGAAGTCGCCAAGAATCTGTAACGGGATTCAACCCATCCCCAGCGCGCCGGCCCCTGGTCGGCGCGCTCATTTTTTATCCACAGGCTTGCTTCAGAAGGCGTACTTCAACGAAATCCAACCGAGATGACGGGTAAACTCGCGGCCGCTGGTGTTGGGGATCGCACTTTCCGCCCAGTCGTAACTGTAACCCAGTTCACCGCTCCAATGTTTGTTGCGAGTGTAACTCAGCGTTGCGCTGGGCGTAAAAATCCAATCATCACGCAACACCGGCGGTAACCAATCGCCACCATAGGCACGGAAGCCGCCGCTGAAGCCCCACTCGGCGTCGAACTGATGCTTCCAGGTGAAATCCCAAGTGATGTCCTCGTAAACGGACGGCGACCCGAAAGCCGGTTGTTCGAATTGCCGCAGCACCACTGTGAAGGTGTTCTGTTTGTCAGGGCTAATTACGATGCTCGCATCATAGTAGAGTCGTGTTTGGTGATCCTGGAAGCCCACCGGCGTATGGTGCGCGAAATCCCGCCAGTCACCACCAACCACACCGACGATCTTCAACCAGCTCGTCACCTTGCCTTCAAAGCCCAGGACGAACCGGTGGTAGTCGTTCGAGTAATGAATGTCTTCGCCGGGCAGGGGCGGTTCGTCTTGAAAGCCGAAACGATAGCCAGCGATCAGGTAGGCCTCTTTGAACGCCTTGTAGCCGACATCAAGACCGACGGTGAAGTCATTCCGGTCGACGTAGTTTTGATAAAAGGGATACTGGCTGCGAGGGCGAAGCTCGGTTTGAAAATCGTGCACGTAGGACCAGGCCACCGGCCGGAAAAACCAATTACCATGTGGGTGATATGCGCGGAAGCCATTCCGATAAACAATGGCGGGCCGTCGGTCGCGAATGGGAATGCCGCCAATCGCCGGCGCGCCACCCGGTCCGCCGAAGGTCAGGCCAACTTCGTTGCCGTCAATGATGGTGAGCGTGTTGAATTGCTCCCACTGCACGATGGCCACCTTGCCGGAGAAGTTCAGCCCACTGCGATGCGCCACATGGCTCTCGTGCGGTTCGTTGTGAAAGGTCACGACTTCCGGCGCGTAAAACGCCGCCAGTGCGAATTCCGTCATCGGTTTCCAGTCGAGAGCGAGCCGCGGTGTGACGCTGGTGACCAACGATTCCTGAAAAGGCCGCACCGCATTCGTCACGCCGGGTGCCGGCTCGACATCTTGCAGGTAAACGTTGCTGTCAAAGGTTTCCCTCACGCTCAATTCAGCTTTTAGCGTGAGATCTTTGTCGAGTTGCCACCCTTGGGCCGAAGCAACGCCGCCCGTAAGCAACAAGTTCACGGTTAAGGACCAGACCGCGAGAGGCAGCGCCTCTCTCCACCTGAATTGTTTGTCTTCCATACGTCCCTCTTTCCTTTGTGATCACCACTCCTATTTCGCAGGCGCGGCCAGCGGGGTTTCCGGAACGCGCGCTGGTTCCGGTTTGACCCGTTCACCCAGCAGCAACGTCAAGGCAGCGCCGACCACCAGCAATACGCCCGCGCTGACGAATGATGAGGTGTAGCTGCCGCCGCTGCGCGCGGTGAGCATTTGCTGGATGCGTGGCAGAACGAACCCGCCCACGCCCCACGCGGTGAACAGCACGCCGTAGTTCACGCCGAAGCTCTTCAGTCCCCAAAGGTCCTTGGCGAAGGAGGGGAACAGCGCGAGGTTCGCGCCGTAATTCGCCCCAATCAACGCGGCTACCAGCACGATCACCACGGCAGCCATTTCCTTGGAAGCTGTCACCGGGATGGCGATGAACATCAACACCGCCTGAATCAGCAACACCAGCATCAGTGTCCAGCGGCGTCCAATCTTGTCGGAGAGCGTGCCGGCCCCAATGCGCCCGCCCGCATTACCGATCGCCATGACGGCGACAGCGACGAATGCCAGATCTCCCATGCTCTTCTTGGCCATGCCGCTGACGCTGCTGATGACCATCAAACCGGCGCCCGCGCCTATGAAGTAGATGACCCAGAGCAGCCAGAACTTTGGCGTGTGCAGGATTTGACTGGGCGAGGCATTGACGGTGGCCGTGGGTTTTGCCGTCGCACTCTTGGCCGCGCTCGCGACGTAACCGGATGGGGGATTAACCAAAAATTGGGCGAGGCCGCAGACAATCACGACGAATGCAATTCCGAGAATGAGCATGGATTTCTGAAGCCCGAAGTGTCCCAGCAAGTACTGCGAAGTTGGCGCGAGATAGACCGGCGCGAGTCCGAAGCCGGCGACAACGAGGCCCGCAATGAGTCCGGTTTTCGCCGGTGGAAACCATTTGAGTGCCGGCGGGGTGGCGGAGGAGTAGCCAAAGCCGATGCCGATGCCAATGAGCACGCCGAATCCGAGCAACCAGAGGCCGTAGCTGTTGGTCGTTGAAATGAGCACCATGCCCACGCCGACCAGGACGCCGCCGATGGAAGCGGTGAGGCGGGGGCCAAATTTGTCCTGGCAACGCCCGGCTACGATCATCGCAAAGGCGAAGACCAGGCAGCAGAGGGCGTAGGGGTCGTTCAATTGCGAGCCCTTCCAACCGAATTCGTTTTCGATGGCGCCTTTGAACATGCTCCAAGTGTAGAGCACGCCGAGCGCGAGGTTGATGCCCAAGCCGGCAAATGTGACAAGCCGGCCGCGATTCGTGACAGGAGTGGGTGAGGTTTCAGCGTTCATATTGCAGAGGTGGGTTCGGTTTGAAGATTTTGCGGCCCTCGCCCAAACCGTGATGTTTTCCCGCCGGGAACGGGAGAAGGCATCGGGTAGGGGCTGGCATGCTGGCGACCGGCCGGCAATTCAATTTGGAGATTTGCGGTGGGGCGAAGAATGATTCTACCGGCGAGAGTCGGGCGGGGTGGGGGAGCATGGAATTCAACAAGTTCTCGCCCGCGCACGCAAACCGGGTTGCGCTTCGTTGAGACTCCAGAATTCCCATAACTGGAGAAGACCGCCGGGGCATCGCACCCCGGCGGTGTTTTTTCGGCGCGTCGCGCCACTCCCGCTACTGACGTTCTTTGACCAACACTTCCACGACGTGCGGGTCAGCCAGTGTCGTGGTGTCGCCAATTTGGTCCGGTTGGCCTTCGGCAATCTTCCGCAGGATGCGGCGCATGATTTTGCCCGAACGCGTCTTGGGCAGTCCGGGCGCGAACTGCAACTTGTCCGGTGCGGCGATCGGCCCAATTTCCTTCCGCACATGAGTGACGAGTTCTTTCTTCAGTTCTTCGCTCGGATGAATTCCGTCTTTGAGCGTGACGAAGGCGTAAAGGGCCTGTCCCTTGATGTCGTGCGGCATGGGCGCGACTGCGGCTTCCGCAACTTTGGGATGGCTCACCAACGCGCTCTCCACCTCCGCGGTGCCGATGCGGTGGCCGGATACGTTTACGACGTCGTCAATGCGCCCCATCAACCAGTAGTCGCCATCCTGGTCAACGCGGCAGCCGTCGCCGGTGAAATAAATGTCCTTGTACATCGTGAAGTAGGTGTCAATGAAACGGTCGTGGTCACCCCACGTGGTACGCATCATGCCGGGCCACGGTTTCTTGATGCACAATTTGCCGCCTTCATTTGGACCGCACGGCGTGCCGTCGTCGCGCAACACCACAGGTTCGACGCCGAAGAACGGCCGGCTGGCGCTACCGGGTTTGGTGACGTGTGCGCCGGGCAATGGAGTGATCAGGTGACCGCCGGTTTCGGTCTGCCACCACGTATCCACGATGGGACACTTCTCCTTGCCGATGACGCGGTGATACCACATCCACGCTTCGGGAGTGATTGGTTCGCCCACCGAGCCGAGCGTTTTCAGCGAGCTAAGGTCGTATTTGTTCGGCCACTCTTCGCCGAGGCGGATGAGCGAACGGATTGCGGTCGGGGCGGTGTAGAATTGTGTCACCTTGAATTTCTCCACCATTTGCCAGAACCGCCCCGCGTCGGGGAAGGTCGGCACGCCCTCGAACATGAGGCTCGTGAAGCCATTGCACAGCGGCCCATAAACGATGTAACTGTGGCCGGTCACCCAGCCGATGTCCGCCGTACACCAGAACGTGTCGCTTTCATGGATATCGAAGACGTACTTGGTGGTGAGCGCAACGTGTATGAGGTAACCCGCCGTGGTGTGGACGACGCCCTTCGGCTTGCCGGTCGAGCCGGAGGTGTAAAGCATGAAGAGGACATCCTCGGCCTTCATGACTTCGGGAGCGCATTCCGTGGCCGCACCGGCCATGACCTCGTGCCACCAGAGGTCGCGTCCGGCAGTGATGCTGCACGGGCTGTCGTTGCGCTTGTAAACGACGGCCTTCGTGATGCTCGGGCAGGTCTTGAGCGCTTCATCGGCGATGGCCTTGAGCGGAATGTTCTTGCCCGCGCGCAATCCGCAATTCGCCGTGACCAGCACTTTGCATTGCGAATCGTTGATACGGCCGGCGAGGGCATCGGCGCTGAAGCCACCAAACACGATCGAGTGAATCGCACCGATACGGGCGCAAGCCAGCATGGCGATGGGGAGTTCGAGCACCATCGGCATGTAGATGGCCACGCGGTCGCCCTTTTTCACGCCGAGCGATTTGAGGACATTCGCGAACTTGCAGACCTCGGTCAGCAACTGCTGGTAGGTGATTTTGGTGACATCGCTCTCCGGCTCGCCCTGGAAGATCAGCGCGATCCGGTCGCCATGGCCAGCCTGCACATGCCGGTCGAGGCAGTTGACGCTGACATTCAACTGACCGTCCTCGAACCAGGTGTGCTGGATTTTGCGTGCAGCAGTGTTCCACTCGTATTTGCGCGAAACGGTGGGCGGCTTGATCCAGTTCAGGGACTTCGCCTGCTCAAGCCAGAACTTGTCCGGGTCGTTCACCGATTGGTCGTACATCTTCCGGTATTGCTCGCCGTTGAGGTAGGCGCGGCGAACGACTTCCGGTGCGGGCGGAAACGAACGGTTCTCCTGGAGCAGTGAACTCGTGGATACAGGCTTGGCTGTTTGAGGCATTTCGTTCATGGCATTTGTGGTTCTGGTTGGTTGGTCCCGGAAATTTGTCTGGCTGGTCAATTATCAATGGTGGTGCAGGTGGCGATTTGCGGCAGCAGGCCATGATAAGGAAACAGCCGCGTGCCGAGGCGCTCGAGCGTGGCGTGCAATTCGTTTTCCACCGCCGTGCGCTGCGAGGCCGAAACCGACAGGTGGCGGTCGCGGAGGCCGCCGGACCATTCCGAGCTGCCGAGCATCACTCCGCCCAACCCCATGTAAGCCGTGTCGTCTTCCGTTTCGCCCAGACAAGTTTGCCATGCCAGCGTCCAAGCGCGGACGGTATGCTCGATGTTATAGCCACCACCACCCGCCACGAGCAGCGGCCGTTTGAAGTCCAACAGTATGCCCAGCAGATCCACGACGACATTGTTCGTCAGTTGCAGGTGCGTGAGCGGGTCGCCGGCAAGGGTGTCCATGCCGAGTTCGAGCACGATCACGTCCGCGTTGTAGGCGCGAATAAGCGGTGCCGCCGCCCGTTTGAAGGCGAAAAGAAATGCTTCGTCATAGGTGCCCGCCGGCAGGGGAATGTTCGCGTTGTAGCCCAGTCCGTGTCCGCGGCCGGTTTCATTTTCAAACCCGCCCCAAGGGAAAAGTGTTTTGCCGCTCTCGTGCATGGAGATCGTGAGGACGTCGCTGCGGTCGTAGAAAACTTCCTGCACTCCGTCACCGTGGTGGGCATCCACATCCAGATACACGACGCGCTTGCCCGCGCGGGTGAAGGCGTCGCAGGCGAGGGCGACATCGTTGAGGTAGCAAAAGCCGCTGGCCATTCCCGGCATGGCGTGGTGAAAGCCGCCGAGCAAGTTGAAGGCAATGTCCGCTTCGCCTCGGAGCAGGACATCCGCGGCCACCAAGCCGGCACCACAAGCCCAGGCGCCGTATTCAAACATGTCATTGAAGATCGGTGTGTCCTGACCGCCCAGACCCATGCGGAAACCTTCCGCGGTCAAATCGCCCGCTGACGCGCGCTCGAGTTCGGTCAGGTACTCCGCCGTGTGAATACGCCTGAGTTCCGGGAGCGACGCGCGGCGAGCCGGTACTTCGCGGCTGCACGGGCCATGTAACAGGCCGAACGAAGCGATCTTGGCCCGGGTGAGCGTGGAACGTTGCGTCTTGAAAGGGCAGTCGGGCGGATAGTTCATCGCCTCAATGGCGGGCGTGTACAGAAAGGCAAGTTTGTGACCATTCATGGATGCAGGTAAGTC
>CAYWCK010000283.1:0-7044 GCA_964456685.1 uncultured Bifidobacteriaceae bacterium | reverse complement strand
CACCTGCGGAATATCGCAAGCTCGCGACGCGCGTGGTGGATTTGCATCCGCTCACCGTCGCGCAGAACGCGCGCACTTCGGGCGGCGGAAATATTTCACTCGTGCCGACACAGGCGATTTCCGTCGGGCCGGTCGAAACGTGGAAGGCGGATAAGGTTTCGATCTGGCACGCGGGCAGCCACGACAATCCGTTCGGCCAAAGGCTCACGTGCCTGATGATCGCGAAGAAGCTGCCGGACGCCGCTGTGCCCATGTCATTGCTCGCTGATCATCCGAACGTGCAGTTCAATTACTATCGCAAGGGCATCGGCTCGTGCGATGTGGAGATGCATTGAACACTGATAGAACTAGCAGCCCTAGGTCGAGCTGCTAGACAGCTTATGATATTTAAACGCGCCACCGTTTCGGTAGCTTTTGGGCTGATCCTCAGCCTTGTCGGTTACTTGGGATTGAACATGGTGGATGGAGTTGTGTGCGATTTTTTCGGCCCGATTCAGTATCTGATTCTTCGCTTCGTTTTCCCACTTTTCCATATTCATGGGAGCGAGTTGAGTTGGACTGAGGGTTTGCTTTGGGCTGTGATAGCGCCGTGGTTTACTTGGTCAGCTCTGTTGTTCCTCTTTATGTCGGTGGTTGCACGTTTTAGACGGAATGACACGCGCGCAACCTAACATCGCTCGAGCCAACGGTGTTGGGCGCTGGCAGTTCCGTTGTCGCGGGCAGTGGTTGTCTGCGCCGTGGCTCGGCTCCTGGTTGTAGTCGCCTCATTCCATGAACGCCAAGCTTTGTGACCTGCTCTCGTTTGAGCGCGAACTTTGGCAGCAAGGTTTTCGGCTTGTCGCCGGCGTGGATGAAGCCGGGCGCGGGCCGTTGGCCGGGCCGGTCGTGGCCGCAGCGGTCATCCTTCCGCACGTATGGCAGCACAGCGGTTTTGATGAACGACTGCACGACCTGAACGACTCCAAGCAACTCACCGAAGCCCAGCGCGAAAATTTCTTCTCCATTCTCACCACGCATCCGGAAGTGCGTTTCGCCGTAGCCATCGTGGATGCGGCGACGATTGATCGCATCAACATACTGCAAGCCACGCATCGCGCGATGAACGAGGCGCTCGCAAATCTTGAGCCGCAACCGGAGCACGTGTTGGTGGACGGCAAACCCGTCAAGACGATGAAGCTGCCCAACACCGCCATCGTGAAGGGCGATGCAAAAAGTTACTCCATCGCCGCCGCGAGCGTGCTGGCCAAGGTCACGCGCGATCGGATGATGGTGGAATTTGATCGCCAGTTTCCGGCGTACGGTTTTGCGGGGCACAAAGGCTACGGCACGCCGCAACATCTGGCCGCCCTCGCCGAACACGGACCGTGCCCGATTCACCGGCGGAGTTTTGCACCGCTCAAACCCGTGGCGTCGGAATTGTTCTGAATCGATTTTCGTTGGTCCCTCCAACTTCCGCACCCGGTGCGCGCTGTTCACCGGGCGGATTGATCGCTGAAACTTTACTCAAGTTGCCAGCGGATCTAACCGATGGCCAATCGGGTGTTTGGTCCGACATCGGCTCATGATGGATTTACCGAATGTCAAAAAGCAGCGTACCTTTCGCAATGGGAGGTAAGCGGGTTGCGCCGTGTTGAACCCAAACTCACCCCGCACGGTTGTTTAAGCGGGATGCCCGGGCCGGGATGAGTGGGGGAAGGCTGGCGGACTCGCGTTGCGTGCAGATTGAAGATGCTCGGCATACCCGAAAGTCGAATGGTTAGATACAGCCGCGCCTGTGCCTTGGTGGCAATCGTCCTGGCGGCGGTGGCCGTTTGGACTTGGGGCGCGGACCTCGGTCAATTACTGGCCTTCTCTGATGATCAGAAGCCAATTTCTCCCAGCAATGCCCTCTGCCTGCTGGCTTGGGGGCTTCTGGTCCACAACCGCGGCCGGATGAGCAGCCGCGGGTTTTATCGGCAGACGAGCTTGGTGATTGCCCTCGTGCTAGGTGGCTTTGGTGTCTTCGTGGGCTTGCGCCCGTGGTTTAATTGGAACTCACCGCTGGAAGTCTGGCTGGCACATACGACCGATCGAATTGGGGGAGTGCAAGTGGGTCAAATGTCCGCGGTCTCCGGCGGCGTCTTGGTGCTGGTGGCGCTGATCTACTGGTTACAGGCGTTCTCGTCCTCGCGACGCTCATGGACCTGGCGACTCAGCGCGGTGCTCACAACCGCGATTGTGCTGCTCGGATTGGCAGTTCTGGTGCCGTATGCAGCGGGGCATCCGTGGTCCATTGAAGCGGATCGAAATCCAGTGGCGCTCTGGACTGGCATCATCTGGTTGTTTTTGGGGGTTGCCTTGCTGGGGTATTCGCCGCAAGCGCGTCCATCACCGGCTGGCAAGGGAGAAGCAGCCCGTTCCGAGCCGTGGTCGCCTTATGAATCGCGCGCCCGTGCGTTCGCCATCTTGATTGCGAGCACGGCGGCACTCAGTCTCAGCGTGGTAACCGCTTTGTATTTGCGCCAGGAGAACGTGGAGCGCGACGCGGACGCGCGCCAGCTCCTGACCGCCGTCGAGAGCATGAAGCTCGAGCAGATTGCCAATTGGCGGCGCGAGCGTTTGAACGATGCGCGATTTTTTGCCGGGGCGGAATTCACCTCCCGGGATGTGGAAGCCTTCTTGGGTCGCAACGATTCGCCGCGCACGCGCGATCGGCTCGTGCGTTGGTTGGATCTATTGAAGGGAGGCGACCGGTACTCGTTGGTGGCTTTGGTCGATACCAATCTGCATCTGCGGCTGGCGATTCCGCATCAGACGAACTCGCTCACTTTCCTGCAACACCTGGTCATGGATGTGGCGCGAACCGATGAATTGACGATTTCGGACGTGCACGGCCAATCCGGCGCGGAGGCTCGCCACCTTGATATCGTGATTCCCATTCATGCACCGACCAACAGCAGCCGGGTGCCGCCGGTCCGGATTGGCTCGCTCCTGCTGCGCGTGGATCCACGGAATTACTTGTATCCTCTTTTGCAAACCTGGCCGTACGCCAGTCGTTCCGCCGAGTCCATCATCCTGCGCCGCGATGGCGAGGGTTATGTATTTTGCAGTCCCACCCGGTTTGGAACGAATACCGATGCGAAAGTCCAGTTTCCCATCACGGCGGACCTCAAGCAACCCGGCAGCTTGCCCGAGGGGGGCAGGCAAGGGCAGATCAAGGGACGGGATTATCGCGACGTGCCGGTCTTCGCGGAACTGCGTCAGATTCCGGACTCCGACTGGTATCTGCTCACGAAGGTGGATCGCGAGGAAGTTTTGGGAATGGTCAAGGCCCAGGCCTGGGTCGTGCTTGGTTTGACGCTGATCGCCACCGTTGGCGCGGGATTGTTGGTCGGGTTCGTGGCGCGGCGCGAAGAAGCGCGACACACGCGCCAGCAACTGGCGGTGGAGCGCGAGCGACTGCTGTTGGCGCAACGGGTGGAGTACCTCATGAAGCACGCCAACGATGCGATTCTCCTCGCCGACGAGCACGACCGGATCGTCGAGGTGAACGAGCGCGTGACTCAGGCTTACGGTTACGCGCCGGGTGAATTGCAGGGCATGAAGCTGGAGCAATTGCGAGCGCCGGAAGCGCGCGCCAATTTTGCCCGGGAGTCCGCGGCGGTGTTGGCGGCGGGCAAAGCCGTTTTTCAGACCTTGCACCGGCGCAAGGACGGCACGGTCTTCCCCGTTGAAATCAGCAGCAATGTTGTCGAACTGGATGGTCGGCTTTTCAAGCTGGGCATTTTGCGCGACATCACCGAGCGCAAGGCGCACGAGCGCGAAATCGAACGGTTGAACCGGCTCTACGCCACGTTGAGCGAGATGAACCAGAGCATTGTGCGGATCGAGTCCAGGGAGGAACTATTTCGCAACGTGTGCCGGATCGCTGTGGAGGTGGGCGGATTCAAGCTCGCTTGGGTGGGTTGGCCTGAGCCCGGCAATGCGCAGATCCGGCCGGTGGCCTGTGCGGGAGCCGCGGCCGACCAGTTGGATCAAATCAGAGTTTTCGTGGATGATCGGCCCGAGGGCGGCGGCCTGGTGGGCCAGTGTTTCCGATCCGGTAAGACTTTTATCAGCCACGACGTCACCACCGATCCGCGCACAGCGCCCTGGCAACCGTTGGTGCGCGCGCATGGCTTGCGCGGGGCGGCGGCCCTGCCGGTTCAACTGCGCGGCGTTGTCCGTGGGGTTTTCACCGTGTATGTGGGCGAGGCCACTGAATTTCAAGACCGGGAAATTGCGCTGTTGGAGGAACTCGCACTGGATATCTCCTGGGGATTGGAGCAATTGGAGCGGCGGGCCAGTCACGAAGCCGCAGAGCGCGCGTTGCGTGACAGCGAGGAGCTTTATCGTACCCTGATCGCTGCCTCACCCAACGCCATCACTTTGACCGATCTGGCCGGCCGGACGCTGTTCACTTCATCGCGGGCACTGACGATGTTTGGCGAGGCGCCCGGAACTGATCTGTCGGGACGCAGTGTGCTCGAATGGGTGGCGCCCGAGGAACGGGAGCGGGCGCAGCAGAATGCCCGCAACCTGCCGGGTGAGGGGAGTTTACTGGAAACCGAGTACACCATGCTGCGGAAAGATGGATCGCGCTTCTTTGGCGAGGTCACGGTCGGTGTTTTTCGCGGCGGCGATGGCAGCCCGAAAGGAAAGATCATCGTCACCCGCGACATCAGCGAACGGAAGCGGGCGGAGGCCGCGTTGCGCGAGAGTGAAACCCGGCTTTCCGCGATCTTTAACCACAGCCCGGTCGGCATTGTCATGACCCGATTGCCGGAAGGCCGGATCGTGGATGTGAACGCCGCCTTTGCGGCCCTGCACGGATACGCGCGGGCGGAAATGATTGGCCGCACGCCATTGGAACTCCAGCTGTGGGCGGGGCCCGACGCGCGCACGAAACTCTACGCCAACTTGCGTGCGCCCGGTGATCGTGAGCAGTTGGAGATGCAGGCCTGCACGCGCAGTGGCACCATCCGCGAACTCCAGATATCCATTCAACTGATCGAGTTGTCCGGTGAACTTTTCTCGCTCGGCCTGGCCACGGATGTCACCGAGCGCAAGCAGCTCGAAGTCGCTTTGCGTCACCAGGCAATGCTGGCACGCGAGGCGGGGGAGATTGCCCATGTCGGCGGCTGGGAATTCGATCCCGTCACCCTCGTGGGCGACTGGACGGAGGAAGCGGCGCGCATCCATGATCTCGAGCGGGGCACGGCGATCACGGTGGCGGAAGCCCTCGAGTTTTATCGGGGTGAATCCCGGGCGCGGATTGAAGCGGCGCTCAAGGAGGCGGTGGAGAAAGGCACGCCGTTCGATTTGGAGTTGGAAATTCTTTCGGTTCAAGGCCGGCCCAAATGGGTGCGCAGCATCTGCCATCCCGTCGTGGAAAACGGCAAGGTCCTCCGCGTGCGCGGCTCTTACCAGGACATCACGGAGCGCAAGCGGCGGGAGCAGCACGAGCAACTGCACCTGCGCACACTCCAATTGCTGGCCACGGGCGCCGTGTTGCCGGAGGTGCTGGAATCGATTGTCACCTTGCTTGAATGTGCCCACCCGGATTGGTGCTGCGCCATCATGTTGTTGGATGAATCGGGTCGCCACCTTGTGCATGGGGCCGCCGCGCGGTTGCCCGAATTTTATCTCCAGGCGGTCAACGGGATCGCGATCACTCCGTCGGCCGGTTCGTGTGGGGCCGCTGCCGCCACCAAGCAACTGGTCGTGGTGGAGGACATCGAAACGCACCCGTATTGGGATGACTTTCGCGAAGTCGCCCGTCGCGCCGGGCTGCGGGCTTGCTGGTCCCAGCCGATTCTCTCGCCGGACAATGACGTGCTGGGCACCATGGCGCTGTATCATTCGAAACCGCGCGTGCCCACCTGGGAAGAAGTCAACGCCATCACCGCGATCAGTGGCCTGGCCAGCATTGCGATCGCCCAACGTCGGGCGGAGACGGCGCTGCGTGCGAGCGAGGAGCGATTCCGCGGCTTGTACGAGAACAGCTCGGTTGGCATCTATCGCACGACTCCCGAAGGACGCATTCTTCTGGCCAATCCCGCGTTGGTCAAACTGCTGGGTTACGACACGGCGGCGGAGCTCGTCGAACGCCAATTGAACGAAGCGAGCTTTGAACCACGTTATTCCCGGCAACAGTTCCTTGCCGAGATCGAGCGCACCGGCGAAATCCGTGGTCTGGAAGCCGCCTGGAAACGCCGCGATGGGACGATGATCTTCGTTCGGGAAAGCGCCCGGGCGGTGCGCGATGATGCCGGCCGTACGCTGTATTATGACGGCGTGGTGGAGGATGTCACGCAACGCAAACAGGCGGAGGATCAGTTGCGGAAGCTCTCGCGGGCTGTGGAGCAAAGTTCGGCCTCCATCGTGATCACCGACCGCCAGGGACGCATCGAATACATCAACCCGCATTTTACTGAGGTGACGGGTTACACCTTGGCCGAGGTCGTGGGCCAGAATCCGCGTGTCTTGAAGTCAGGGGAAACTTCACCGGAGCAATATCAGGAGCTCTGGCAAACGATTACCCAGGGGCGGGAGTGGCGTGGAGAATTCCACAACAAGCGCAAGAACGGCGAGACCCTGTGGGAGTCGGCGTCCATCTCGCCCGTGCTCGATGAGACCGGCCGCATCACGCATTTTGTCGCCGTCAAGGAAGACATCACGGAGCGGAAGCGGCTGGAAGCGCAGTTCCGCCAGGCGCAAAAAATGGAAGCCGTGGGGCAGTTGGCCGGCGGAGTCGCCCACGACTTCAACAACATTCTTGGTGCCATCATGCTGCATCTGGGGCTGCTGCGCGACGTCCCGAACTTGGATCCCTTCCTCGCGGGATCGTTGCGGGAGTTGGAAACCGAGGCCAAGCGCGCCGCCGGTTTGACCCGGCAGTTGCTCCAGTTCAGCCGGCGGTCGGTTCTGCAGGTGCAACCGCTGGACCTGAATGAGGTCGTGGAAAATCTATTGAAGATGTTGCGGCGCTTGATCGGCGAGCAAATCAATCTCGATTGGTATGCC